>NZ_JBWQXL010000049.1:0-46731 GCF_056620565.1 Nostoc sp. LEGE 12454
TTATAGTGACACTAACTTGCATTCTAAAACATATCTCCTCTGCTCCCCTGCTCCCCTGCCCCTCTGCCCCCTGCCCCCTGCCTCTTCATTGACTGTATATCTGGTAGTACCTGCTCTCAAAAACTTTGATTTTTTAATGACTTTATATTTAGATACTTCGGTATTATAGGATGGACGGAGTGTTGCAAGGCTTGGGGCTATTATGGCTCGCTATACCTGTTCATTTATTGTTTCTGTTCCTAGTGACCATCTGTTGCCGTTACTTGTAGAACTTCTACAGGACTGTCAGTTGGATATTCAATATCACACAGCCGAATATATTATCGGTCGTGAGGTTCCTGGGAATGTTCCTTTTCCTAAATTAATAACAGTAGAAGTACTGATTGATAAATCAAAATCTACTGAAACTGAAACTCGCATGAGTATTGTGATTAAAAATGAAGAACTACCAATTCACCTAGATAATTACTGCCGACAAATGTTTGAGTTAATCAAGCAATCTATTGAAAGTAGCCGTCATTGGCATTTGATTGAAAGTATTGCAGGATAGCTTTGGTGATTGAATTGATACTCCCACGGCTTGAAGCTGTGGAAGTGTCAGACTGTAATTGGTAGTTATAATTCACTCGCTTACTCCTCTAAATCCTCGGCCATACCGGGGTTTATTAGTGTAATATCATACTCACTCGAATCCGTTTGTCCTAAACGCTGAGTATTTCTTAAAAGGTAATAAATGGCACGTACTTGAGGCCCAAAAACGATCTCGTCTTCATTTCTGAGATCGTGGGCTGGTATCTTGCGTCCATTAATCATCAAACCGTTGGAACTAGGCTTACCTTTGGCATCGCCATCTACAATCCGGTAATAGTAGCTATGACTATTATGCTCTCGTGGCAATCTCACTAATGTGGCATGGCGGCGGGAGACAAACTGCGACATTAAACGGATATTACATTCGCGGTCTCTACCAATAGAGTAGACGGGGTGCTCCAGAGAAAATTCTTTGCGACCTTGATCGTCTTCAATAATCAGTAGATGGTTTTCATTGGTTTCTGCTGCCATTGACAAATCGGTGGAACTGTAATTGATTAAGATTTGTTTAGTATCGTATCTTGCCATTTTCGGGCACCATCAGTCTGTGGTGCTAATCTAAATAAGCTTTAAAATTGCATAATACCTTGAAAGAGTAGAACATGGCCGTTCTACTCCAGTAGCTATGATAGCTTTGGTAAGTGTTTTAATCTGACAACTGACTCCTGAATTGTGTTTTGATAACCAATATTTGTGATGGCAAATTAGACGTGTAAAGGAGTATTCTACGGGCGATGAGCGAATCGCCGTAATAATATTGAGTTGGTGACGACGCTAACAGAACTAAAAGCCATTAATGCAGCAGCACCAGATGGGTTAAGCACAAAACCCAGACTAGGGAATAAAACACCTGCTGCTAAAGGAATGCCAAGTGTATTATATGCAAAAGCCCAGAATAAATTTTGGCGGATTTTGTTGAAGGTGGCGCGACTAAGCTGAATAGATTCGACGACATCGTTTAGGCGATCGCGCATTAGGATAATTTCAGCAGTTTCCATCGCCACATCTGTCCCGGAGTGTAAAGCAATTCCTACATCAGCTTGAGATAAAGCTGGAGCATCGTTGATTCCATCTCCTACCATTGCCACAACTGAGTGGGGAGTTTTCTTTGTCCCTTTGTCTCCTTGCCCCCTTGTCCCTTCCAACTGGAGAGACTGTATTGCCGCTGCTTTTTTAGCTGGGGGAACGCCTGCTATTACATCAGCGCTATCTAATCCTAGTTGTTTGGCTATGGCGCTAGCTGCTTCTTTGCGATCGCCACTGAGCAACATGACCCGTAAGCCCATCTGACGCAACTTATCTACGGTGGATCGAGCATCAGGTCTGAGGGTATCAGAAACACCAATTAGTCCGGCTAAAGTTCCTCCAATCGCGACGCAAACGACTGTTTTACCATCTGTTGCTAAATCCTGTGCTACCTGTTGTGCGGTTTCGTTAATGGCAATGCCGTGCCAACTCAACCATTCCCAGTTACCCAACAATACAACTGTGCCCTCTACCACAGCAGATACCCCTAGTCCTGGTTCCGTGTGAAAGTCTACAGCCTCTGGAATAGATAACTGTTGCCGCTGTGCTTCTTGCTGAATTGCTTTTGCTAGGGGATGGTGAGTACCGCTTTCTACGGCTGCTGCTAGTTGAATGAGGGATTGGGCATTATTATTCTTCTCCTGCTCCTCTGCCTCTTCCCCAGAACCCATTTCCTCAATTAACAGACAATCTGTGACGATGGGATTACCTGTAGTCAGAGTGCCAGTTTTATCAAATACTACGGTGTTTAACTGGTGTACTTTTTCTAAAACGTCGCCACCTTTGATTAACAGACCTCGTTCTGCACCCATAGCAGTTCCAACCAGAATGGCTGTTGGTGTGGCAAGTCCCAAAGCACAGGGACAGGCGACTACCATAACTGCGATCGCTAGTTTTAAGCTGATTAGGAGTGATGAGTGCTGAGTGCTGAGTGCTGTTAGTGGTAGCGGGGCGTTTAGCGCGTGCTGTGCTTCATGTGTAGCGTGGTTCATCATTTCCATGCCACCAGACATGGTGATATCAGTCCAGATGTGAGTGCCGAAAAAGTACCAAAATCCAAATGTTAAGACAGATGCTGTCAGCACCCCGTAGGTAAAGTAACCAGCTACTGTATCTGCTAATTTCTGTACTGGTGCTTTCCGAGTTTGGGCGGCTTCTACTAGGGCGACAATTTGAGCTAGAGTTGTATCACTTCCAGTCCGGGTTGCCTGAATTGCGATCGCTCCTGACTGGTTTAGTGTCCCCCCTGTCACCATATCTCCTGGTTTCTTGATTACTGGCACTGCTTCCCCGGTTAGCATTGATTCATCAACCGTTGTTTGACCAATTACCACTTCACCATCAACGGGGATTTTATCGCCTGGCAGCACTTGTAAGCATTCACCGACACGCACCTGTTCAGCAGGAATCTCAACACTAGAAGAACCCATTCCGGCTTTCTCTGGGTTGGCAATCAATCGCGCTAAGAGTGGCTGGAGTGCTAGCAATTTCCTAAATGCAGCCGCCGCACGACCTCTAGCTTGTTGCTCTAATGTCCTTCCTAAGAGAATAAAGCCCAGCATCATTACTGGCTCGTCAAAAAAGCATTCCCAACCCAATTGGGGAAAAAGCAGCGCTACTAAACTAGCAATGTAGGCTGTCAGCGTTCCCAATCCCACCAGAGTGTTCATGTTAGGCGCATTTCGTCGCCAGCCCAGCCAGCCATCTACTAAAATCGGGCGGCCGGGAATTAACAGCGCTACTGTCGCCAGTCCACAGTGAAACCAGATGTTATTTAGGACTGGCAGCACTGAGCTACCAAGATTACCAAAATGTCCACTTCCCGACAAGATCAGCAACACCGCTGCGATCGCTAATTGCCATAGAGAAGAACGCATTTCTCGGCGTTGTCGTTCTGCTGGATCTGGTAAAGTCGATATCTCGCCCGCTATGCCATTAGCTTTTCGGGGTTGAGTCGGGAATCCAACAGCTGTTAATCGCTGTGCCAGTGCATCTGCATCTATTGCACCAACTTCTGATTCTACAACTGCTACCTCTGTGGCCAGGTTCACACAGGCACTCTTGACTCCTGGATGTTGGGTCAGCTGTCGTTCTACAGCGTTCACACACCCAGCACACTTCATACCCCCAACATCTAGAATAATCTTCTCTAGGATTGGGTCAAGTTCTAGGGCTGGCTTAGTTTTCGGGACAAGTTGCATGGCTTGTGTTTAGATTCGCTACAGAAATTCAACGCCTGACTAAAAGCGTCTCTAATTCGAGCGTAGGCTAAATATGGAACTATGACTCAATGTCAACCATATTAAAATTATTAATTTATCGTACTTTGTTGAGCATCAAGACTATCGCTGTACTTAATTCAAGGTTCCAAGTTTTCAGATTTATCTGTAGGGTTCTGAATTTTAAATTTTAAATTTGGAATTTTAAATTCCCCTACAGGGGGTTGACAGTTCCAACGTCGATAAGTGACATAAATAATAGCAGCCACCTGTATTGGCGCGATCGCAATCAGGTTTTTTAAGAAATAGTTGATTTCTAAATGAGACATAACACTGAAATATCCTAAGCCTAACAAGAAGAACATTGCCCAGTTAAGCTGTTTAGGTTTGAAAATGAGCATATCAATAAAAATAAATATAGGAGGTAGAAGTGCTATATAACTTCTGCTAAGGGTGAAGCGGAAGGGAAAAGGATCTTTCTTTGGTTGCTGCCCTTTATCCCTGCGCTTTTGCTGCAATCCTAAGTTGGGAAGAGGGTATCATTCTCTGCTTCTAGTAAGAAAGCTATTCTTGCACTAGAACCAGCCCTGCTTATTCACAAAATAGGTACTTACAAATCCTTCAGGGGATTTATTTAAGTAGATCATGCCTTCAATTAGACCTACAAGTTGCATAACTAACAAAGCAACGCCGTAGGTAAAAGAACCTCCAATTACAGAAATCACTAACATGATAAAGCCTTCCGAAGCGTATCCTAGAATAAACTTATGAACCCCAAACGCTCCCAGGATAATGCCACAGTAACCAGCTAGAAGTTGTTTGGTAGGGTGACTGGGGTTAAGATTTGCCATATAAGTGCTGCTCCTTGATAAGTGAGTATAAAAATAAAGTCTTTATTGTAATGGAAGCAAATACATTTACTTGCTTAATAAATAGATTTTTAATTTTTTCAGTCTGAGTAAGTCTCAAGATGAATAATTAAAATCAGCGTGCTTCTATTCCAGAGGAGACGCCAAAATGTCTTGCTGTTTAGGCCGAACTGGTACTCCTTGATGACTTTTGCTGGATTTGACGATCGCAAACCCTGGTGCAGCAGTTTTGCAGATTTTTAGCTCAGACATTTATCTTGAGCAGAATAAATCTTAAATAATCAGCAAAAGCTGCTACATACACCACTTTTTACAAGTCCATCAGTATTATTTCCGGATTCTTTTGCAATGCTTCTAGCGAATGTAAAACGCCATCGCACCGGCAAGACAATTATGTGGCTAGTGGTAATCTAGAAGCGCAAAAGGCATCTTCCATATCTTTCTAACCGCTTTTTAGTTACCGATCCCCACTTCCATGAGCGCAAACCGGAATTGCATTCCAATTTATGACAGCTAAAAATGGTTCAAGAAGACAATTAACATCTCGAAAAATGGCTAAAATCTACCCGAATGAGAATGTTAATAGCATTCTTTAATTTGCTTTTGCCATTATCGTAATTGGGTTTTCAGCCAGTATTTATGCTTATAACCAATTATTACTAGTAAATTGTCTCTACCTATGGAGATAAAATCAGATATTTTTGTTTTTGGCAACAGTACTGCATCTGTATTAACTACTACCTAAAATAAATAAACTTAATAGTGTACCACTATTCCAAAGGCTGTGGAGGAGCATAGGAGCGAGGAGATTGCGCGATCGCGTGTAAACTACTCCCAAGACGATGCCCAATGCGGTCAGGGGGAGAATTTCCGATAAGCTGAGGTGAGCGATCGCAAACAACAAGCTACTGATCAGAATCGATCCCCACACGGGTAAGTAACGAGTTAGAGAGGGTAACAAAAAACCGCGAAATAGGATTTCTTCAAAAAATGGAGCTGCGATCGCCGCTGTGGAGAAAAATATACCAAGTGCGATACTATCTTGGCTTTCCAGAGCTAGTTGCAACAGAGGATTACTCCCACCCTGTCCTTGCCATAGCTGCTGATTAATCAAAGATACCACCACAACTACAGGTAAAGCCGTGCAATAGCCTCCCAGCCCCCACAAAAACCAGTTATCTTGAAAACGGAAGCGAAACCAGAATTCTGGTAGTGGAAAAAAGCGCTTGAGAGAGAAATACAGCACTAACAGCGCACCTAATGCCACCAAGAAGTAGCTAACCAACACAGAAAATGCCTGAAGTCGCACATCCACAATAGGACGCGGAATAGGTAGCAACGATATTACTAAGGGCACAAAAATTTGCCCCATGAAGAAAAAGCCAATGATAAAAACCTGCAAAACCGTTTCACCACCCCAAGGCGTTGACCAGGGGATATCAGCATTTTGAGCTAATAAAGAGGCTTTTCCTTTCAACAAGCGTTGAGCAAATAATAAAATCAGCAGTATTAGACCAATTAAAGCTGCCAAGGTGGGAATAGTGCCAATAACTGCCAATTTAATCACTGCTTGAGCAGAAGATTCTTGTTGTGCGGCTTTTACTGCTGACAGCGCATCTTGTCGTTGCTGGAGTTGGTATAACTTAACCAAAGCAGTAGAGCGAAACCAACCTTCTAAATTCTTTTGAATTGGTTCTTGAGCGTTTGGGAGGATACGAGGAGGATTGCTCCACAGTCCAGTCAATACAGCGGCGGTTTCCCAAAACCCTGAATTAATATCTGAGCGTTGTTGTAATTCACTCCAAGTCTTGAAAGCTATATCAGTCTGTCCTTGCTGTGCTTGTAAGATTCCCAAGCGCAGGTCTAATTCAGCCAGTAATTTTTGTAATTGCTTAAAAGACTGTTGTAACTGTTGCTGTCCCTGTTTAGAGGTTTTAATAGTGGGAGGAGCGTCTGGTAGAGGTTTCGGAGGCGTGGGAGTTATTTCAGCTTGAGAGCGTAATTGTGCAAGTTGATTGTTAACTTTGTCTAAATTAGCTTGAACTGATTGACGCGCCTCCTGATACTGCTTTGTAGCGCTTTCTAGAGGTTGCTCGCCAAGTATTGCTTCCCGAATCGTCTGGAGTTTGTCATCACCGCTATCTTCTGATTGCCAAGCTTGAGCTTGTAAAGCAATATTTGTTTGGTATAGTTCCAAACGACTTTGAAATTGAGGTTCTTGCCAACTACCGAATAAAGCCGAAACTGCCAACAGAACTGCTATCGGCGTCATCACAAAAAATAAAACCAACCGCTTGAGTGTCATCTATCCCCCTTTAACTGACCAGTGGAGAGCGCGTCCCCCTTGGGAATTATCGCAATAAAAAGTCAGAGGTGGATAGATATCATCAATATTATAAGTTTGCGATGCCTGTGGTTTTTGCTAGCCTATGCACCCACAATCTTAAATTACAGTAGTGTTCTCCCACCTTGAGGAAGCCGATCATCTTTGTTTTGAGCGATGAATAACTCACTACGAACTAAGATTTTATTTTATGTTTAATTATGCCTACTATGCTTAGTTACTGAGTCTCACCAGTTTAACTTAATACAGCATTTCATTAATTTGTAGCGAATTAAATTTGACAATACCTTGCAATGCCAATGCATCCCAATACAATGTTAATGCGTGCCTCTGTCATGCCAATGCATCCCAATACAATGTTAATGCGTGCCTCTGTCATGCCAATTCATCTCGATACAATGTTAATGCGTGCCTCTGCAATGCCAATGCATCTCGATACAATGTTAATGCGTGCCTCTGTCATGCCATTGCATCTCCCTGCATTAAAAACGCTACGCTTTTACGCAACATTGTACTTAGATAAATTCAGGATCGAGAAGTTGTTTCATAGTGAAAGAATTTGCCTATTTTTGCTCAATGCAGTGCTTTACTAGACATTTTACAAACAAAGTAGGGCGAAAGCGCTGACTACAAACCTTTAATTATTGATGCTGTCCTACTTAATCTTCCAAAAGGAATCTAGCAATTACTCCTTTTATTAATACCAATTCAATTAATGATTGCAACACATCCTTGGGTAAAGACGCGATGAATCGCGTCTCTACAAATGGTCTATTTGTCGCATTCTTTTTTCAAATTGGTATAATTTCAATTTGTGTATTTTTGAGTACTCAAAATTTATAAATAATGAAGAGTGAAGAATCGAAATTTTAATCCTTCACTCTTCATACTTGATTCGATATTTATTTCTATGATTCTCTTCCCGATGCCCAGGTATCACGCCATTTGACAGTACCTTCTTTGGCAATTACCCAGCGGCGATTTACGAGATTTTCGCGTAGAGGCGATCGCCCTTCCCGCCACATGGCATATTTATAAGCAATTAGCTTACCAGCACTTTCATCAAAGGGAATCTCAGCAAACCAAGTATTGGTGTTGATGTACTCTAGGGGATAGGCTTTGCCAATATCCCAGTTACCTAACTCTGGACAATCTCCTGTCACTACAATAATTTCACCAGGTTTAGTCTCTACGCCATTGAGTTGGACGCGGACAATTGTTTGTGCTTTTACCCGTTCGCCAACGTGGCTGAAAACAAGCACTCCCCTTTCTTCTAGTACTAGGTCATAAATCTTGCCATCTTTCACCTCATACTTGTTGCGAGTCACTACGCAGGTATGTTCGCCATCGGGTAATTCTGTTTCTACTTCTGGTAAAGTAACTTCTCCTCCCCGGTTTAAAGCGACAAAACACGCAGAGTCGCGATAGCGGCGTAAATAGCAGTAAACATCCGGTGTTAGGTATTTTTGCCAGTGGCTACCCATTGACACGGCTGGATTCAGTCGCCGTAACCCAGACAGCAGCCTGATGCAACGATAAATCTCACTCTCAGTATCCCAATTTTCCATCATTGGGCGGTTATATGGGTCGTTACCGCCATCGGTGTCGTTATGCAGATACTGTTCTGTGCCGTAATATATGCAGGGAATGCCGCGACAGGTCATAATTAAGGCGATCGCAACCTTCAGCATCGCTGGATCGGGATTCAGCGATTGGAAACGGCACATATCATGGTTATCAATGAAGGTAACTAGCTCTGTTGCCCCGTTGTAGCGATGATCTTGGTCAAAAATGTATTGAATTGTTTGGAATCCCATTTCTGAACCTTGTCCTAGTGCGGCTCGAATTGCCACGCACAAGCCAAAGTCTAGAAGTGTCATGCCTGAGTGGTTAACAAATTCCACTGAGCGCTCGTCATCAGGATTACTATAAATCCATTCACCAAAAATAAATACATCTGGTTTGTGATTCGTCATCTCGCCAGTGAACTCTTGCCAAAACCAAATCGGCATGTGCTTGACAGTATCCACCCGCAGTGCATCCACACCCCGGTCTAGCCATTGTTTAATGGCTGACTTGATATACTCCCGATATTCCGTATTATTTTCATTGAAGGTTGCTAGACCAGATAGTTCACAGTTTTGTACTTGCCAATCGTCTTCCCAATTTTGCACTTCGCCATAGTGGTGATACCAATTATTGACATCATTATTAAAGTCAGCAATTTTGACACCATCATCATACAATTCACCTTTACTACCGCTAGTATCAGGTGTGCTATGGTTGCAGACAATATCCAGCACTAGCTTCATATTGCGCTTGTGCATTTCTGTAATTAACCGATCGAAGGTTGTATTTTTTTCTTCTTGAGTAGCGTTTAAAGAAGGGTTGTCTCCGTCAGCAATGTATCGAGGATTAAGCCGTTTAAAGTCTTTTGTCCAATAGCCATGTATTGCTGCATTGCCAACAAATAACTCTTCAACCTGCTCGAACAGTGGAGTTAGCCAAATGGCAGTCACTCCCATATTTTTGAGATAATCTAATTTATCGATGACACCTTGCAAGTCGCCACCCCAATACTTACCCCAATCCTGTCTAGTTGGATCGTACAGTTCTGAGTTTGCACCTTCGCTGTTATCTGGATCGCCATCATAAAAGCGATCGACTACGAGAAAATAAATTGTTTCCTGACGAAATTCAATATCTCTGGTGTAAAGGAACTCTAGAGCAATCTCAATATCTAACTGCGGTTCTTGTATAAGAGCTTCTACATTTTCCTTTGCAGGATCTACTTTATATTGATCTGGTGAAAACTGGGATGGTGGGGTCTGTACCATAAAAAACTCAAAATTTCATCTAATTCACACTTGCAGAACCAACAGTACAACGTTTCGGGTATTGTGTGTCACTACAAACTTCGGTATTGTGACATCCTGCCCACGGTATAGGTATCTATCGCTAGCTAGTTTATAATTCTATCGATAGATATAATTCATCTGCTAGAGGATAAATATAGAAAGTTATAGCAGTTATTTACTATAATTGCTCGGTCACAAAAATTTACAATATTTAATTCAGTTGACTTGCGGTAAATATTGAGCCTAGCTCGTGTTTAAGTGTATATTTAACAACAAATTTAAAACACCTCAACTCCGGGAAAATCATTTGTAAATCAGGTTTTATTACACCTGAGCAATACTGATTAAACCACGTATCAGCTAACTTTTTCTCTAGAAGATTCGCTCCATTGGTAAACTGACCATTGTCACTTTCAATCTGTTATTACTATCAAGGAATTAATTTAGGTAGCAATTATGACCAAATATGACAAGGTTTTTAACTCACCAAAGACATCAGAGGAATCACTAAGTCCAGAGGAAGCGGTGGCGGCGATCGCAACTGTGACTGCGATCGCTGATTCATTTATTGAAGAGGTAGATGCAGAAAGTTTAGCGGGTATCCTCTGGGAATTCGAGGTTTTCGAGGAATACTCAGAAGATGACATTGCAGAAATAGTTGATAGACTCATCTCCATTGCAGAAGAAGAGGGAATTGGGCCCCTGTTTAATGCCGCCAAAATATCTCTCTCGGATGAATTAGTGCTAGATGGTTTTGCCGCTGGGGTAATAGTGCTTTTAGACGATGACCTCGCCATTCCCAAACCGAAACAAGCCTACCTCAAAAAGCTACAAGCAGCCTTAGAACTAGAGGATGAAGAAGCAGAGGAAATCATCAAGGAGGTAATTGCAGCCTTTAAAGAAGCAGAAGATGAAGAATATGCAGACGACGAAGATGAGACAGTAGTCATCGAAGATTTTAGCGAACAGACATATCAATCCCCTTTAGGTAATTTTACCGTGCCGATTCCTGTCGATCCGCAGCAGGGCGGTAGAATTCAAAGCCAGGAAGGAGTAGTTGGCTTTTCTGATGACATCGGTACTTTGCTGAGAATTGATTATTATCCTTTCCCCTTAGAACAGTTAGAGGAATTGGAGTCTGTTGGACAAGAAGAATATTTACAAACAATTTTAGTAGATAAGTATGTACCCCAAGCGATTTTTGCCAATGTACCAGATGCTTCTGTGGAGTATACCGAATATCTAGAAAATACTTTGCGAGGCGCTTACTACGTGTTAATTGATATGCCCAAAGGTTCTACAATTTCTAAGCAAGAAAATAATGGAACTGCGATCAGATTAGATGCGTACCGAGGATTGCTCACCTTTATCAGTGGTGAATTTTTGTATATAGTTAGTAGTCAGCACAGTTTTATTAACGGTGAAATTCCTGATTCTGTTGAAGAAGAGGCTGAAGACATCAAAGAAAGTATTTTAGAGTTTGTTGAGACTATAGAGTTCACTTAGTACAGTATTTCATTCATTCGTGGCGAATTAAATTTGGCAGGATTCTGCGATACCAATGCATCGGCTTGCATTAGACATAAGAATGAAGAGACGTAGCACTGCTACGTCTCTACAAGAATTCTGGATAACGCATATTTAATTTCACCAGAGTATATTCGCCCTGGCTTCGCTCATGTGATGTACATTTGGAAAGGGCGATGTCTGACGACAAGTTCGGAGAAGACAAGAAGTCCCCGGCTCTGCACTGGGTGTCTACGCTTATAATTTTTCATGACAATAACCCTGCTGAACAATCGCTATCAAGTTATCCAGGTAATCGGCGCTGGTGGGTTTGGCGAAACCTTTCTAGCAGAAGATGTCCACATGCCTTCTCGCCGTCGCTGTGTAATCAAGCAACTAAAACCGATAACCAATAATGACCCGCAAACCTACCAACTTATCCAACAACGGTTTGAACGGGAAGCCGCAACCTTGGAGTATTTGGGTGAAAGTAGTCACCAAATTCCCAAACTCTATGCCTACTTTTCTGAAAATGGACAATTTTATCTCGTCCAAGAATGGATTCACGGCCTAACCCTGACAAAAATTGTCGAAGCCAAAGGATTTGAGAGTGAAACTGCTGTTCGGCAAATTCTCTTGAGTCTGCTTTCAGTTTTAGATTATGTTCACAGTAAAGGCATTATTCACCGAGATATCAAGCCAGATAACATTATTCTGCGTTCTGTTGATAACGAGCCAGTTTTGATTGATTTTGGTGCAGTGAAAGAAACAATTCGTTCAGTGGTGAATTCTCCAGGATACCCCACACGATCGCTTGTTATTGGTACGCCTGGATATATGCCTAGCGAACAAGCCGTTGGCCGCCCAGTTTACGCCACTGACATCTACAGTTTAGGTTTAACGGCAATTTATCTGCTGACTGGCAAACACCCGCAAGAACTAGTAACCGATCTAAAAACTGGGGAAATACTTTGGCAGCAGCACGCCCCTAACGTGTCTTCTCAATTGGCGGCAGTACTCAATCAGGCAATTAAACCTCATGCTGGCGATCGCTACAGCACTGCCAGTAAAATGCTATATGCCTTGCAGTCTGCTACTAATATACCTCCTGAGCTAACTGCAAATACTCCCACAGTTAGTTTTTCTCCCATTGCATCGACTCGACAAACTCAGGCATTATATTCTCCGCAAAACAATTCTGCGATTCCAGGGTCTTCCACTCCTGGGAACTGGCAAAAATCTGCTGTGATTATTGGTAGTTTGCTCATAGGCGGCTTGATTGGTGCAGTAGCAATTCCTAGCATCATTCGTCAGCAACAACCAGAAACAACCATTGGCACAACTTCCACGCCATCACCAGAATCTTTTCCGACTTCTGAATCAACCGAACCGCCCGTTTCCTCCCAAACTTCTCCAGTTCCAGTTATCCCTAGCTCATCACCACGACAGCGACCAACCTCTAATCCCCCAGTTGTACCCATACCACAGCCAGAAAAAGAGCCTATAACTTCAGAGACTCCTGCGCCCGTAGTAACATCCACACCACAGCCAGAACCAGAGAGTGAGGCAAGTGCAGTTCCCACACCAGAAGCGCGTTCTACACCACAAAACAAGCCGCGCAGTAAATTAGCTGCCACTGCCAGCAAAGAAAGCGTTCCCGCATTCCCTACAGGTACAACAAGAAATATCGTAGAAGCTACCCTCGGCAAACCAAATCAAGATTTAAGAGGCGCATGGGGCAAGACTCGTGCTGTCGTTTACAAACTAGTGCCAAACAAAATTGACCTTGGCTACTTATTCGATCGTAATTCTAAAACGCTGCGTCAAACTGAGGTATCTTTTGCTCAATCGGTAGATCCAGAAGTCATGGAGACTACCTTGAATGGAATGTTAGCAGGGCAAGCCACTGAAGAAATTAAGCAGGGACTCAAACAGGTACAACAGCGCCAATCGGATAATTTTAGTTTTAAGAATGGCTCAGTCAAGGGTCAAATTATCCGCCAAGAATGTGATTTTATTTACATCAGCATTTGGGATGCAGATTTGCATGATTTTGTGAGTCCATCTACAGCAAAACAGTGTTAATCTCCTAGAAGATTGACAGAACTTAAAAATTGCATCAGTACATCAAGTTATAAGCCTTATGATAAATGCACTAAGTCATGAAACTTCCGTACCTGATGTAGTAAACATCATTCAAATAGCACCGGATAGTACACCCATCCTAGTAGATTTAGATGAAACTCTTTTCCTACGCAATTCAACGCAAGAGTACCTCAACACTTTACAACCCCGCGTACTTGGGTGGTTGTTACTCACTTTGTTGAATTTTGTCAAACCGTGGAATTGGTTGCCAGGGAAAATTAAAGGAGAGGTGTCACGAGATTGGATGAGGGTTTTAGTCGCAACCTTACTTTTTCCCTGGACTGTAATTTTGTGGCAATGGCGGGCTAAACAGCTAGCTCAAGATTATGGGAATACTACCCTGATACAAGCACTTACTAAGAATCCAAATTCACGTGTAATACTGACCACCCAAGGGTTTGATTTCATTGTTCGTCCGCTGTCCAAACACTTCCCCATAAATTTTGATGGCATCATAGCTTGTCGATTTTGGCAAGGAGCGATAGATCGACAGCGAGGAAAACACTTCTTGGTGACAGCATCATTGGGTAATAATGAAGTTGTCCGTGCGATCGCAATCACAGACTCAAAGGATGATAACCCATTACTTGCATGTGTAGCGACTCCATGCTTAGTTATTTGGCCAGAAGCAAAGTATGTTTCGGCTATGGCTGATCTTTATATTCCGTTTTTGTATCTAGAGCGAGCGAAGCGACCAGGTAAGAAATATTTTCTCAAAGTGATATTATTAGACGATCTTGTGGTTTTGATAGTAGCTTTGAGTTGGGTGAATAGCCAACCAATCCTTCATGCCATCAGTATGCTTTTATTAGTACTTTCTTTCTGGTGCATCTATGAACTAGGCTATGTAGAAAATGACATAATTGCTGAAAGGTTTGAGAAAAAACCAACGCTTTCAGAAACTTACCTAAAATATAAGAACCGAATCAGTATATGGCAGGCTTGGCTTTGGTCTATAATTTTCGCTGTTCCCGGAATAATTGTTTTGGAATTGGCTAAAGTTGTTTCAAGTGATAAGAGTTTTGCTTTTGAAGTTAGGGCTATTGACTTAGTAACAGTTTTAACTAATACGGCATCCTGGATCGGTATGCTCCTGGTCGTAAGAGTAACTTTTTATGCTTACAACCATGTTGATAAGCAGACACGAATTTGGCTTTACTTTTTATTGCAAGCTTATAAGTACTTTGCCTTTCTGGTAGTGACAAAAACCAATATCATCGGGGCGATATTATTCATAGCAGAAGTGATTAGTCGCTGGATACGCTATTTTGTTTATCGTTTTGTGAATAGTGAGTGGTTAAAAGATTTACCCCATAAGATGATTACTCTCGTTCTGTTTGGATTTATAGTTATCGCCGTCGTTCTAGGGACTCAAAATAGTTCTATATTAATGAATTGGCAGACTTGGGTAATTTTAACTTTGTGTACCTACCGGGCAAGAAATCAGTTTTTGAAAATAGTCCGTGAAATATATCCGATTTCCAAAGATAAAAGAATAGGATAATAAGTTTTCATGAACTGCGTATACTAAGAGGCTGTTTATAAAAGTCCTGAAAGGTATAATTATTGCCCTTTTGATTTGGATCGACTGCAAAGATAAATTAAGGTTCCAGTCATGTACCGAAATTCTTTGCTGCGATCGTCATGAAAGCAAAATACCCTTTTAAAACATCCTCTAAGTCTTGACAATCTATCTTCGCAGTTGACCCAATGCTTAAAGATAGATTGTCAAACTGAGTTTCCAATCCTTAATCTTCATAAAGTTATAAATACCATTATTAAGTTTTTAATAATACTTGTCTCAGCTTCTACATTCATGTCGTAAAGTTCGATTGGAATTGTGTAATCTGAAGACAGCAAAGCTAAATTATTCAATTGAGGTCTGATGACTCCTACAATCATGCGTCAGCTTTGGTCAGTGGTTGAAACCGCTCAAGCCAAACTCCTTTTACAACTGGATGATGCTAGCTTGGTGCAGTGGTTAGTGAAACAAACCGAAACGCAAGTGTTGTTAGATTCTAACGAAACTGATTTTCTTAGCCACTACATTCAATCTCGACTAGCCCTCATACGCGATCTTGCACATGAACGCCAGTGTTCATGATGCCTACGGCGGGCTACGCCAACGCAAAACCAAGATAAATAGATCGATCGTCAAGTGTTATTACTGTTGACTATTAGGTTTTGGGGAAAAATAACCTTCCACTAAGCAGTCAGAACCTACTACACGCCAACGAACACGTTCTAAAGACAACGCCTCAGTCATGGTAGTAAAACCTAAATCGCCCACTGGTGTGGGAGCAATACTACCACCAATGATTTTTGGGGCAATAAATGCCAAAACTTTTTGCACTGCTCCTTGAGCGATCGCACTAGCAGCTAAAGTACCACCACACTCCCACAGCACGCTACAAAAACCTCGTTCATATAAGTACACCATTGCCTTATCCGGCGTCAGTGATGCTAATTCCACCACCTCCACACCCTGTTTGAGCAACAGTTCTTGAAAATCGGGGTTAGCACCCTTCTGTGTCAACACCAAAGTTGGAGCATCCGCGGTTTGCCACAGATGGGCACTGGCCGGTAAGTTGAGATGGCGACTCATTACCACCCGCAGGGGATTATGTGCCCCTACCTGATGGCTGGTTAAATAAGGATTATCTTGTCGGACTGTATTACCGCCGACAATTATGGCATCACAAGCCGCCCGCACTAGATGTACTTCGCTGCGGGCTTCTTGACTTGTTACCCAAGCGCTATGACCAGAGGTAGTAGCAATTTTGCCGTCTAAAGTCATGGCATATTTTAAAATTCCCAAAGGTCGCTTATAGAGAATGCGATGCACAAAAGCTTCATTTAGGTGACGGCAGGCTTCCTCTTCTACTCCCACCAACACTTCGATCCCCGCTGCCCGTAAACGGGCGATGCCACCTCCAGCTACCAGCGGATTGGGATCAACCATACCCACTACTACTTTTGCCACTCCTGCTTCGATCAATCCTTCCGAACAAGGGGGAGTACGTCCGTAGTGATTGCAAGGTTCGAGGCTGACATAGATTGTTGCACCACGAGAGCGATCGCCTGCTTCCCTCAAAGCAAACACTTCTGCATGAGGCTCACCTGCGCGAGGATGAAATCCTTCGCCGACAATCTCGCCATCCTTGACAATCACCGCTCCCACTAACGGATTTGGCGAAGTCCGCCCTAAAGCGCGACGGGCAAGTTCCAAACACCGCAGCATCATGCGAGAGTCAAAGTCAGTTCCTACCTTTTGCTTCGGTGGTGAATTCGAGCCAGATGCTGACTCCACTATTCGTGTATTTTTCTGAGTGTCATTTGGTAAGGATGCATCTGCTTGAGCCACTACTGGGGAATTATCCATAATTTTAGGCAACACTGTAAATATTCTGCACGCGATCGCGCAGCCTCTCCACAAGAGAATCGCGCTTTGCTCCTGATAATTAAACAGTAATATCTAGGCGCTATTATTGGCTGTCTCAACTTACATGAGTCTGTAATATTCACACTTACAGTTCACTGTAGCTTGAATCCATATTGCCAGAGGTTGCCCAAATTCCATAAAAATTTAGGTTACAGGGTACAGAAGATAATTTTCTTGACTGTCACCTGTAACCCTTCTTAACTCCTAATTCTTGTACAGACGCGATTAATCGCGTCTCTACTCCTAATTCTTGTACAGACGTAATTAATCGCGTCTCTCCCTTATTGCTCCAATAATTTCATCCGCTGCCACCAAAGATTCAACGGATAATAGACGACAGGTGCCCACAGACTACTCAGAATGGCAGAGGCAAGAGCGACGCGCTGATAATATGTCCAAATATCTGTCACCTTGCGCTCATTGCCGAGCAAAGTTAATTGCAACCCAAAGATAGTTTCTGCCAAAACTGCCAAAACAAAGACAATTACAGCAATCGAAATAAAATCTTCTTCGATAAAACGCTGTTTCTGGAGCAGACCAGTTAAAGCCCCCACTATACCTAAACTGATGGCATGAGTCGGGCTAGGTGATGTCATCGAATCTTGAAGTAGCCCCAGAACTATACCTGCCAATGCTCCGGCAAACACCGTGCGCTTCACACTCCAAGCTACCACCCAAATTAATAACCAGTTAGGGCCAATTCCCAACAATTCCATACCTGGGAATCGGGTTGGTAATAATAGTAAACATAATAGTACAGAACTAGCCGTCACGAGCCAACCCAACAACTGACGTATACCGGGATGCCAACGAGCCAGCGGCTGGATTCGGAATTTCGATTTTCGCTCTGACGATTTTGGCTTTTTCTGCCTGCTAGCACCAAATGCAGGAATCTTCATTTTTCTATGGATTTTTTCAAAGAATTTACTTAGACTTTTGCGGCACTTGATTTGCCGACTCTTGATTTTCTGGCTTGGGATAAACAGCTACCCAATCGAGAGAGCGGATTGGCGGAAAAAGCTCAATTTTCGCCACTGATGCCGGAAGTTTCTTTAAATCTAGCGACTTAATTCGTCCTACTGCCAAACCGGATGGAAATTTCTGACTGTAAGTAGATGTGGAAACTAAATCTCCTACTTTCACATTTGGAACTTTTTCATAAAACTCCAATACAGCTTCAGCAGAAGAATCTCCTCGCAAAACACCTTTAGCTGCTGTGCGGCTAACTGATACACCCACTTGACTCTTGAGGTCACTGATTAACAACACGCGGCTAGTATTGGGAGTTACACTCTCCACCAAACCCACCAATCCGCCTTCTGCCTTGACTACGAAGCCTTCCTGAATTCCTGCATTCGCACCGCGATTCAGCGTAACTTGTTGCCACCATTGGTCAGCACTACGTCCTACCACCCGTGCTGGAATTGGTCGTGATGCCAATGGCTCTTTTTCCACATAGCCTAATAAATCTTGTAACTTTGTCTTTTGACTTTCCAAATCTACTATACGGGTTTGCAATTCCATCATCCGGGCATCTCTGAGACGTTCTTCTGGAGTTGGCCCTGACTGCAACATCTCTAATGGACGGGTAATTGCCTGATATGTCTCAAGCACTAGCTCACCTTGAGTCTGTCGCAAGATCCAAGCACTACCAACTACTAAAGCTAACAACCCAATTTGCAACCCTTTACGATCCCACCAACGCCGTATTGTCACCATATATACCTGTATGTACTTATATAAATTAAGTTCTACTTGGATTCTATTTATATAGAACCCAAATAGAACTCAAATAGAACTCAATTCTGATATTTTTTTTGCTACATATTGCGAGAGCTTTCGGTAACAACTCGTTCCAACTGTTTAAAGTTTTCTAACACACGACCTGTTCCCAGTACAACACAGCTCAAAGGATCGGCAGCAATGTGGGTAATAATCCCTGTTTCATGGCTAATGAGGGTATCTATGCCTTTGAGCAAAGCACCGCCACCAGCTAACATAATACCTCTGTCAATAATGTCTGCTGCCAGTTCTGGTGGTGTGCGTTCTAGTGTCCGCTTCACAGCTTCGATAATTACTGATAGTGGTTCCAACATACTTTCACGAATTTCCGGCCCTTTGATTGTTACAGTTCGCGGTAGACCAGAAAGCAGGTGTAAGCCTCGAACTTCCATCATGGCGTCATTATCATCATTTGTTGGATAGGCAGAACCCATCCGAATCTTGATTTCCTCGGCAGTACGTTCACCAATGACTAAATTATGAACTTTCTTAATATACTGAACGATCGCATCAGTCAGTTCATCTCCAGCAATGCGTACTGATTCGCTGATTACTGTACCTTGAAGACTCAGCACTGCAACTTCTGTTGTCCCACCACCAATATCGATGATCATGTTGCCAGTTGCTTCGGCAACAGGCAGTCCTGCACCAATAGCCGCAGCTACAGGCTCATCGATTAAATAGACTTTTCTGGCTCCTGCTTGGTGAGCTGCATCCATCACCGCTCGTCTTTCTACTCCTGTGACACCACTGGGAATACCAATGACGATTCGGGGTAAAATCAAAGATTTACCTTCATTTACACGCTGAATAAAGCTTTTCAGCATCAGTTCGGCGATCTCAAAGTCAGCGATTACACCATCCCTCAAAGGACGGAGGGCAATCACATTTCCCGGTGTGCGACCGAGCATTTTTTTGGCTTCTTCTCCTACTGCTAGTGCAACCTTTTCGTTGACATCGATAGCAACTACAGAAGGTTCTTGTAGTACAATACCTTTACCAGATACATAAACCAGGGTGTTCGCGGTACCGAGGTCGATACCCATATCCCATGAAGTGCGAAAGTTCCTAAAAATACCCACGCGTCTGTAAGCCCCCTATGTGCGATACTTTTTGACTACAACGGTAATAGTTAATTGTGCCGGATTTGATAAAGTTCTTATCCTGAGTTGAGTCAGTTAGACAATATTTTTATATGATTCCCAGGAATATGTAGTATGTCTCAAGCCCCGTACTTTTTGATATTCTCTGGTTAGATTAGTATATCCGTATATTTTTATGTGTTTCTCCAAATAGTGTGTATAAATTTTCAAGTCAATTATATTGTTAACTGTTTAACACATTATTTTCAAGTCTTTCACAATTCGCTATGATGAAAGTCAGAATTGCTAAGTACGTTTGTACTGAAAGGTAACGCGATGAGTATCAATGTTGTCACCCTCATTGGTCGTGTAGGCGGCGACCCAGAGATTAAGTATTTTGAGTCTGGTAGTGTGAAGTGTAGATTGACACTAGCTGTTAATCGTCGCACAAAAGAAGGTGAACATACCGACTGGTTTAATTTGGAACTATGGGGAAAAACGGCGGAGGTGGCAGGTAATTATGTACGTAAAGGCAGGCAAATTGCTGTCAAAGGTTCTTTGAAATTTGACACATGGAGCGATCGCCAAACAGGAGCAAACCGCTCATCCCCAGTGATCCAAGTAGATCAACTGGATTTATTAGGCTCTAAGCGAGATGCAGAAGGTGGTACAGGAGATATGTCTTCAGAACATTTTTAATTGGGCATTGGGCATTGGGCATTAGGCATTGATTATTAGTCTTTTGCCTATACAAATGACAAAGCGCAAAGTCTGAGCGCCGGCTTCCGGCGATCAGAACTTTGTAAGAGAGGACTAATGACAAATAACAAATGACTAATAACTAATTTGCAACGTCACCGATGCTTCTACTTGCTGTTCACCACCAACAATCGGGGTGGAAGCATCAGCTGATTTCGCAGCCTCAGCCCGTAAAAACATTGGTGGTGGTGGAGGCGCACTGGCATTATTAACTTGAATGCTGACTATTTCTTTGGATTTAAAACCCAAGGCACTGAAAACCGCATCAGCTTGCTGCCGCGCGTCTTGAGTAGCTTCTTTTAATGCTTGCTTTTGAGCCACTGCGATCGCTTCATCATTCGCAACAAAACTAATGCCGTTAATTTGTGTTGCACCGGCTTTGACTGCATCATCCAATAATGTCCCAGCTTGTTCAACAGGAATACTAAAACTCACAGTGTTAGTGGCAGCATAGCCTGTAATCCGCTGCACATTATTGGTGTAGCTGTAAACCGGATTGAGACGAATACCGGTAGTTTGTAATTTTTGAACATTTTTGCTCTTGAGAAACGCAACCACCGCCGATGACCTCTGAGCGGCTTCTTGCTGTACCTCTTGGGCTGTTTTCCCTTGAATCTCCACTCCTAAATTGACTTGTGCCAGAGTTGTTGGAATTGTTTCGACTCCGCGACCACTTACACTAAGGGTTCGCCACAATTTATCTTTTTCTTGTGCGAATGCAGGTAGTACAAAAGTTGCACATACAAGCATTGCTAAAGGCAGTATTTTCCACAGGTTTCCAGATGGAAACTGAGAACCGGGTAAAGCGGCTCTAGTCATCATATTTGCACTCCTCAAAGTATCCACAGATGTTTTGAATAAAGGTATGTAGCAATCTTCTGGTGGTCGTTGAGAGCCAACAGCCACCATCAGTTTTTCACAACTCAAGTGCGATCGCTAGATACGATTTATATGTTCTTACTTTGACACTGCGATCGTCAAAAGCTGAAATGGTTACATTTTTTGAAACTAAAAAAATTACACTAGTACTGCACAGCGTAAATGAAACGTTTACGCCGTATTCCTTTTGAATTCGGATTGCTTCACCATAGGATGTTTTTCAGAAACGCGTCAAAATCAAAGAGAAGGATTTTCAGAGAACCTAATGCATTTGTTAGATCCAATCAACTTCTCTTTTCCTCTGCTGGCCAGCGCAACACAAGCCGCAGACAGTTCAATGGTAGTCGAAGCAGTACTACTAAGCTTAGTAGTCGTTTATCTCGCCAGCAAAGTTGGTGGAGAGTTATCAAACCAAGTGGGTTTGCCGCCTGTTTTAGGTGAACTCGTTGGCGGTGTAGTAGTTGGCATCTCTGTTTTCCACCTTTTGGTATTTCCAGAAGGCGGCACAGACAGTTCTAACTCTTTGATTATGTCCTTCCTTCAAACTACTGCTGGTTTAACATCTGAAGCCACTCCAGCAGTGTTTGCAGCCCAGTCTGAGGTCATTTCCGTTTTGGCAGAATTGGGTGTGATTATTCTGCTGTTTGAAATCGGCTTGGAGTCGAATTTAAAAGATTTAATGGCAGTTGGTATCCAAGCCACTGTTGTCGCAGTAGTTGGGGTAGTAGTACCCTTTGCGGCTGGGACTGTGGGGCTGATGACTTTGTTTGGGATTGGGGCTGTACCCGCAATTTTTGCAGGGGCGGCTTTGACTGCTACTAGTATTGGTATTACTTCCAAAGTGCTTTCAGAACTGGGGCGACTCAATTCTAAAGAAGGGCAGATTATTTTGGGTGCTGCTGTAATTGATGACGTTCTAGGAATCATCGTTTTAGCGGTAGTTGCCAGTTTAGCTAAAGACGGCGTGGTGGATGTCAGCAAAGTCATTTATTTGATTATCAGCGCCACTGGTTTTATTTTGGGAGCAATCCTACTAGGCAATGTTTTCAATAAGTCCTTTGTAGCGATCGCCGATCAACTCAAAACACGTGGGGGACTAGTAATACCAGCATTCGTCTTCGCTTTTGCGATGGCATACCTTGCCGCTGTCATCCACTTAGAAGCAATTTTGGGAGCTTTTGCAGCTGGTTTAGTTCTAGAAGAGACAGATAAGCGTAAAGAACTGCAAAAGCAAGTCTGTCCCATTGCTGATATGTTAGTGCCAATTTTCTTTGTGACTGTTGGGGCAAAAACCGATTTAGGAGTATTAAACCCAGCAATTCCCGACAATCGAGAAGGTCTAATTATGGCAACTTTCCTGATTACAGTAGCCATTCTCGGTAAAGTAATCACAGGTTTAAGCGTGTTTGGTCAACCGGAAATCAACCGTTTAGCGATCGGTGTGGGAATGATTCCTAGAGGCGAGGTTGGGTTAGTGTTTGCTGGTGTCGGCGCTGCCAGTGGCGCTCTCTCGAAACCGTTAGGAGCAGCAATTATCATGATGGTTATCTTGACAACCTTTCTAGCTCCTCCGTTGTTACGATTTGTGTTTCCAGATCCAAAAACCGTGGACGGAAGCTCAGAGCAACTAATTTTAGACGGTTCCTCTGGGACTTCGTTGGTAATTGAACCACCTCAGTCGAGGGTGCCAGCATCAAATGACAGCAGCAATTTGGGAGTAACTCCAGATTCTGGCGATCGTTAATTATTGAGAATAGGGCATTGGGCATTGGGAAGAGATAAGGAAGAAACTTGTTCAATATAATCTCCCCCTCTGCCCCTCTGCCCCTCTGCTCCTCGGTAACAGAGCGTAGCCGAAGTGCTGCTCCCCTGCCCCTCTGCTCCAATTGCGCAGTGGAAACTTCTATCCTCAAATCTCCGTCCCGTGTGATTGTAGAATAATCATTTGTTTATAATTTCTACCAACATTCAGAATGTTACTTAATTTCTAGTCTCCCTCAGCTTGTGAGCCTTTATCTGAATATTTTCCAGATAATTGGGGAGTAACACCCATAAATCTTGCTAGATCGTTTGACAGTAATGGGAATTATTTACTCAGTGCATCGATGGCAGCAAAGAACAAACACTTATCAGTAAACAGCTATCAATTATCAGTTTTCTAGCTTTATTGGGAGTCAAAGTTCTCCACCTGTAAAGGTGGAAGGTTTGGCATGGGGATTTAAACTTAATTTGAAACCCGATAAATGATTTAAGTGTGTCTAAATACTGGCTTAAAAATCAAACAAGGGATTCAGAAGTCAAGTTTAGGTGGTGATGGTGTGATGATGATTTACCAATGAGTTGAGATATTGACGGCTCCCATGAATGTGAATTAGGAGAAAGGACTGTGAAATTACATTGGTTACTAGCCAGCACTATTGGAACTATCTTCATGCTATCGTCGCCAGCAATGGCCGCGAGACTTGAATCTTGGCGCTTTGATGCCAATCAAAACAGGCTGGAAATTAATACTGTGGGAGCAGTTCAACCCCAAGCACAACTAATTTTCAACCCAACTCGGCTGGTAATTGATTTGCCGGGAACTACATTTGGTCGTCCGCAGTTAACCCAACAGGTGGGTGGTGGAATTCGCTCAATCCGTGTTGGACAGTTTGATGTAGATACAACACGCATAGTTGTCGAACTTACTCCTGGTTACAGTTTAGACCCCAAACGGGTGAAATTTGTTGGTACAAGTGGCGATCGCTGGACGGTGCAATTACCTACGCCAGAAGTCGAAAAAGTAGCTTCATCTCCTAGAAGTGCTTACAGTGTAGTTACCCCAGACTCAGAACGTCAATCTAATATTTCAAGGGTTGCTACTACTACACGAGGGGCAACTCAAATTGAAAACTTACAAGTCACAGGTGATGGGTTGTTCATTCGCACCAGTGGTGGTAATCCGCCGATTCAGGTAATTCGCAGCCGCGATCGCGCTACCATCTTCCTAGATATCTCTGGTGCATCTTTATCACCACGTCTGACGCAGCAGAGTAATATACCCGTTAACAAACATGGTATTAGCCGCGTCGAATTTACCTCATTGCAAACCCAACCTCCTGGTGTCCGCCTAACTTTGCGGGTAGATAAAAATAGCCCAGATTGGCGAGCAAGTAATAGTAACGGTGGTGGTTTGATAGTTCTACCTAGTCGGATTGTCAGATTGCCTGGAAGTAATAATTCGGACAATCAGTCAGAAGCCGTTTCCTTTCCCAATAGACCATCTGCCAATAACTCGCCAGCAACAATTGAATCTGTGCAACTTGCCGATAATGGCAAACAACTGCTAATTAGAGGCAACCAACCTTTATCTGCTACGGGAATCTGGGATAGATCCTTAGGTATTTTCCGCGTCACAATTACCAATGCCAAGTTAGCTCCCAGAGTTACAGGGCCTACTTTTGCTCCCAATAGTCCCATTCTTCGGGTACGTCTGCAACCTCAAGCATCCAATACAGTGGTTGTTTTAGTTCAACCCGCAGGAGGGGTGCAAATTGGGCAACCCCAGCAAATCGGCGACCAGCTTTTAGCTCTACCAATCCAAGGTTCTCGGCGAATTGTCTCCCTCCCCGGAAGACCACCCTTTGCTTTACCTGGGCTACCACCACCAAACCGCGGGCCATTCCCTGACCCAAACAATCCAAATCCTCAGCCCATACCACAACCACAGCGCCGAGTTACCAATGGGCGAGTTGTAGTTATTATTGACCCCGGACATGGCGGTAAAGATTCAGGAGCAGTGGGGATTGGGGGGGCACGCGAAAAGGATGTTATTTTACCTATTGGTAAGAGACTTGCTGAGATTTTGCAGCAAAATGGCGTACAGGTTATTATGACGCGGGATTCTGACTATTTTGTTACCCTTCCGGGACGCGTGCAATTAGCAGAGCGAGCGAATGCTGATGTGTTTGTTAGCATTCACGCTAATTCAGCAGGTGCGAGTCGTCCAGATGTTAATGGCTTGGAAACGTATTATTACGACAGTGGTTTGGGTCTAGCTCGCATTGTCCATAACAGTATTCTCCAAAGCCTGAATATCCGAGACAGGGGAGTGCGGCGAGCTAGATTTTATGTTCTCAGAAAAAGTTCTATGCCCTCCATTCTCGTGGAAACGGGTTATATGACTGGTCGGCAGGATATGGCTAGGCTCAGAACTTCAGCTTACCAAAATCAAATGGCAGAAGCGATCGCTCGTGGCGTTCTTCAGTATCTAAAGAGAAGATAAGTAATTTAGTCTAAATTTCTAAATTGTTGAGTAAGTACATCTAATCTTTACCATTTTTATCCAATTTAGTAGTAAAACAATTTAAGTATTCTTGCGGCGGAATAAGAGTAGCTTCTTTGTTATTGTCATTTGATACTTTGCAAGTCAACAAATTTTGGATTTTAGACTGTCCTGCGGAACGCTATGCGTAGCTTGCTTCTTTGGAGGGTACGGCTACGCTCAGTCGAACAATTTTGGATTTTGGATTTGTATCACCTACAACAGGTGTTAGTCTAGCAAGACCCTAGTCTGGCAGAAAACTAAAATCGGGAATCTAAAATCTAAAATTGGCAGTCAAATTTATATAGGCTAATGGCATGGCAAAATCAGAGGAGCGTGCTATATTTTACGCCATTAGCTGTGTCTTAATAACAGCGCAAAACTCAAGTGTGCGCGGTGACGGTGTGAGGATTAGCCAATATGTTGAGATGTTGACGGCTCCCATAAATGTGAATCAGGAGAAAAGACTGTGAAATTACGCTGGTTACTATCCAGTACTATTGGAACCATCTTCATGCTATCGTCGCCGGCAATGGCCGCGAGACTTGAATCTTGGCGTTTTGATGCTAATCAAAACAAGCTGGAAATTAATACTCAAGGAGATGTTCAACCTCAAGCACAATTAATTTTTAACCCGACTCGTCTGGTAATTGATTTACCAGGAACCTCATTTGGTCGTCCGCAGCTAACCCAACAAGTGGGCGGTGCAATTCGTTCGATTCGTGTTGGGCAGTTTGACGAACAAACAACGCGCATAGTTGTTGAACTGACTCCTGGTTATAGTTTAGACCCCAAACGAGTGCAATTTGTGGGTACAAGTGGCGATCGCTGGACAGTGCAATTACCTACGCCAGAAGCGGACAATGTACCCGCAAGAAACACTGGAGGGCAACCAGAACAAGCTATAGCCTCTGATACCTCACCCAGAACATCTACACAAACATTCCCCCCAAGGAATATTTACAATGTGGTGACAGCAGGTTCTGTAAATCCACTGAATACCAGCTCACTGAACAACAGAATGGTTGTCGCCAAAGTTACTCAAATTGAGAACTTACAAGTCACTGGCGATGGTTTTTTTGTCCGCACCAATGGTGGTAATCCTCAGATTCAGGTAAATCGTAGCAACGATCAAAAGGCAATTAACATCGACATTGCTGGCGCAACTCTATCACCAAGTTTAGAGCAGCGAGATTTGTCGATTAATCGTTATGGTGTTAGCCGTATCCAGTTCACCCAACTGCAAACCAACCCATCTGTTGTTCGCCTGACTTTACAAGTAGATGAAAATAGTCAAAATTGGCGAGCAACTACTAGCAGTGTTGGTGGTTTCGTCGTTCTACCCAGTCGTGGAGTTGCCCAGATGCCTGGAAGTAATAGTCCACGTCCCATAGCACCAAGTAACACACCTGCTAACATTCAGTCTGTGCAACTGGCTAATAATGGTACACAATTGCTGATTCGAGCCGATCAAACTTTGTCTGCTACAGGAGGCTGGGATAGAACCTCTGGTCTGTTCCGTATCACTATCAACAATGCTAAGTTAGCTCCCAAAGTCACAGGCCCTACTTTTAATCCTAATAGCCCGATTCTGCGGGTACGCCTGCAACCACAAGAATCCAACACTGTCACCGTCTTGGTTCAACCAGCCGCTGGAATACAAATTGGGGAACTCAACCAGGTTGGCGACCAGCTTTTAGCTTTAGAATTACGACGCTCTAGTAGCAGCATCACACCGCCCATTGCTTTACCTCCTCTGCCATTACCAGACCAAGGACAATTACCAAATTCCATAGATAATCCCCGTCCAATCTCCCAGTCACAGCCACGCCCCTCAGCTCCCAGAGGGAAATTGCTAGTAGTTATTGACCCAGGACATGGTGGAAAAGACTCAGGTGCCCCTGGTCTAGGGGGACTTTTAGAAAAGGATGTAATTCTGCCTATTGGAAAAAGGGTAGGAGCAATTTTAGAGCAAAATGGCGTACAAGCTGTACTCACGCGGGATGCCGACTTTTTTGTAGAACTTCAGGGACGGGTAGATATTGCCAAGCGAGTTAACGCGACTTTGTTTGTCAGCATTCACGCCAATTCCGTTGATAATCGCCCTGATGTCAATGGCTTAGAAGTTTATTATTACGAGAGCGGTTATGGTCTGGCTGAAGTAGTTCGTAAAACCATTCTCCAAGATATCGGCACTATTAAAGACCGAGGAACCCGCAAAGCTAGATTCTATGTTCTGAGGAAAAGCTCCATGCCTTCGATTTTGGTAGAAACGGGCTATATGACTGGTTACGAGGATAATCCTAGATTGGGAACACGAGAATATCAAAATCGGATGGCAGAAGCGATCGCTCGTGGCATTCTAAAATATTTACAGCAGAGGTAATATAGTACAAATTACTAATTAAAGAGGTGGTATTTAAACTTCTTTGACGCGCAGAATTTAGTGGTCAATTTGGAGATTGTCTGCTAAATTCTGTATTTTAAATCCCAAAACCTAAATATATATCTGCCTGTGTATTCATCTTCCATTTTTGAAGGGAATCTTGACGATTTTTCTGAGCAAGAACCCCAACGTGCCCCAATTGGCATCTTTGACAGCGGTGTGGGTGGGCTAACAGTACTGCGACAAATATATCGACAACTTCCCAATGAATCAATTGTTTACTTTGGGGATACAGCTAGACTTCCTTATGGAATTCGTTCGCAAGCAGAAATTTTACGATTTACACGTGAAATTATTACCTGGCTACAACAGCAGCAGGTAAAAATGGTAATTATGGCTTGCAACACCAGTTCTGCTTTAGCCCTAGAAACTGTGCGTCAAGAATTCAACATACCAATTTTGGGAGTAATCCTACCGGGTGCAAAAGCTGCGGTGCAGCAAGGAAAGCGGATTGGTGTAATTGCCACTCCAGCTACAGCTAAAAGTAATGCTTATAAGCACGCTATTCTTGAAATTGCTCCCGATGTCCAAGTCTGGCAAGTTGGATGTCCAGAGTTTGTGCCACTGATTGAGCAAAACCGCATTCACGATCCTTACACTGCGGAAGTTGCACGAGGCTACCTAGAGCCTTTATTAGAGCAGGAAATTGACACCCTAGTTCACGGCTGTACCCATTATCCCCACCTTACACCAGTACTGCGATCGCTCCTCCCCTCTCAAGTCCAGTTGGTCGATCCAGCTGTTCATGTTGTGGCAGCTTGCGCCCAAGAACTAGACTTACTAGGCTTAAAAAATACTCACCTACCATTGCCAACTCGCTTCGCCGTCAGCGGTTGTCCGAAACAGTTTTCCCAATCAGGAGTGCAGTGGCTAGGCTATACCCCAATGGTTGAAGAGGTTTCCTTCACTGATATAGCTATTTCCCAACTCCAATAAAACTAATTAGTCCTTAGTCATTTATCGAAACAAATGACGAAGGACTAAGGACAAATGACAAATGACTACTGACTATTAACTGATATCTCCTGTTTATGTTTTCCTTCAGTAGATGAAGGGAAACTTCTATGAACAGTCTTTGTACCCGTTCGCTTCGCCAGTGCTAATAACAGGTAGACTGTAAACAAATATCCAGAGGCTAAAATAAAAATCATCATAGGTATATTTCCGTAAATCATTGTTCTACTAGCACCCTTCTAAACGAATATAAAATTCCATAAAATTAGTAGAACCTCAGCCAAGCAAGTGCATTCTTGATGGCTGTAGTTTCCTATAGTAAAATTACCTATAGAGATGAAATCCTCTACGGACAAAGAATTTATGATTTAATGCGACTTCTAGCAGACCATAGATCCCACAGCAGTTAGTTTGCCGTTTAGCAATCTAAAACTACGATTCTCAGCGGTCTACCCGATCTGCTTTATTTTTGCTCAAACTGCTGTGAAAAGAGCAATGCTTGCGCTCTACGTGCGCTGAGTACGTGTAGCGACTTCCCATAGGGATATCACACAGCTCCAAACCAGGAGTTTTGCTTATCGTAGGAAAAATTAAAGAATTTATTCCCTTAATCTAACCAACGAATATTTATTTTAGACTCACACCACCAAGTCAGTAAAATCAACTAGTCGCTGACTTAACTTTTGGGGTGCGAATATCTTACAAAATTTAAAATTCCTATATTTTAGCGTAACACAACGACCCTGAATTTTGAGCTTATTCGGCTGCTAAATTTCAAATTTTTTGAAGAGCTACACCTCAATCTGGAGAAATTTAGCCTTGCCTCTTAGCGACGAATTTAAACCGCTAGATTTTTGTCAATAAGTAATATTGCTTAAATTATCTTTGGAACTGTGGCAAGAAAGGTGAGATGAGAAACTACTTAACACAATTTAATTTGAAATTTATCCCGTGTACTGAGAATTCATCTTTTAAGTTAGTTTAAAGTTTGAGTAGCCACAAAATAAGCATAATTACTTATTGACAAAACCCTCGGCAACCTTAATTATCACCCATAGACTCATAAAAATGGGATTACCTGATGAAAACTTTGCGCTGGCACAGGGTTATCTTAAAATGAGTATAGGATATGTAAACTTTCGTAACCTAAGTCAGAGTCCGCCCATACATGACCCCAGCCACCTCCCTGTTTACCCCTGTGGAAGCAGACCTGCGACTACTAGCAGATAACCTAAAACAGCTAGTTGGAAATCGCCACCCCATTCTGTTTGCAGCAGCCGAACATTTATTCGGAGCTGGGGGAAAGCGTATCAGACCAGCAATTGTCCTGCTAATATCGCGGGCAACAATGTTAGAACAAGATATCACACCGCGTCATCGCCGCCTTGCTGAGATTACAGAAATGATTCACACAGCAAGCTTGGTACATGACGATGTGGTAGATGAATCAGACGTGCGGCGAGGCGTTCCTACCGTTCATAGTTTGTTCGGGAACCGCATTGCCATCTTAGCAGGAGATTTTCTCTTTGCCCAATCGTCCTGGTATTTAGCAAACTTGGACAATTTAGAAGTAGTGAAACTCCTCTCAGAAGTCATTATGGATCTGGCTACTGGGGAGATTCAGCAGGGACTAAATCGTTTTGATACTGGTATCTCTATTGAAACCTACATTGAAAAGAGTTACTACAAAACAGCTTCCCTAATCGCCAACAGTTCTAAAGCTGCTGGGTTACTCAGTGAAGTCTCGCGAGAAACTGTTGAGCATCTGTATAGCTACGGTCGTCATTTTGGTATAGCATTTCAAATTGTTGATGACATTTTAGATTTCACCAGTACAACGGATACCTTGGGTAAACCAGCGGGGTCGGATCTCAAAAGTGGTAATCTAACTGCACCCGTTTTATTTGCTTTGGCGGAAAAACCATCTTTGGAAGTGCTGATTGAACGAGAATTTGCTCAAGAAGGAGATTTAGAGCAAGCACTAGCACTGATTCAAGATAGTCAAGGTATACAGCAGGCGCGAGAGTTAGCTGCTCACCATGCGAAGTTGGCAATTGAACATCTTGCAGTTCTCCCATCCTCAGAATCCCACCAGGCATTGATTAACATCGCTGAGTACACACTGAGTCGCCTCTATTAAATCAGTGATCGGAGTTCTCAGGTAGAAAGTGGGGATTTTGTAGGTGTGTTGTGGCTTCCGTAACGTACCGAAAACCTGAAATGTTCTGTTGTGTTAACGCTTTAATACACTAAAGCAGTTTTATGTTTAATTCAATCCACTTATTTAGCAGGTAGAAAGTGGGGTTTTTATTTGGAAGTTCTTAGGGATTTCCAAAAAAGAAATTACTAGTGCTTGTGGGGTGGATAGTATTCGACTGAGCGCTCACGCCGAAGTCTTGCCGCTTTTGGTTACTGGGCACTTCATAATAAAGAATGGGATATTTTTTTATGTGAAAGTTCTTAAGTATAAGACTCTGCTTCACTAGGAAACTAAAACTTGAAAACGGAAAAATGTTCACTGATAACTGTTTTTTAATCAATTTTAGGTTTCACCGAAAGTTGAGTTAGTCGCATGGTGTAACGGAAAGAAAAAATTTCTTTTTTTACTGATTTAGAAAACTTTTTTAAAGAAATTTGAGATTTAAAATGTTGGATGTGGGATTGTATCTAAAAAATCCCACATCCAAATTTTTTCTATGCAATATCAGGGGGGATCTGTTTAGGCGATCGCTGTTGTCGTAACTGTTTCTGCATAAGTTTTTCTAGTTCAGTTCGCCGAACTTCGACGGTATAAGTGGTCTTACCCGGCGTCTCCAAAAAAACGATACTATCTACGGGTTCTAAAGCCACCAATTGGAACAAAATATGGGTGACAGGAGTAATTTTAGCTAGCATTTGAGGGTCAAGCCCAGCAGGGGAAATTAGAGAGACATCCTGTATGGTAGGGAAAGCGTAAATCACACGCTTTTCCAATCCTGGATTAGCACGATTGCTCAACGTAGTTAAAACCCAGCTTGCCTCCGAATTTTGGAGAATATAGTACTGGGAGTAGCGTAATTTTTGAGCGATCGCTCTAAGGGCAGGAGCAATTGCTGCAACAAGATGTGGTGTCATACCATCGCGGGGTGCATTGTCAATCAGCAATTGAATTTGTGCTTCTAAATCCATAATGACTTGTATACGACTCTTGGGTAACGGCAATAACATCTATCAAGTGTGAACAATCCCATCAGAATTGGGAATAATAAAATCAGCCATATCCTCAATATAGGATTGGCCTGCGTTTAGCTTATACGTAAAACCAAACCAGCCAATACCCACAGTCGTACAGGTTGTATTTAAGTAAGTTAGGGTCTTTTGAAAACCGAGACTATGAATTCAGCCGCAACCGCAACTATTCCATCTGCAACTATTCTGGGAGAAAATTCTACAGGCGTGGAGGCGATCTTTCAACTCCTGTCCAAGGAGTTTCAGCAGTCAACTAAAGCTTCGGAACAGAATTGCCACGATGTAGCAAGACGTATTACCACTGAAGTCTACCGGATTTGTCATGAGAGTAAACGTATCCAAGCTTCTGGATCTGTAGAAAGCTCAGCGATGACCTTGGCTCGGCATCGGCTGCAACAGTGTCTCAGGTACTATCAGTTAGGTTCAAATCGGGGCAGAGTCGAATTACACAGTACTTTGAGTGCAATTATTTATCGATATATTAATCCTCCTCAGAGACAATTGAGCTATCAAGGGCGGCTGACAATCATCGAAGATTTCCTCCAGAGTTTTTATCTAGAAGCGTTGAACGCTTTTCGGCGAGAAAATCAACTTGGTGCCACTTATCGCCCTCAGACGCTCTTGGAATTGTCCGAGTATATGGCATTTACCGAGCGCTACGGCAAGCGACGCATTCCTTTACCAGGCCGTCAGCAACAGCTAATTATCCTGCGCGCGCAAACTTTTTCCCAACAGCAGCCTCCAGAAACCAGCGTAGATATAGAACAAGCCGCAGAAGGTAGCAATAATGAAGGTGACGGTTCTTGGGAAGAACCAGCAATTCACCAATTGCGCTCCACAATGGCAACACAAGCCGAACCCGAACCCGAAGAAGACACCTTGCGTTCCGTTGTGGTTACGGAATTAATGAATTATCTCGAACAACGACAACAATCTGACTGTGCTGATTACTTTTCTCTTCGCCTCCAGGATTTATCAGCACAGGAAATTGAATCGGTTTTAGGTTTAACTCCTCGTCAGAGAGATTATTTGCAGCAGCGCTTTAAGTATCATTTGATTCGATTCGCCCTGTTGCACCGTTGGGAATTAGTTCACGAATGGCTGGAAGCTTCTCTGCATACCAATTTGGGTTTAACTCCCCAGCAATGGCAAGTATACACAGCACAGCTGGACAATAAGCAACGGTCTTTATTAGAGTTGAAGCAACAAGGACAAGCTGATGAAAAAATAGCAAAAACTTTAGGGCTGTCAATGGCACAACTGCAAAAACGATGGTTTAAGATTCTTGAGCAAGCTTGGGAAATTCGTAACTCATTAGTTTCCGGATCAGGTGCATCTACTCATGAATAGTGACTCAGAATCCTTACAACACCGGTGTCTCGATTGGTTGTTGACAGATGATGTCAAAAATAACGAGCAATCGGTAGAATGTGAGGAAAATGACGGGGTAAAAAAACTCCTCAATGAAGCCACTGCTTCAAAAAGCAGTGAGCCAAAATTGGGAGGAACGCCCCAGACCTTTCAATTGGGAGAAATTCCTACTGTGCAAGATCGTTTTCAAGCTGTCCTTAAGAATCGGTTACAAATCCAAGCTCAAGAGCACCCACCGTTGTTTCCCTGGGAAACACAATTAATCGAATATCCTGATTTTGTTGATGAGCCTTCAATGACACTCGTTCCTAGCTGGGGATGGATGGTACAACAGTCAAAGTTGACCTTGCCAACCCGCTTACCGGAAAGAGTTTTCCAGCAATTGCTAGAACAATGTCAGGCTTTAGTGACATCTTCAGTGCCGTTGGGGGCAAAATTAGTTCAAGTGGTGGAGAACTTTTTTCCCAATGAGTCTCAAGCACTAAATGATATAGCTGGATTGGTGTTAAGAAGCACCTATCGGTCTGCCAGTACTCTAGAGACAATGCCCGCTATTCAGAGCGATTACTCAGATTTACAACCGCGTCAACAGATGGCTTTGTCGTTGCTAGCAGCTAAACAACTGCTAGAAAATCTGACTCTACCAGTTTCAGCAACCAGTCCGGTAGTAGAAAGACAGTGGCTAACCAGTGTTGGTGCTTTGAACATCAGAGTAGAATACCAGTCTCTAGGTAAACTTACGAAGTTACTTGTGCAAGCTGAGTTACCTGTTAAAGGAACTTTGACGCTGCGGGGAAGTGGCACTTTAGCAATGACAACATCTTCGACTTCGGGATACTTAAATGTAGAGTTAGGCTGCGAGCAACTTAACCCAACTTATACCCTGGAAGTTGAATTTCCAGAAATAGACGAACAGTCGTTGTTGTTTGTGATTAATCCCACGATTTAATTTAAATTTCCACCGCTAGCACACTATGTCAATCAACGCCGATATATATTAAGAGGATTTTCCTGGTTTTGAAGCTCATCCTATTTTTCAACAAGCGGTCATTAGGGTGTCTACGAGAAGCAGTTATTACAAAGACACAGGGACGCGAGAATATGGGGACATGGGGATATTGAGAAAGTATTTGATTATTTCTCAATTCACCGCATCACCCATTTCTCGTGTATCTCCATCTCTACCCCTATCCATAATTAATTTTTTTTGACACAGTACCAGGGTAGGCAATTACGTCCCCCGCATTGTGTTTTTTGCATCTACATCATTGCTTCTACTAGACTCAAATGTTTAACTTATCCAGGATGAATCGGTTTTGGCGTATCCCTGTAGGTAATTTCTGGCGGCAAAATCCGCAGGGGTCGCCTTTGATTGAAGTGGAAGATTCAATTTTTTTGCGGGTGCTGGTGCTAGCGTTGGTTATTTTGGGAATTGTGGCGACGGATATTGCCGCTGAGACTTCATTCAGTTTTTGGGCGTTACCCCTGAGTGTTGTGGGTGCAATTTGGAGTTATTATCGTCGCCGCGATCGCAATGTTGCAATTAAATTCTGCATCGCCATCGGAATGTTAGTAGCACTGGGTGCTTTCTTTGGGCGATTAGTCGGAGAGTTGAATGATACGCGGTTGGGTTTGGCAGAGTTATTAATTCAACTCCAGGTATTGCATAGCTTTGATACACCCCGCCGGAAAAATTTGGGCTATTCGATTGTGATCGGACTTATTTTATTAGGTGTGGCAGCAACCCTAAGTCAGACTTTAGCATTTGCACCTGTATTGTTGTTATTTTTAGCGATCGCTTTGCCAACTTTAGTACTAGATTACCGCTCGCGCTTGGGTTTGCAGCCATTAAAAACTCAAAAGGAAAAGTTCAATCAGAAGAATTCCTCAAGTCTTAATTTTAAATTTTTAATTTTAACTTTTTTACTAATTGTCGGTCTGGGGCTGGCAATTTTTGCTGTTTTACCCAGATTTCCCGGCTATCAATTACGGAATTTTCCTGTAAGTTCTGCCATTCAAGTAAAAAGTAATTTCACAGGTCGTAGTATCATTAATCCCGGTTATGTCCGCCAAGGTAAAGGTGAGAATCAAGGCAGTGGTAGCGGTGGTACGGGACAAAATAAAACTGGTGAACCAGGTAAAGTAGATAATAATTTTTATTACGGTTTCAATAGCCAAATGAATCAAAACCTGCGGGGCGAGATGAAACCCAAGGTTGTCATGCGGGTGCGATCGCAAGCTGAGGGTTTTTGGCGAGTATTAGCATTCGATCGCTATACAGGTAAGGGCTGGGAAGTTTCTCGCAATGAAAATGTTACGACTATCAGGCGATCGCCTTGGTCTTATCAAATTTTTATTCCCCCATCTGTACTCACTGCTAAAACCCAAGAGGTAGTACAAACTTATACAGTGGTGTCGGATTTGCCTAACCTCATTCCAGCGATGGCTAATGCCAAGGAAGTTTATTTTCCAGCACCAGTGATCGCTGTTGATAAAGAAGACGGATTGCGATCGCCTGTAGAATTATCAGAAGGTTTCACCTACACAGTAGTTTCCGAAGTACCATACCGCGATCGCACTAAATTAGGTGAAGCTTCTACTAAATATCCGCAACAGATTAAAAAGCATTATCTGCAAATTCCTCCCGAAATTGCCGAAAAAGTCCGGCAACGTACCGAAGAAATCCTCGCTAACTACAATCAAGAAAAAGTCGCAAAGTCTACTAAAAGTCTGGATTCACCCTACGAAAAAGCTCTCTACTTAGCTCAATATTTAAAGCAACGCTACTCTGTTCCTCAAAATCCCTTAGAACTACCTTATTTGAGTGAAAAAGAAGACTTGGTAGAAACTTTTTTGTTTAAGCAAAAGGGAGGCTATCCAGACCATTTCTCTACAGTTCTCACAGTAATGTTGCGTTCCATTGGTATCCCAGCGCGGTTAGTAGCAGGGTTTAGTGCGGGAGAGTTTAATCCATTTACAGGGCTGTATGTTGTCCGTAATACTGACGCTTATGCGATGACGGAAGTGTATTTTCCGAAATATGGTTGGTTTGCTTTTGACCCTATTCCCAATCATCCTCTGATACCACCTTCAATTGAAGACACTCAGACTTTTAGTGTGTTGCGCCAATTGTGGCATTGGGTTGCTGGCTGGCTACCTTCTCCGCTGACAGGTTTGTTGAATAATGTATTTGAGACAATATTTAAGTGGGTGATTAGAGCGATCGCTTGGTTTTTAGCTTTATTCTCTCAAGGTTGGTTCGGCGTATTAACTGGCTTAATCTTGTCAACTACAGCAGCTTTCTTGGCTTGGCTGGGTTGGGGTCAGTGGCGAGAGTGGCGCAACCGTCGATGGTTAAAGAAATTGCCAGCAATGGAAAGCCTTTATCAACAAATGCTGCAATGGACAACCCAAAAAGGTTTAGGCAAACATCCAGCACAAACACCTTTAGAGTATGCCAGAGTCTCATACCAGCATCATGCTTTAGCAACTGCTGAGGTTATAGATGAAATTTGTCAAGCCTATGTTGGCTGGCGTTATGGCGGTCATACACCTAACTTGCAGCAACTACGACAAAGATGGCAAGGTCTTAAAAAGACTGCTAAGTAACTCATTGATAAATGATATAAAAAGGTTGTCCATTAGGCAACCTTGGTGGCAAATAACACGGAAGTGAAGCCGAAGCAAACCTCAAATTGTAAATTACTAAATAATGAGTGTCTATCCACCTGAGGAATTTCAAGTTAATCGTTTTGACGTTACTCCAGAACAATTAAATAAATTTCTCTTCCTTGTATTCAGAAGTTGTGATGAGACAGAAATCGATGTTTTTTTGAGAGCAAATCCGGAAATACTAGCATTTGTTTCTGTTTTCTTTTTAACAGGGCATCATAACGCTTGGGTTATTCCTCAACAGCTTATTCGTCCCCGTGTTGGCTCACAAACAAAAGGTTTGAAACCTGACTACTTATTTGCAGGAGAGAACTCAGATGGAATTGCATGGTGGGTTCTAGAGTTAAAAGGAGCAAATGAAACTATTTGGATTGAAGATAAGAACGGTGATTTCAGGTTTGGAGATGCAGCGAATAGAGAAATTAATCAACTTACAAGATACATTGACTATTGCACTACTAATCAAGAAACAATAAGAAGTGCGTATGGAATAACTACATTTACAGAACCGAAAGGTGTTTTAATCATTGGAAGAGAGCATGAGTTTAAAAATAATGAAGAAAAACGAAGATTAAAAGCACGTCATAATAAAAATAATCCTCATCTTCAAATCCGAACCTACGATGCTCTGATTCGGAAAATAGCTGAGGCTGGGCAGATTTATTACAAGCTACCTTGGTTACAGAAACTACAAATAAACTTATTGACTACTAAACCTGGGGATGATGTAGAGTACTATGTAATAGAAACTAATATAGATGAAGAAAATTCGCCATTTTAAATGAGCATTAGGCTAAACTTTGCTTTATCAGTAATCTTCTAAAACGTTAAATCGTGTATTGTCTCATTAATTACCTCAAGGTAACTCAACTTTAAACACTGGAAGAACTTAGCCTCGCATCTGTATCAAATTGCCTGAGGAGTAGCGACGTAAACCGTGGTAAAACACACCTGCACCAACCAATAGTACGGTAGTTGAACCAGCCACAGCTAGTAGAGAATGAATCAAAGCTAGCGATCGCAATGCCTCAATCGGCAAATAAATCACAAATCCAGCTGGAATCAACGTGTACAGCAGCAGTTTCACTGTTCCCTAAAACAAAGTTGCTGGATAGGTACTGAAGGTAAGCATGGCATTTCACCACTGTTGTGTCAGTCCTTCGGAATTGCCCAGATAAAAGCTGAGGCTACCTGTCAAAATATTAAAGCTGATAAACAATGTCGCCACTGAAACTGTCAATCCAGTGAACAATGCCAAATGCACCACAGGCTTGACAAAAAACAAATAAATCCCGTGTCCAAAAAGCCATTCTGCTAAGTGTGCATCTCCATAAATCTAGCTATTGCTAGATGCTGAAATTCTCTCAAAGGCTATAATTTACATCTGTTGCACCGAGAGATTAACTTGTGGATGTCATATTAGAACGATCGCACGAATTAAAACAAGCCTTAGTTGATTTTGTCCTTGATGCTGAAGGCGAACTGGCACAAGCACTGGAAACCTATGCAGCAGAACAGTTGCGCCGTGGAAGTGGGGATAATACGCAGCAGGACTTAACCATCGATAGCTTTTTGACAGCCGGGAAAGTCAGTGATAAATCTCCATTAGAGTTGTTTATCGAAAGCCATCCAGATTTAGCAGAAAGCGATCGCAGCTTAATCAATAGTTGGCATCATAGTTTTATTGGCTTATTTGCCATAACGAATATTCTAACTGATGGCTTTGAATTGACGAACTGGTTAACAGATAAACACTATATTGTCAAGCCAAACAATATTCAAACATTACAGGCAATATCTCGGTTGAAAGTCGGAGAAATCTTGCTAACTCGCATTTCTCCCGTTACCGATAGCTATTGGATGTTTTCTGGCCCCTACACAATAATGGGTAAATTAGGTAAACCAAAACTTGCTGTAGCAATTGGTAATTTCAAAGAAAACTATAAAAGTAATCTTTACAGCGATGCTCCAGACTTACTAGAAGAAGCTTGGCAGTCAGTAGAAAAATATCATCAGCAGTTTGTGGACTTTTTTGGCACTGATGAAATCACACTACCTGGATACCAGGTTAATAAAAAAATAGCGGAATTTCAAGAAGTAATTACTGAAAAAACCTTTGCAGCCGCAGGAATTGATACTTCTAAATCTCTTGCTGAAGTGGCAGAAGCAGCTGGAATTGGCGACGAAGAAATAAAAGCAGCCGCAGAAGAATTTGGTGCAGATTCCAACGTAGTCTCTGAGATGTTTAACAGCAAAAGCAGCAAGAGCAAAATGGTTATGCCAAAGGTTGATTTGCCTGCTGAACTCAAGAAAGCAGAACAGGTAACGGCTCTCTCTCATCCGCGTTGGGGACAAATGTTTTTACCAACATATAGTAAAGTACAAGCAATCTTATCGGCAGAGGACTGGCAAAGTGTGCAAGGAGCCGAAAAACTAGTTCGCTACTACTTAGAAGATAAAAGTATTAATGCTTTTATCTGGCATCGATTAGCACAACAGCATCCAACTCAATTAGAAAATGTGTTGCAAACATTTTTGCAACGTCCAGAGTTTAGGCTTGAAAGTGACTTGGATGCACTTTTGCAAGAATTCCACAAACCTATTGAGCCAGAGCTGCCAGACATTGCCAGTGTACCCATACATTTGCATAACTTATTTCAGGAAGCTTTAGGAGAAGTTAACAAATCTAAGCCCAAGGGTAAGGGGCAACAAAAGCCAGCAAAGGGTTTTCAACGAGGTTAACAAATATATATGCAACATTTTACCCTAATTACTTAGGGTTCTATGGTTTCCTTTCTTAAAATCGTTTTTAGGAGTGTATAGCTAGCTGTGCGCTCCCATAGACTATTGTGTGAAAGCAGTATCAAAAACGAGATCGAGGCTGCTAGTTATATTTACAGATCGGTAGATAACAGCTGAACAATCTCATCTACAATTTCTTCTGGACTCTCAAGCTTGACTAGAAATCGATTAAAACCAGCATTCAAAGCCTTATAGCTTGATACTTCCCGTGTATAAGAAGTGATGGCGATCGCAGGCAACTGTCTTAAAAATTGGCGAGAATGCATTCGAATTTGCTCAATTAACCAATTTCCATCATGTTCGGGCAATTTCATATTGCACACCAGAATATCGGGATGAAGCGATTCAACTAAGGCAAGAGCTTCTTCTGCATCGGTTAAAGCCATTACCTCTGCACCAGCTGCTTCCAAAATGAAGATGAGCAAATCTGCAATATCTGGCTCATCCTCTACCAGTAATATCAAGATTCCAACAAGCGGCTGGAGCAAATTTAATTCAGTTTCTTGATTCGTTTTTTGATCGGTTGCCATGCCGTCCCTTTATTGCCTGCTATAGTCTGCTATTTCTATTGCAACGCATGGGGCGGAATAAGTATTCACCCTAAATATAGAAACTTGGGGTGAAAAACTTGAGAACAGGCTTTAATTATTTTTTGGTAACAGGTAATTAGAAAAAAACTCTTACCGATTACCCATGACTCGTTACCGAGGTTCAATCTGAGTTGAAACTGTTAATACTTGCGGTGGTGTAGCATCTGGCGGATAGAGAAAGTCTACTTCTACCAAAGAGCGATCGCCAGCTTTCATCTTTAATAAAGCTAACGGTTCCCCTACTTGACCTCTCTTTTGCACTAAATGCACAAACTGAGTTTGTGGCTGATTTAGCTCATTTTTGTAACGTACCCGCACTGTCCCTCGGAAGAATACTTGAGGAGCGGGTGTACTCAAAAAGCGTAACCCTGGTTTGACTAACCGATCTTCCTTAAGTGGCGTTTGTATCGACACACTAACAGTTTGAGAACTTTGAGTATTGTTGTATAGCGGCAACTTCAGATTATATTGAATTCCATAGTTTCCATGAGCGCGATATGCGGTGTCAGGATAGCGCACTAGCATGGGTGCGCTTTGAATTTGACTAGTTCCTAATGTACCGCCATGCAGGGTACTCAGAGCGTAGGAAAACACTTGACCAGCCTGGGGAATAGTTAGATATCTAGATTTAGGCTTATCTACTAATAAGGCTGTCCATCGCGAACCACCAACCACTCCCGCAACACGCCCATAAATTCTTGGCTTGCCAGTTTCTTCTAAAGGAGTGGGAGTTTTATCTCGTGGCCCAGCTAAATCACCATTATCTAGTAAATTCTGCCATTCTTCTAAGGTAGGCGATCGCTCGCTGCCATCAGGATTCTCCCGTGCAAACATCGCTAGGCTAGCTGCATAGACAGTGCCATCACTTTGCAGTCGCATGAATGTAGACCGACCATTCAGGGGTGGTGTCAATCCTTGCACAGGAATTGGTAAATTGAGTAACATCCGACTTTGCTTTGGTGGAATCTCAAATTGGGCAGGAAAAATCTCTTGTCGCACTCCCCGAAGCACATCAGACATGACGCGATCGCCTGGCCCAGCAAAAACTTTACCTAAAAGGTTTTGGCTAAAAGATGGTAATTGAATAAATGGTGCATCTGGTTGACTCAAATAACTCGCCGCCTGCCAAATATTTACCTTCACTGTTTCCGAACTAGGGTTATGCAAAATTATCCCTAAATAAAGAGAACGTAAATTCTCTGCTGGTTCAGCCTTCGCAACGTGATGGGCAAAAATATCAAATCGTCCCCGAAAAGGAAAATTCAGATGCGCTGTTGGCACTTTTTTCCCATTTGGTGGAAAGGTAGAAAGTAAGATTCCTTCCTTCAAAACCAATTCTGGACTATTGCTGTTAAACGTTGGCACTGTATCCAACTTACCTGGTAAAGGTCGTACTTCTTGTGGTTGTACAACTTCTTCAGGTGGTAGCGTGGCAGGAGTTAATTGGGCTATCGGGAAAATTAGTAACAATGGCAACATATACTTAGATATTTCTTTCACCATAAAGACATTAACAGCTTGATGAAAGTGCCAGTTTGTTAATAATTAATACGAAATCGGCAATAATCCCCATCAAATTTTCTTGATTGAGAACCGGAACGTGGACAAAAATACAACGTGCCGTGAGTTGATTTTGGCTTAAGTAGTCCAACACTGAATAGTAAAGACCCTCGCAAACAAATTTCCCACAGTCGTGGCTAATCTGAATTTTTTCTGCTCCCACCACTAATTTTTCTAAATCAACTTCTGTCTGTAAAATACTTTCTCCACAGCTAGCAACTGCTTCCACACTTAATTGTGTACGACTTGCAGCCATGCCACAACAGATGATGTAATCAGGTTGGATTGCCTTGATTTTTTCCATTACCTGAGTACTAGCAAGTTGCACATCTACGGGTAACTGGCGTAAAAAAGTTAAGTCATGTGGTATCAACTCAAGTTTGGTAACTTCAAGTAATAAATCATCAGAAGAATTTGACTGTTGATCTTTTAGCCAAGTGTCAAAAGAAGTTAATAGAATTCTTTTCTTCATAACAAACAAATATTATTTAGAATAGAAAAACCCTCCATAATAAATTTACAAGGAGCAGGTAAATGCCAGTAATTGCGGTCGTAGATTATGAGATGGGAAATTTGCACTCAGTTTGTAAAGGCTTGGAAAAAGCTGGGGCAACTCCTAATGTTACTTATTCTCCAAAGGAATTAGAGCAAGCAGATGCTATAGTCCTACCGGGAGTGGGAGCATTCGATCCAGCAGTGCAACACCTGCGATCGCGTGGTTTAGAACAACCTATTAAAGAAGCGATCGCATCTGGAAAACCTTTTTTGGGAATTTGTTTAGGATTGCAAATTCTCTTTGAATCAAGTGCAGAAGGTACCCAACCAGGACTAGGAATTATCAAAGGAAAAGTGCGGCGGTTCCGTCCCGAACCTGACATCACTATTCCTCACATGGGCTGGAATCAACTGGAAGTTACTCAACCAAAAAGTATTTTGTGGGAGCATTTACCCTCAGATCCTTGGGTGTATTTTGTCCATTCCTACTATGTTGACCCAATAGACCCGCTAATCCGTGCAGCAACTATCACTCACGGTACTCAAACCATCACAGCTGCGATCGCACACGAAAACCTCATGGCAGTCCAATTTCACCCCGAAAAATCCTCTAATATTGGATTACAAATCCTGTCTAATTTCGTTGCTCAAGTCCGCGAAAAAATTCCTGCCTAATATTCTTTTTGTCATTTGTTCTTTGTCTTTTGTCTAAACTAATGACCAATGACTAATGACTAATAACCAATGAGCCTGAGAATTTACGGCAATCGCCAGCTAAAAACTTTACCAGGGAAAGAAACTAGACCCACTAGTGCGCGGGTAAGGGAGGCAGTATTTAATATTTGGCAAGGAGAAATTGCAGGTTGTCGCTGGCTAGATTTGTGCGCCGGTACTGGTTCAATGGGCGCAGAGGCTTTGTGTAGAGGAGCCAGCGTAGTAGTGGGAATTGAACAATCGAGCCGAGCCTGTGCCACCATCCAACAAAATTGGCAGCAGTTAACTAATGCCGACCAGGAATTTCGGGTATTGCGGGGAGATATTACCCAGCAGTTAAAGACTTTATCAGGTAAGCAGTTTGATAGAATCTACTTCGATCCACCTTATGCCAGTGGATTGTACCAGCCAGTATTAGAAGCGATCGCTCACCATCAATTTTTAGATCCTAGCGGCGAAATCGCAGTTGAACACGCCTCACAAGGTTGGACACCGCTAGAGATTCCCGCTTGGGAAATTTGCCGCCAGAAAGTTTACGGCAACACATCACTTACTTTCTACAGAATTGTGGAATGACAGGAATGGGGAATGGGGAAGAAAACTTGCTTCCTTGTCCTCCTTATCCCCCTTCCCTCATCCTACTCGGCAACGCCAGTTGTTCTCCTGTCGGAGACGCTACGCGTAGCTTGCTTAAGAGCAGGGGTACAAATCGGCAGAGCCGCTCAACGCACTGGCTCCTCAGCACTCAGCACTGGGCACTCCCTCATCCCCCCAGCTGATTGGGGCGCTTGTATTGCTTATATGCAGCGTAAAAAAGTCCGGCGAGAGTGACGAAAACTAGACCAAGGACAATACCTGATAGCAGGGGTTCAACCACTGTAAATCTCCTCTTTGTAATTATTAAATATTCGTTGCCTGTTTTTAATTTTACCAAATTTCGTATGAATCCTGCGCCCTACAGCCTTTTGAAAGGCGACTGTCCACAAAAAAATAGTCTTCTGTGCTTGCAGACACAATCAAGAACTTTTAAGCTATGTGTAGGAAATGAAAACTTTTTAGCACACCTAGACTTTCACAGCAAACCTTTTGGATAACCAGATTACCAAACCTGAAATTTTGATTCAGCGGATCGTTTTATTGACGCTGGCTATACTGCTAGGAGTCCCTTTGGGCTTTTTTGGTGTTCAGTTGGTTCAAGCCTCCGATCCATACGTTAAGAGTGTTCTATCCCTAACAGGAAACCCAGTTCAAGGACACGCGATCTTTCAAATTAACTGTGCTGGTTGTCATGGCTTGGAAGCAGACGGGCGAGTGGGACCGAGTTTGCAAGCTGTTTCAAAGCACAAGTCTCGGTATGGGCTGATTCACCAAGTTATTAGTGGCGAAACACCGCCAATGCCAAAATTCCAACCTAGTGCTCAAGAAATGGCGGATCTTTTGAATTATTTAGAGTCTTTGTAGACCTAAGGATTTTTGGTTATAGGATACATAAATACCCTTATGTGAAAAGGCAGTATATAATGCGTCCCCCTTTATACCCAAAACACTTGTAAACAGACCCACTAGATGCTCGATAGCGTTCGCCCAGCGTCTTGTAAAGAAGCTTTAGTAACATAGGAGCGTCGCCCTCAGCACATCATGCCTGCTCTACTTGAGAAAATTCTAAACGCTTAGATGCGAAACGCTGCGCGTAGCTTGCTTTCGCGTAGTGGTACGCGGACTCATAAAAGCTCTTGGCTTCTACCCTTATCTACCAAACGCTCTTTCGAGGTTGGCAGAAGAACCGCAACATTAAGACCACTGTGCCTCTACGCATAATAATAGAAACCTCAAAACACCCTAGCTAGTCTGATAAACTTCGTCTTCTAAAGTCGTAGTGGCGAAAACTGTCTTTTATCTTTATCTTCACATCTGCTAGCATTTGCGTAGAATCTTTGATAAAAACTCATACAAACTGTATATTTTTAAGTATGTTAGCAAATAACTATTTAATTATTGCGAAAGTGAGGTTAATATACCTAACTCTGTAGAATTAAGGTAAAAGTTCCTAGACAATGAGGTAAGGTATAGCTTCTTTAACAGACTAGATATTCTTGAGATGACCGAAAGCTAATGACTGAAGCGATCCAAATCGGTAATCGTACAATTACAGCTAGTGAACTGATTTCTTTACTGGCAAGTTACCAAATGCTGCCACAGTTGCAGCGGGAATTAATCATTGATGAAGCGATAGAGCAAAACTCACGCTCTGCTAAGGTAATTATAGAGTGTACTCCTGAGGAAGTAGCCCAAGCTAAACAACAGTTTTACGCTGAAAAACAGTTTAAAAATGAAGAAGACATCCAGGCTTGGATGGCACATCAAGGGCTGACTCCCGATCAATTAGAAGTTATTACCACTCGTAAGCTGAAAATTGAAAAATTCAAGCAAGCCACTTGGGGTAATAAACTGGAATCTTACTTTTTTCAGTCCAAGGCAAAACTGGACAAAGTAATTTATTCCCTACTGCGAACCCAGGATGTGGGAATTGCCCAAGAACTATACTTCAGAATTCAGGCAAAAGAAAACTCTTTTGCTGATTTGGCGCGGGAATACTCACTCGGACCGGAAGCCCAAACTGGTGGCTTGGTAGGCCCGATTGAACTGAATGCATTACATCCGATAATGGTGCAAATGCTCTCTAGCAGTCAACCAGGTCAGATATTGCCCCCTACCCGTATCGCTGAATGGTTTGTGATTTTGCGGTTAGAAAAATTTATTCCAGCACAACTGGATGAATTTATGAAAATGCGCCTGTTGAATGAACTCTTTGAAAACTGGCTACAAGAACAGCAAAAGCAAATCATGTCTGCACGACAAGCAAAGGAGGATAGGTGACAGGTGACAGACGATAAACTGACAGGCGATAAACGTTTAACCCAACCGAATACCGTATAAAAGTGCTGTGTGGCATTAGTAACGCAATTTATGAAAAACAAAAAGCCCCAGGCTGTATGAGCGTGGGGCTTTTTGTTTGTATGAGTAATGAATCCTGGCATCGAGCTATTTTTGCGTAGGGCAACCCCTAAACTATCGTTGCCGCAGCAGCGTTTCA
>NZ_JBWQXL010000050.1:0-46648 GCF_056620565.1 Nostoc sp. LEGE 12454
AGGACAGGCGTTGGACACTCGCCTGTAGATATCCTTCGGCATCGGTGCAATAATCATGCTTTTAAGTAAAACCTTGTCCAGTCAGGATATTTAACTCATTACGTGCGACATCGAATCGCACTACTCTTTCTTCATAGTATCATTTTGCCCCCAGATGGGGCCAGGATGCGGGAGTAGAGGAGCAGAGGCAAGCTTTCTCACAGGATCTTTCCCCTCTGCGCCCTATCTCCTCTGCCCTTCTGCCTTTGGTGATGTCAGGCGGCGGAAATTGTAATCATTAGCACTGGGATGACAGCTGACACAGCTGCCAACTTGGACGGGACGTGGTAACTCAACTCCTGGATGCAAAGCTTTGAAATAACGCGAGTTGTTGAGGCGATATGGTGTTTCTTCGTCGTCTAGCTGCACGCGGGAGAAAGTCGAAAGATATTTCCACACTAAGATGCGTTGCGGATCGACTAAGGGCTGGAGTTGTGCGCCGTAGTGCTGCGAGTCTTGCAGGAGATTTTTCCAAGTTTGGGTAGGTAAAACGGCTGGTGGTATGGCAATGTGGCATCTGGAGCAGTTTTCTAAATACAGTTCTTGCCCCAGTTGGTATTGTGCAGGTACTACATCAACAGTGCCAATTTCAGCAGGAGGAGTCGCACTTTGGGCGTTAGTTGCCAAGGCTAGAAGCCAGCCCATAGCTAAACTCCACGTTATAATTACCAGAAGTAAACCGAAAAATTGGCGTTTGAATTCACGTTCGGCGCTTGGCTGTAGTGCTTGGCGTTGGCGTAGCCCGCCGTAGGCATCGCGGATTTTGCGCTTAACAAAAATTGACATTCCTCACATTCCCAAATATTTAAAAGTGGCGCTTGTGCTAATCATAAGACTTACGCAGTATTGGCAGTGTTTCGAATTTTGCGTAAGTAGTTTTGGCAAGCAACACATTTATTGATATTGACAACAGTAATATAAATACTTGTGTGTCCAAAAATTCATCCCACACTCCCGCTTTCCTGCGGAAAGCTAACGCGAACGCGGTGAGATGTGAGGCTTCTTTTTGAGTTAGCTAAAAAGATAGTGCGAGGAAATTTCTCTGATAATTTGGATGAATTGATAGGCAATGTGCAAACTGATGCAGAATAAACTGGAGTTAAAAGCGCAAAAAATATTTTTCCCAGCAAGAAATACAGTTATCGCCACCTCGGATAGCTGTTTTTTAGCTCATCAAAGTCACTTTACCTTAAGGAATAGAAACCGATCGCAATAATCGCTCAACAACAGTTCTTGAATTGCGCCCTCCTCTAGGAATAAGTCGATGGCACAGAACATAAGGGACAAGAAATTTCACATCATCGGGAATGGCATAATCACGCCCTGATAGAAAAGCTAACGCTTGGGCAGCCCGTTGTAATGCTAATGTGCCACGGGGACTGACACCAAGGGCGATTTCCTCATCTTGACGTGTTGCCCGTACCAATTCGAGAATGTATTGTTGCAAGGAAGTTGCCACTTTTACTTGAGAGCAGAGGTAACGCAATTGCTGTACTTCTGCCAAGGTAATACAAGGCTGCAAATCAGCAACTTTGACACCATTTTGGAGATTTTGTAGCATCAGCAATTCTTCTGCCTCAGAAGGATAGCCCAAACTCAGCGACAACATAAACCGATCCATTTGCGCTTCCGGCAGAGGAAAAGTACCTTGATACTCGATAGGGTTTTGAGTGGCAATGACAAAAAAGGGCTGGGGAACTGCACGAGAGACACCATCAACTGTTACCTGATGTTCCTCCATAACTTCTAATAAAGCTGACTGAGTGCGGGGTGTGGCGCGGTTAATTTCGTCAGCTAATAGCACATTGGTAAACACTGGGCCAGGAAGAAAAGTAAATTCGCCGCTTTTTGGGTTCCAGATGTTGGTGCCAGTAATATCAGTTGGCAGTAAATCGGGAGTGCATTGTAGCCGTTGAAACTTGCCATCCAGCGAGCGAGCTAAGGATTTAGCGAGTAGGGTTTTACCAACACCAGGAACATCTTCTAAGAGAGCATGACCACCACCTAACAAGGCGACTAGCACTAAGCGTATTGCTTCAGCTTTGCCAACGATGGTTAGAGCCAGATTTTGTGTTAAAGCGTCGATTTTTTCTCTCATGCGTTGTAGGGAGTGGGGAGTGGGGAAGCAGGGGAGCAGGGGGGCAGGGGAGCAGGGGAGCAGAGGAGAAGTTGCAGTACAGTTTAGTTTTTCCCCTCTGCCCCTCTGCCTCCCGCGCCCAATGCCCTATCTATTGTTCCCACTAAGCATTCAAAACTTCTCTAGCAACAACGCAGTCAAGTTGAATTTGTGTTTTCAGGGCTTCAAGAGAAGGAAATTTTTGTTCGGGGCGCAAAAATTTAACTAGCTGCACAACCAGTTTTTTGCCATACAAATCACCAGACCAATCGAATAAATGTACTTCCGCAGATGAATAAGTACCGTTTACAGTTGGACGATTCCCGATATTCATGACGCCCAAGTTCTCACTAGGAGCAGTATCAGATGTTTGACCGAGAGTGAAAACACGCACAGCATAGACTCCTTGGCAAGGCAAAAACTTTTCTTTTGGTAATTGGAGGTTTGCGGTAGGAAAGCCAATTGTTCTGCCCAATTGTTGACCTTGAACGACATCACCAAGGAGGGTGTAGGGGCGTCCTAGTAACAGATTTGCGTTTTCGATGTCTCCCTGCTCAAGGTTTTGGCGGATCAATGAAGTGCTAATGCGGGCATCCTGAGTCGGAGTAGTACTGACGCAATTGGTTTGGATGGACGAATCACCTGTATAAGTTTGTAAGGGAACGATGGTAACGGGAATATTGTGCTTGGCGGCGAGTAATTGCAAATCTTGAGCAGTACCACTGCGTTTTTCGCCAAAACAAAAATCCTGCCCGATGCTAATTCGTTGGCATCGCAGTTGTTGCACGAGAATTTTTTCGACAAATTCTTCGGGGGTCAACGCAGACAATTCTTTGTCAAAGGGTAGTAGTACCAGTTGTTCTACCCCAAGCGATCGCAATTGTTGGACTTTTTCATCCAGTGGCGTTAACAAAGTCCTGGGTTGCCCTGTAAAAAACTCCTGTGGATGGGGGTCAAAGGTGACAACTGTTGAATAAGTATATTCTTGATTAGTCAGTTGATTTTCCTTTGAGTGCGGACTACTAGCTACTGACAAGTGACCACCAGCGTGCAAGACTGGTTGAATTACTCTTTGATGACCAAGATGAACACCATCAAACTTGCCAAGGGCAACAGCAGTCGGCGTTAGTAGCCCTTCGCTCGAAAAAGCAACCCGCACAGAACACCCATTTTTAGACAAATTTAGCACGTGGATTCTGAGATTTTAGGTTTATTTTAGCTCTCAGCAGGAAGCTACCCTATGGTAAACCGCCTTGAGGAGGACAGCTTTTGTAGTACCAATTTGTCATTTGTCCTTTGTCCTTTGTCATTTGTAAATAACCAATGACCAATGACCAATGACCAGTGACCAATGACTAGTGTGTCCTCCTGTTGTCGCCCTAATCTTGTGGTCAGCGCTTTGACAACTCTGGGCAGCGCTGTCTCACCGTACAGCCAACAGGGACGCTCTGGCGCTGAAAGCCTCCGATCACCAATCTAATCTAAAATCTCCAATTCCTCCGATCGCAATCTTTAGGTAGAATACTTGCTAACAGGAAAAGATTCTGATAAGACAACTGAGGTCGGAACCTGAAGTACCAATCCTTCCCGTGCCATAATAGCACCAGGAAATTTTGCAGCTGCTTGTTTGCCTACACGATCCAAAAAGTCGTCATCGTGCGCTGGGTCGTGGTGGTAAATCACCAAAGTTTTGACGTTAGCGGCTTGTGCCACTTTTACAGCTTCTTGCCAGGTAGAATGCCCCCAGCCAATTTTCGGAGATTTTGGCGAGTGGTATTCCTCATCTGTGTAGGTAGAATCGTAAATTAAGATGTCGGCATTACGAGCTAGCCACAGCACATTTTCATCGAGTCGATCGGGAAAATGTTCGGTATCAGTGATGTAAGTAGCTGCACCACCACGCCAGTTGACGCGGTATCCTACAGCTTCACCTGGATGGTTTAAAGGTGCTGTTTCTACGGTAAGGTCATCAATGTGGATTGGTTGCCCCGGTCGAATGTCGTAAAAATTTAAATTGGCTTGCATAATCTGCAAGGGTACGGGAAAGTTCGGGTGCAACATTTGATCGTTGAGGCGCTGTTCTATGGTAGAACCATCAGGTGCGATCGCGCCGTAAATATGAAAGTCATTCCCCTTTACAAACCCTGGCGTAAAGAAGGGAAAACCTTGCATGTGATCCCAATGAGAGTGGGTAAAAAATATGTGAGCTTCTAATGGCATTTGGCGCAACAAAGATTGCCCCAAAACATGTAGTCCCGTGCCAGCATCGAAAACTAAGCGTTTATCGCCCGCTTGCATTGATATGCAAGGGGTATTACCGCCGTAACGAACAGTGTGTGGCCCAGGGCTGGGGATGCTGCCACGAACGCCCCAAAATTGTACGGTAAATTGATTCTCTATCCTAGACATGGGTGTTGCTTGCTGGACTGAGCGGGCGATAAATGAAAGAATTGTTACTTATTTTGTCTAAGTTTATGCTGTCTCACCGATTTTGTTAGAGGGAGAATTTCTTGGTAAAACAGCATATCCTGTTTCCGGCCGATTGTGTAAATGTGAATGAAATGCGTAAGTTAGAATTTCCCAGGTTTTGGGCTGAATGTGTATCGGTTATTTCAAGAGTGCCCCTACGTTATAGCCTACATTTTTCAGTGATGCATTTGAATAACCACATTTTTATGCTGATAAATCAAATGATTCCAGGAAAATTGAATTCCCATTCTGATAATTTCTCTAATCCAGTTGCGTAAGTAAGATTGTATTGTAACGGAGTAACACTGATGTAGTTTTTACGTACAACTTCCACATCTGTAGGTACATTTTGAGGCAGATTTAAGCCGCTTGGGGGTTCCACATCCTCAACTATCTCTCCAGTTAACCAGTAGTACGTTTTTCCACGAGGATCAACTCGTTTATTAAATACATCAGTGTAATGCCGTAGGCCTTGACGAGTGAGAGCAACTCCGGCAATTTCTTCCCATTTGACCGCAGGAATATTGACGTTGAGCAACATTAAATCTGGCAGTGGTTTTTGGGCTAACTGGTCTACAAGAACTGTGGCAAACTTAGCAGCAGCTTGAAAGTCTTTAGATGTATGACTTATAAGACTCAGCGCTACACTGGGAATGCCTTCAATTAAACCTTCCATTGCCGCAGAAACAGTGCCAGAATACAGAATTTCGGTTCCTAAATTCGCACCTTGATTAATACCAGAGAGAACCAAATCTGGGGGAGTTTCCAATAAAGCCCACAGTGCCAATTTGACGCAATCTGAAGGCGTACCATCGCAAGCCCAAGCTTTGATAGCAGGATGAAAAATCCCTTCAACAATTTCGGCACGAATGGGTTGGTGTAAAGTTAACCCGTGTCCAGTTGCCGATCGCTCTCGATCGGGACAAACTACACTCACATCATGACCAGCCTCTGCCAAGTAGTTGGCTAGGGTACGAATCCCCAGGGCAGAAACGCCATCATCGTTGCTAATTAGTAATTTCATGGTCATTAGTCATTGGTCATTGGTCATTAATCATTGGTCATTAGTTATTAGTTATTTGTTATTAGCCATTTGTCAATGTCTGAGGTCACAAGCAGCAAAAAAATATTTATACTCACTAGACAGGGTGGCGAAATTTTGCCTACCTTTAAGACAAGTTGCTCATTGTTAAGTGAGATGTTAACTGGATTTACCCGCCTGCTGTACTAGCCCAATCGTCTATAACTGATAAACAGAGATTTGGTTTCAACCCTCACCTTTAGCTGATGTTAATGGCATAGCTGTAAGTTTATTTATCGACCGATTCACAGCTTTTGACTATAGACTAATGACTAATGACCAATGACTAATAACTAATGACTAGCAATTTAGAAGCTCAACTTTTAGCACTGCGGCAAGAAGGAGAAAAAGCGATCGCAGCTGCCGACACCCTAGAACGCCTAGAGGAACTCAGAGTTAACTATCTGGGTAAAAAAGGAGAACTGGGGGCACTGTTGCGAAGTATGGGGCAAATGAGTGCAGAGGAACGACCAAAAATTGGAGCGATCGCCAATACAGTCAAAGAATCTTTGCAAACTAGTCTAGACCAGCAACGTGCTGCCTTAGAAGCCGCGCAAATTCAGTTACAGCTAGAGGCGGAAACTCTGGATGTAACTATGCCGGGTATTTACAGCCCCCAAGGTCGCATTCATCCCCTCAACGGCATTATCGACCGGGCGCTGGATATCTTTGTTGGTATGGGCTACACCGTGGCTCAAGGGCCAGAAATGGAAACAGATTACTATAATTTCGAGGCTCTTAATACCCCGCCTGACCACCCCGCCCGTGATATGCAGGATACCTTCTACCTGCCAGACGGGAATCTTTTACGCACTCATACCTCGTCAGTGCAAATTCGTTACATGGAAAGAGAAGAACCACCGATTCGGGTTGTTGCTCCAGGGCGAGTTTATCGGCGAGATAATGTAGACGCGACTCACTCAGCAGTTTTCCATCAAATAGAACTTTTAGCCATTGACGAGGGACTAACTTTTACAGACCTCAAGGGCACAATTAAAGTATTTTTACAAGCAATATTTGGCGATTTACCAATTCGCTTCCGCGCCAGTTATTTCCCGTTTACCGAACCCTCTGCTGAGGTAGATTTGCAGTGGAATGGACGCTGGTTGGAGGTGATGGGCTGCGGTATGGTCGATCCAAATGTACTTAAGTCTGTGGGTTATGACCCAGAAGTTTATACAGGTTTTGCTGCCGGTTTTGGTGTAGAACGCTTTGCAATGGTGTTACATCAAATCGACGATATTCGTCGGTTATATGCTAGTGATTTGCGGTTTTTGCAGCAATTTTAGGGAAGCGATCGCTTTAAATAATCAGGCGTTTACTAAATCTTTTGCAAAAGTCAATTAGATGAAAATATAACCACAGATAAAGACTCATAAATTATCTGTGGTTTTAAATAATAAATCGGGATTGATGAATTTAATAAACTATCAATACGTAACTTCTATTGAAGTGATATGACTGCAATCATTGGCAAACATTTAAGGCTTGAGGAATATTTGAAATATGACGATGGCACGGATAGCCAGTATGAACTGGTAGCAGGTGAGTTAGTTCCAATACCACCCGAAAGCCCAAAAAATGTCCAGATATCTCTCTTTTTACTGGTAAATTTCCTTAAGTTCGTCCCAGTGAATCGGTTAAGTAACAAAGTTGAAATTGTTGTTGCTGGTTCTCGTGCGACAACTCACATTCCTGACTTAGTTGTGCTGACGGATGAACTTGCAACAGCCTTGGAAGGTGCAACACGATCCACAATCACTGTAGATATGCCACCTCCGGCTTTAGTTGTCGAAGTTGTTTCTCCTGGCAAAGCTAACGAAGATCGAGACTATTGCTACAAACGTTCTGAGTATGCCGCAAGGGGAATTGCTGAATATTGGATTGTCGATCCACAAATAAATGTAGTTACTGTACTAATATTAGTTGACGGGTTTTATGAAGAAACCAGATTTTCAGGAAATACTGCGATCGCTTCTACTATTTTTCCAGAATTACAGCTAACCGCAGAGCAAGTACTCAACGCTGGAGAAAGCAATGCGGGTAATGCCATTTCTTAGTTTAAATTTAAAAGGCAGACAGACGAAGGGATTTGAGAAGTGCGATCAAACACAATATTGTGTGGTCAAAGTTATCTTAGTAGACTTAAAATCTAAGTCAGTTTTGTAAAGTTAGTTAAATTTTTTATGGGTTAGTAAACTGCGTAATTTTTATTTCCGAAAATTAGTATATTAAATCGCAAAAATACAGTAGAAGATACCAGATAGAGATACTAAATCGCTGTTATACAGTAAAATTTCAGTCATGAGCGTGCTAAATCGCACACTGTATTTAAACATACAAGGCTGGCTTTAGCCAGAATACTCATATTGACCAACAGATGGGACGAGACATGGCACAGGCTGCGAGAGTGGACAAACGGTCAGGCTCCATCAGAACGACTAGCAGCGCAAATCTTGCTCAATGAAGGCTATAAAGGCTTAGATCCTAGCCATCCACTGGGTGGTAAGGACGGAACAAAAGATGCTATTTGTAACAAGGATGGTCAGCAGTGGTTGATGGCTGTTTACTTTCCAAGAAGACAGCAAAATTATACAGATATTAAGAAGAAATTTCTTAATGACATTAAGGGTGTCAAATCCAACAAAGTAGAGGCGTTAGCCTTCGTTACCAATCAGGAACTTAGTCTTGCACAACGTCAAGCTCTTCAGAAAGCTGCGGGAACAATTCCTACTGAACTATTTCACTTGGAAAGGATTACTGCGATCCTTGATACACCTGAAATGGTTACTGTCCGCAAGCAGTTTCTGGGAATCGACTACGAACAGATGTCCCCTGTGTCACTTGGTGGCGAAGGAGGGAAAGCTCCTAGCGCTGGCGGTGGCGGAGGTAGTGCAATTGGGTTTGGAGCGTTAGGAGGGGATGGTGGGCCTGGAGGGAACAGATTCTTCTTAGACGGTCATCCTGGCGAAGCACCCGGTACTGGAGGAGGTGGTGGGGGAGCTATAGGTGATGAGGCTGTAGCAGGCGAAGGGGGAGGTGGCGGTGAGTTTGTAACAGCATGTTTTCGGGCGGAAGATATTCCAGATGTAGTTGAGATCAATGTTGGCCGTGCCGGAAGAGGTGGAGAAAACGGAGGAGATGGTGAGGATGGTGAAGATACAATATTCGGTAACTTGCTGCGAGCCAAGGGTGGTAAAGGGGGTAAAGGTCGTCAAGCACCAACACAAGCACAACCAGCAGCTGCGGAATCTTCTACTAGAAAAATCTGGATATCTTCAGCTTTGCTCACAAACTACGCAGAAATACGCGATGGACTGCTTTACACACTTGGGTGCGGATGGGAATCATACATTGTTTACGATTTTCCCAGCATTGTGCAAGGGTACTTTGTATTCGTGGTTGAAGCAAATGAAGTGAACGTCATAACCAGGCAAGAGTTATGCATCAAAATTCTTGATTCAGAGTACATTGTGGTTTTTGAAACTTCTATTTTTGCCGATATGCAAAGTTCATGTAAGATTATTCGACAAAAGTTTGTACTTTTCTTCCAAGTCCAAGCTTTTGCTCCAGGAATCTGGACTTTTCAGATATTGGTGGGTAATGATGAGCTTGTTCGAGTTCCCTTTGAAATATGCAAACCTTGCTAACTATTGAAAATACCAAGGTGGTCAGTAAATGACACTAACCACCCTTTTGAGACTTTATTTAACTATTCCTGAATGGCCTGGAATATCTCCTACAGGTTCAAATCTACCATCTAAGTATTTAGCGAGAAACTCTTCGGCGATCGCAAAAAAGTGCAACCGATTTTCTGGTCTGGCAAAACCATGTCCTTCATCTGTGTAAAGTACATATTGCACTGGTAAACCAGCCTGTTGCATTGCGTTGACAATTTGATCGCTTTCTGACTGTTTCACCCGCGGATCGTTTGCACCTTGACCGATGAGTAAAGGTTTTTGAATTCGGTCAGCAAAGAATAAAGGCGATCGCGATTTCAGAAACTCCTCTTCTGTCTCTAAATTACCAACGCGATGATAAAGCATTGCCTTCAATGGTTCCCAATAAGGCGGTATAGTTTCTACCAGAGTAATCAAGTTACTTGGCCCGACAATATCCACGCCAGCCGCAAATATTTCTGGTGTAAAAGTTAACCCTACTAGAGTGGCGTAACCTCCATAAGAACCGCCCATAATCGCAATCTTTTGTGGATCGGAAATGCCTTTTTCCACCAGCCAGTTAACACTATCAATTAAGTCGTTGTGCATTTTACCAGCCCATTCGCGATTCCCAGCATTCAAAAATGCTTTACCGTAGCCCGTGGAACCGCGAAAGTTCACTTGCAGAACGGCATAACCCCGGTTAGCTAGCCATTGCGCTGTGGGAGAGAAACCCCAAACATCCCGCGCCCAAGGGCCGCCGTGAACCAACAGTACTGTTGGGAGATTCTGCGTAGGTATTCCCACAGGGGTTGTCAAGTAACTGTGGATAATTAAGCCATCCCGCGCTTCGTAAGAAATTGGTTGCATTGAAGCTAACTGCAACGCTTCGAGTTTGGGTTGGTTGCTAAAAAGGAAAGTGCTAGTTTTGGACTCTCGGTTGTAGGCATAGTAATAAACTGGCCCATCGTCAGTTCTATAAGCTACTAGCCAGGTTTTATCTTCCAAGTCACGGCTAATTATAGAGAATTCTCCAGGACGCACCTTAGCGATTTCCTCAAAATCTGCGGCGATGCTGCGATCGATTACCTGCCATTCCTGTTTATCTTTGTAAAAAGAAACTGCTTGGATAACTCGCGTCAGTGGTTGAATAATTATCCCCACGACATCATATTGTTCATCTTCAGCAATGACAGTTTCTTGACGGCTATCTAGGTCAACAGCTAGCAGACGTTTGGCGTTAGCATCATGATTCCCTTGAATGTAAAGGGTTTTACCATCATCTGAGAAGCTAACAGAATTCCCTTCTTCTTCTGGCCCCCAGTGGCGGAGAATTTCCCACTGTTTATCTGGTTTCTGCAACAACAAATCGTAACCACCATCGGCTGTGCTAGCTGTTGCTGCACGTATTTGGAACTCAGCATCAGATGTCCAACTGATAATGTTACCGGGGTTATCAGTGTCGAACTCAACCGCACCATTTTTAAGGTTGATGCGGTAAACGTCAAACTTTTGAGGATTGTTCAAGTTCAACGCTACCAGCGCTTGGTCTGGAAATTTTGGTTCCAGTTCCACAAGTTCTGCTTTCACACCCTGGAATGGCGTTAAGTCACGCACAATTTTGGAGTGAATATTAACTAAGTGGAGGTGAAAGTTCTCGTCGCCATCCGAGTCTTGCATATAAATCAACTGGTCGGCGTTATAAGTCCAGAAGAAAATGCGGATACCGCGCTTTTTGTCCGCAGTTAATATCTGGTCGTCTTCTTGTCCTATAGTTCGCAACCATACCTGCAAGACATTTTTCTCATCAGGGGCGATATATGCCAAGTACTTGCCATCAGGCGAGAGTTGTGGGCTGGTTTTTTCGGGATTCCCAAACAGAATTTCGCGCGGAATCAACGGTGGTAGGGAGGGCGCTTGAGCAGATGACATATTTTTATCCTCTACTTGACTACCCTATTGTCACTTGGTGGTGAAAATGACAATTCATCCTATTGGATGAACCTAGCTAGAGAATATTTAGGGGAGCAGGGAAAGAAAAAAGTTTTAACTTATTCCCTGTCGCGCGATAAAATCATTTATCTTTTCCTTTGCTTCCTTCTCTAACGAGACGCTGCGCGATCGCAGTTATTAAAAAAATCTAGGTATTCTAGCGGGAACACCTAACGGCAAACAAGCAGCAAGGGAGTAATACTCGACGACGAGTCTTTGATACTCGTGAACGAGTCTTTGATACTCGTGAACGAGCCTTTTGTACTCGACGACGAGTCTTTGATACTCGTGAACGAGCCTTTTATACTCGACAACGAGTCTTTGATACTCGTGAACGAGTCTTTTATACTCGGCGACGAGCCTTTGATACTCGTGAATGAGCCTTTTATACTCGGCGACGAGCATTTTATACTCGTTCACGAGTCTTTGATACTCGACGACGAGTCTTTTATACTCATTGACGGCAATTATCGCAATGTCCGCAACGCAGGTTAACTGCTTCTTTGTCAAAACCAAAAGCATTTAACAAAAACTGCCAACGACACTGCTTAGTTGTTAGGTATTGCTGCATCTGTTTAGCAGCGTGTAATTGCGTTGGTGGCTGATTTCCCGCTTTTTGCCCAATGGTGTAATGGAAAGGATCGAGCCAGTTTAGCTGGCCACTGCTATGGAGTAAAGCTAGCGCCGTTGCACCTTCGGGAAATTGTCGAGTTACTGCACTCACTTCTCCCTGTTTTGGTAATTTTTTCACAAGTTGCTGCGCTATTTGTTGTTGCGATCGCATTTGTTGTTGAAAAAAATCCTGTCTTTGCTTATCCCCTGAATCTAACCACCCCGTAGGTTCACTCACCAACGTTAACGCTTCAGCTGGTTTCCCATCCCTTCCAGCGCGGCCAATTTCTTGCACATATTCAGATAGCAGATGCGGCGCGTGAAAATGTGCTACCCAGCGAACATCACTTTTATTTATCCCCATACCAAACGCACAGGTACAAACAACAAAGGGCATTTTGCCACTTAACCAGCTTGCTTCTACTTCACGGCGTTCTGTTGCACCCAATCCCGCATGATAGCTAGCTGTAGCGTAACCCATCTCTGCTAACCATTGGGCTAAATCTTCGCTATCTCTCCGAGTGCGAACATAAACTAATCCCGATTGGTGCGGTCTATTTTGAATAAACTTTAATAATTGTTGTTTCCTACCTCGTGGTGTCCAAGCGATGCGAACGCTGGGATGCAAGTTCGGGCGGTAAGGATTCAAGCGAAAAATCTCTGGTTGCTGTAATTGTAAAACTGTTTGAATAATTTTTTGGGCTGAGGGATCAGCAGTAGCGGTAAAAGCGGCGATACTAATTTTTGTTCCTGGTGGTTTTGATTTGAGCAACGCAGGACGCACCGCCCCTAATCTGCGATAAGCTGGGCGAAAAGTATCACCCCACTGCACTAAACAATGAGCTTCATCTAAAATCAAACCATTAATTTGCAATTGCGGATGGCATAATCTTTCCCACACTGGGACACTTAGCAAAGTTTCTGGCGATAAATAAAGTAATCTTAGCTGTTGGCGTTCCAAAGCTTGCAGAGTTGCACGGCGTTGAGATGAAGATAATTCACTGTGCAAAAGTGCTGCTTTTTGGTGGCTTTGTAGTAATTCTTGAACTTGGTTTTCCATCAACGCCACCAAAGGCGAAACTACCAAGGTTAATCCTGTTTGTAGCAGTGCGGGAAGTTGAAAACAAATCGACTTCCCGCCACCTGTAGGCATAATAATCAGCGCATCTTTCTGTGACAACAAACTATTGACAATTTCTCCCTGTGGTGGACGGAAATCTTCATAACCCCAGATTTGTTTGAAAGCTGCTCGAACTTCTTGCCAGGATATTGTTGTAGGCTGATTCATAATCAATAACTAGATGCACCCATATCATTAAATGCTGAATATAGCCTCTGTTATCCAGCTAATGGTTCAGTAATTTCATCATTTGACACTACAAAACCACTGACCCCAAGAATGAATTATAATTTTTCAACCTATTAAATAAAAGATGTAGCGAGATGAATGAAGAATTAAAACATCGGTTTTACATCAACACCGATAAATCTAAATTAGATATTCAAATGATTCATGATTTTTTGCAAACCTCCTATTGGGCTGAAAACATTCCATTAGCTACTGTGGAAAAGTCAATACAAAATTCTTTATGTTTTGGACTTTATGAAGATAATCAACAAGTTGGCTTTGCGAGAGTCATCACGGATTATGCAACTTCTGCGTTGTTAAAAGATGTTTTTATTTTGGAGCCTTATCGAGGACAGGGTTTAGGAAAATGGTTTGTAGAATATATTTTGGAATATCCAGAATTGCAAGATGTTCAAAGATGGATGTTAGGCACAAAAGATGCTCATGGACTTTATCGACGTTATGGATTTAAAAATTTGACGGAACCAGAGAAAATTATGATGCGTTTAAATCCTAATGCTAACCAAGCTTGAGCAAAGCGGGGGTAAATAAGTGCGTAGGCGAAGCCCGTCGTAGACATCGCTAATAATTATCAATCTACGAACAAAGATTCTAAATCTTGATAACCACTGGCAACACGAGTAATACTAATTCCGTCTTCTCTTGGATAGTAAAATATAATGTAATCATTCATAACAAAACCGCGCAGATTTGCTACAAGCCTTCCATAGCTTTTTCCCATATTAGGGAAACTCGCTACTAATTTACATTTGGAGCGAATGTCATCAAAAAGTTTACTGGCTGCTTTTGGGTTACTCCGAGCAATATATTCACAAATTTCATCTAAATCTCGAATTGCTGCATCTGAAAATGAATAATTACTCATTCAGAGGACTCCTCAGCAATTAGACGAATTTTTTCTTGTAATCTAGCAAATACAACTTCGCCATCAGTTACTTGTCCCTTAGCAATTTGTTCAGTTCCTACAGCAATTTTTTGCCGTAATTCTTCAAGTCGCTGCTCTCTTTCTTGTAATAATTTAAAGGCTTCATTGATGACATCATCTGCATTAGTAAATCTACCACTTGCAAGCTGTGCCTGAATAAATTTCTCTAGTTCTGGTTTAATTTGGATGTACATATTTTCTAGCTCTATATAATTAATATTCTTATTTAGATTCTAACAGCATTGCTTTCTCGCTCGGTAACTAACCATCCCACAAATGCCGTAAGCGTTCAAGCGTAATAGCCTTTCCTGGCGACGACTACTGATGTGGTAAACCGCAATTGTATTTTGTAATTGCTACCCATAACCATCAATATTTACTTTCCTCGTACCAAGGTGTTTCGTCAAGGTACAAAAGATGCTCATGGAATTTATCGACGTTATGGATTTAAAATTTTGACAGAACTGGAAAAAATGATGATGCGTTTAAATCCCAATGCTAATCGAGTTTGAGCAAAGCGGAAGCTAACCAGTGCGTAGGCGTAGCCCGCACTTCGACAAGCTCAGTGACCATCGTAGACATCGCTAACCCACATTGACAGTTAGATTACAATCTTAGGTATAGTTTCTCTGACTGGAGTTGTTCATCGGGTGATTCAATCCGATTCAATGACAAAGCATACCAGACAAGTATTACTTAGTGCGCTCAAGGTGGTTGTCTTATGCCTGACACTGTTCCTACTATGCACAAGCAATAGTTGGGCGCAAATCACTACTGACAGCAAAATTGCTCCTCTGATTGAGAAGCTGATAGATAACGATGCCCACATCAGAAGCCTTGCAGCAGATGCATTAGTTAATATCGGTTCGGCAGCAGTGCCGTCTCTGATTGAAGCGTTGAAAAATCAGGATATTAATCTTCGTTGGCACGCGGCTTCGGTTTTAGGAGATTTGGGTGCAGAAGCAGCACCAGCAGTTCCAGCCTTAAGTGCGGCATTGCAGGATGAAGATGGACAAGTCCGCCTGTACGCCACCTTAGCTTTAGGAAATATTGGTACAGCAGCTAAAGCAGCAGTTCCATCCTTGATGGCGGCATTACAAGACAAGGAGCAATTCGTTCGCATTTATGTTCCTTCTGCACTCAGAAAAATTGGGGTAGAAGCGAAAGTAGCTGTCCCAGTATTAACTGCTGCCTTAAAAGATAAGAACCCCACTGTACGTTACAATTCTGCTTACGCTTTGGGTGCAATGGGTACAGAAGCAGTATCTTCTGTCCCGAATTTAATTGCCCTGTTGAATGATAACCAGTTTTACGTGCGTTTAGGTGCTATCAAAGGTTTAGGAGGAATAGCGGCAGGCTTTCAGGACAAGGCAAATGCTTTACCTACCTCCAAGTTGCAGAAAGTCATCTCAGACTTTGAAGAGGTATTGGCAACTATACAAAAATACAAAGATAAATTCACAGAGACGGACATTAGGCTGATACGTCGCCCTCTCAATGCCCTGAAAGCAGAAAAAGAAACTCGCCTCTTTGATAGAGTTCTAGAATCGCTATTTAAGCATAAATTACTCTTGGGGATTGCCGCTTACCTTATCTTATTGCCTTCTATTTGGTTAATTCTCTTGCGGGTAGCCCCTTTATGGTTGTTGAAAATTAACAACGCCCTCAAACCCTACACAGATTTTTCTCTCCCATTTATCAGCGTTAATGTACCTCTGCGATATGTGCTATTTGTTGGCTGGTTTCATTACCATCCCAGAGTATTAGATGCGTGGGTAGCTAAATATATCAAAGCAGCCCGCGAACAATTTCCCAAAAAGGATACAGTTAGCAGTCGCGCTTGTTATATTCCCATTCCCGTTGTTTTGGATGGTACAACAGTTCCCCAACTGATGAATGAGAATTTGCGCTCAACTTTCGAGAAACAACGTAGCTGTCTAGTAATTGGTGGGGAAGGGGGTGTAGGTAAAACCAGTTTAGCGTGTCGAATCGCTGGATGGGCAATGGCTGAGGATGAAGACCAACAACTCTGCAAACATTTGATGTTACCTGTGCTGTTAGAAGAAGAATTTCGGGTAACTGAAGGTAAGTCGCCGCTTTTAGAAGCCATCAGAGGACAGTTGCAAGCTTTAATTGATGAACCAGAACCGATTTGTCAAGAATTACTATTACGTTTGTTAAGAAAGAAACGCATTCTAGTAATTGTAGACCGGTTCTCAGAAATGAATGCGACTACACGAGAAGCAATTGAGCCGGAGTCACCAGAGTTTCCGGTGAATGCGTTGGTGATTACTTCCCGAATTGAGGAAAAGCTGGGGCGGGTTAATAAGACGATAATTAAACCCTTGCGGATTGAGGCTAATAAGCTATCGTCCTTTATGGAAGCTTATCTCATGCAGCGAGGTAAACGCGATCGCTTTACTGACCAGGAATTTTTTGACGCTTGTAATCGTCTTTCTCTAATGGTCGGTCAAAATAATATCACTGTCTTGCTGGCTAAACTCTATGCTCAACAGTTAATTGCCAGTAAAGATGTTACATCTAATATTTCTGCGTTGCCAGAAAATATTCCCAATTTGATGCTGGGTTATATCAATGAACTTAATCGTGATGTTACAGACAATCAATTTGATGACCGCACTGTTCATCAAATTGCCAAAACCATCGCCTGGGAATGCTTGCAGCAAAGTTATCAACCAGGAACCGCCAAGCGTGTAGATGCTATTGCTGCATTAGCAGTTTTGGGTATTGATGACCCCGAAGCACACCTCAATTATCTGGAAAAGCGCCTGCACCTGATTCAAACTATCGGTTCTGCCAAAGACAGAATCCGTTTCTGTCTCGATCCTTTAGCTGAATATCTTGCAGGTTGGTATTTAATAGAATTGTATGGCAATAACGATGGTAAATGGCGATCGCATTTTTTCAAAAAGGCAGACGATTTAGTTAAAACAGGCGCACCAGATGCCATCAAAGGCTTGTTGTTAGCAGTGCGAGATTGCTACTTATCTGAGGTTCAAGGTAGCAAAGAAACAGATTTTGTACCCCAAAAGTCGGGTAAACTGGCTGGGTTTACACCTTCAGTCAACACAGCAGCTACTACTGTGCAAACACGAATACCATAAACGGCATTTTCCAATTTATTTAAATTTCTCTGCATTCCCTTCTATTGCAGACTTTCGATGATTATAAATAATCACTCGATCGACGCTCACTGCTGTTTGCTAAGAGCGCCGATGAGCGTGCTATTCGATAGACTATAACTAAATGAAAATTAGTGATTGCTCTGATTTTGGGAATGGAAAGGACAACCACCTACGGTTAATTTCTGAAGAAAGACATTATTATCAAAATAATGCTCTAAAGACTCAATCTTCAAATCATCAGTGACGCGAGCAATACTAACTCCGACGATTTCGATTGTTTCACCTGTGGGTGCATAGTCCTTATAGGAACCATTAAATGTTCCCCAATGTCGCCACTTAAAAGTAACATTAGGCGGCCCCGAAAGAACTTCTGTTAATTCCCAAAGAAAGCCATTAGGAAAGGCTGTATGAAAAACTTGAAATGAAGATTCAAAGGTTTCTGTTTCAGAGTCATATTGCTCAGTTTTACCCAAAAACAGGTTATAAGTACCTTCATCTGCAACATCTTGAGCAGTGAATTGTTGTCCGCCATTGGTACTCATCTTAAACTTATCAGTAACAATCGAAAGCCACTGTTGAGGATTAGATTTATTAGAAGCTTCCATCTCAAAAGTGCGGACTAAGTTTTGAGCGATCGCTTCTAAAGAACCTTCAGGATGCTGAAATTTACTCTCTTGATGAAGAAATTCATTGGTGTATGAATAATCGGGGCGTTTTCCTTCTCGCCACTGTACTTCTTCATCATGAGCAATGACTATATCTCTATCTTGTACCCAGAGTGGCAATTCTGTTGTTTTCTCGCTACTCATACAAGCTAACTGGTTATAAACATCGTTTTTCAGAATAAAGTTTTATGCTTATCAAGTAAATCGAAAAATCCAAAAAAGTAAACAATATTCATAATCAACCCAATAAACTTGACCTGTTGTACAAATCCGAATATGAGTCAACACGGATGCTTCTTGAGCGAGAAACTTATCCTATGGGATTTAGGTTTATTCATCCGCTAGTTACACAGAATTAATTTCTGAATTCTGTTTTGTTAAATCAAATCTAATTGCATTACATTCCCTTCAGAGAAACCGAGGCTAGAGTAAACTGGTTTACCCAATGGCGAGGCGTTAAGAACCACCCGCGTGCAACCGATCGCTTTTAAATATTCAATTGCTTTATTAGTTAAGGATTTGGCAATTCCTTGTCTGCGGTAAGATTGTTCAACATAAACGCCCCAAATATATCCAAACTTGCGATATTCATCTTTTAAAACATTCGGGTATAAACCTGCAAACAGTTGACAACTTACAGAACCCACAACTGTATTATCAATCTCTGCAATAAAAGCCTGATAAAATAAATCTCGACGCGCTTCTTCTATAAATTTGAGGGTAATATTCTCCCACTCCAGAATAATATTACTCTCATCAACACCAATATCAAGCCACATTTGGTAAAAGTGTTTTGCAATCAGTGAGTCTTCTTTGCTGGTGGCTTCTCTAATAATGATATATTTTTCTGTCAGCATAATTTCCAACGATTTTTGGAACTCACAAATAACTCCTCCCCAAAGTTGGAGAGGAGTTTGTTAGCATCAGCTAAAAACTGGCAGTTTCACAGATTCCGATCTCAGACTTTCTGTGCAGTTACTTCCTCTGGCTTTTGTTGAGTTTGCAAAGATGCATACAACCTATTCAATGCATTTACATAAGCTTGTGCGGATGCCACGATGATATCTGTGTTCGCTGCATGACCAGAAAACACTTTAGATTCATAACGTAAACGAATCGTCACTTCGCCAATGGCATCAATACCGCCTGTTACTGACTGCACAGAAAACTCAATCAACTGGTTGGGTACATTCACCACACGGTTGATGGCCTTGTAAACTGCATCCACGGGCCCAGTACCGATCGCAGCATCGGTTAATTCTTCACCTTCTGGCGTACGCAGAGTAACTGTCGCGGTGGGACGGGCGTTGCTACCACAGGAAACTTGCACCAACTCTACCCGGAACAAATCGGGTGCTTGTTGGATTTCATCGTTAACGATCGCTTCCAAATCCCAATCAGAAATTTCTTTCTTTTTATCTGCTACTTCTTTGAATCTAACGAAGGCTTTATTTAATTCAGTATCCGACAGTTCAAAGCCCAATTCTTTTAACCGAGTCCGGAAAGCATTTCTACCTGAATGTTTGCCCAAAACTATTTGATTGTCTGTTAAGCCAATCAATTGGGCATCCATAATTTCGTAGGTGAGTTTGTTTTTTAGAACACCATCTTGGTGAATTCCAGACTCATGGGCAAAAGCATTCGCCCCTACAATCGCTTTATTTGGTTGTACCAACATTCCCGTCAAATTGGAAACTAAGCGTGAGGTTTTATAAATTTGTCGGGTGTCGATATTTGTCAGGGATTCTTGAGAATCTTCTGGTCTTCCCAAAAAGGGATTAAAATATTGTCGCCGCACGTGCAACGCCATTACCAATTCTTCTAGTGATGCATTGCCGGCACGTTCGCCAATCCCATTGATGGTACATTCTAGTTGCCGCGCGCCATTTTTCACAGCTTCTAAGAAGTTAGCAACTGCCAAGCCTAAATCATTATGACCGTGAACGGAAATAATCGCTTGGTCAATGTTAGGGACATTTTCAATAATGCCCTTAATCATTGCTCCAAATTCGCTAGGAGTTGTGTAACCTACAGTATCGGGAATATTAACTGTTGTTGCACCAGCTGCGATCGTTCGCTCTAATACTTGGTACAGAAATTCTGGATCGGTACGAGCCGCATCCATCGGCGAAAATTCGACATCTGTCATAAAGGACTTGGCATAAGCTACCATTTCTTCGGCGATCGCTAATACTTCTGCCCGTGACTTTCGCAATTGATACTCTAAATGAATATCAGAAGTCGAAATGAATGTGTGAATTCTGGCATTAACTGCTGGTTTTAATGCTTCCGCAGCCGCTTCAATATCTGCTTTAATCGCTCTTGCTAAACTACAAATTACCGGGCCATTTTCTGTCCCGACAATTTGAGCAATCTTCTTAACTGCTTCAAAATCTCCAGGACTGGCAAAGGCAAAGCCTGCCTCAATTACATCTACACCTAGACGCGCTAATTGTTTGGCAATAACTAGCTTTTCGTCTATATTCAAAGTCGCTCCCGGACATTGCTCTCCATCTCGCAATGTTGTATCAAAAATAATGATTCGATCTGTTTTGTTTGTCATTTGCCGTTTGCTGTTTAGTGTTTACTTGATGGCTTAATATATCTTCAACCCTAGTTTTTCTTTTACTCTTATTTTTGTAAATAATTGTTAAAGCTACTAACCTTCAGTTTTTTCTATTTGATCTCTGATATCATTTAAATCTATATATCTATCAGTAGCATTGCGTAGTTCTCTAGCAATCATTCCTTCTGTTGATACTACCGTAATATGTGTATTTTTTGAGCGTAATAGTTCGATTGCTCTTTCAAAATCTCCATCACCACTGAATAATACTACTCGGTCATACTGGTCTACTGTATTAAACATATCTACAACAATTTCAATATCTAAATTCGCTTTTTGCGAGTAACGGCCTGACGTATCATCATAATATTCTTTCAGAATTTTAGTTCGTACTGTATATCCTAGACTAATTAGAGCGTCTCTGAAACCTCGCTGGTCTTGTGGATCTTTTAAGCCAGTGTACCAGAAGGCATTAATTAATGTTGTTTCTGATTGCTCATGTTTGAAGTATTCTAAGACTCGTCGCGGGTCAAAAAACCAGCCATTTTTTTGTTGAGCATAGAACATATTGTTTCCATCTACAAAAATAGATAGACGATTCATTGGAGAACCCATACAAATTTACACCTAATAATATATATGAATTTAGATGGAACAATAGATTATAGCAATTTTCAAATGCCTTGTTTGCTAATATCCATAACGTAGTTCTTTATCTATAGCTTTTATCCTACCTCTTTCAAGACATAAAAACGCCTGCAATATTGGAGTTGAGATCCTGGGTGTTAACCTGATTCACCTCCAGCACTGCAAGAGCCACCTGGCGATCAAAATCTACCCATAAAATTGACCCAGTAACAGCATTCATCGCTGCATAACACTAAAGTTTACTCCTAAAGAGGTATAACATAGGCTTAAGGTAAGATATAAATTAAACCCTATCTTTTGGTAAAGCTGTCAGTATCAGAACACGCTTTCTGGAGATTACTAACATTGCACCAGAGACAGAAGACAGCCTTGGGACTGCTTCTGGTATAGCATCCAGTTAGTAACGTACTTGTTGCTTAGGTTAGGGTAAAATCTCGCCAGAACCAAATGCACTGATAGAGTATATCCGACTCCGATCTATGAGACAATCACTACTTGTAACTCATTCAACAGAAAAAGAATAAATTAAGTAGTGGTTGAGTAAGAATTTTTTGGGGGCTGGCTCTGCCAATAAAAATTTGTTGATGAATAGAAGATACTTTACAAATGTATAAGATTATCATTTAAGTCTTATTTCAATCTGCTTACACTAAAACGCGGTCTGAATAAATAAAAGTGTTGGACTAAAATCAATCAGTAACACGATATGGCAGAAGAACCTACATCTACCTTAACTAAAAACTATGTCTCTACTGCCAATAGACTGTCAAGTAAACCAACAAAAGTGACTTCAACAGCATCTGCTCGCCACTCTCGGTGGATGGTTCGCTTAGGTCATCTACTGGCAGGTACTTGGGCAATTGGGGGCGCACTATTGAGCGTTTCTGGTGGGGAATTGGTTCAATCGATGGAAAATCAGGTGCTTTCTGGCTTTTTTCAAATGCGCGGGCCGATTGTGCCTCCAGAAGACATTGTAATTTTAGCAATAGACGATCAGTCAATATCGGTTCCCGAACAGTACTATAAAACAGATCCGAAACAGTATGCCTACTTAGAAACACTAAAATCTTATCCTTATAAACGGGCTGCATACTCGCAGGTAATAACAAAATTAATCGAAGCGGGTGCCCGTGCTGTAGCATTAGACGTAGTTTTTGATACGGCAAGTAGCTATGGAGTTGCAGACGATCGCCAATTTCAGGCAGTATTGCAAAAATATGGCAATAAAGTTGCCTTAGCAGCCGTCTACGAAAATTCCCAGACGCACCAAGGGTCTTTTACGCAACTAACAGACCCACAACAAATGTTTCGCACGGGGTCAGTATCCATTGGCTCAGTTAATTTTCCTTTAGAAATAGATGGAAAAGTTCATCGATTAGCGAGTGAGTTTCCCAAGTTATTAGGTGAAGATGATTTATTTACCAAAAAGCGGCTCTCTTTTGATGAAGCCGCGCTGAAGGCAGCACAAGTAAATTATCCTCAACCAAAGGGCGATCGCATTTATTTTTGGGGGCCTGCGGGTACATTTGAGCAAAAACCTTTTTGGCACGTAATTGACCCGCAAAACTGGAATAGCTATTTGCAGCAAGGAAAGGTGTTCAAAGACAAGATCGTGCTGATTGGTGCAACAGATCAGTTACATAATGATTATTATCCAGTCGCTGGTAGTAATAGCACTGAATCGATGTCGGGCGTGGAAATTCACGCCAATGCGATCGCAACTTTGATGACAGGGAAAGCGATCGCCCCAGGAATTAAGAGTCCACCATTGCAGGGTTTGTTTGTGCTAATGCTAGTGGGCAGTTCAGCCTTGATGATTAGCAGACGCAAGCGTAGCATCCATAGATTTTTCTATAGCCTCGCCCTTTCCGGCGCTTGGGGAGGAATTAGTTATGGGTTATTTGTCTATGGTCAGTTAATTTTTCCCACTAGCGTACCAACGATCGCGATCGCCATGACTGGAATTTGCTATTTGGCAACCTCAGTCATCAGAGAAAGCATTAGAAAACGCCAATTAGTAGACATTTTTCAGAAGTATAAAACTTCACCCGTTGTCCAAGAGATTATCAGCCAACAAGATGACTTCCAACACCTAATCCAGCAACGAGATTTAGCCTTATCAGGAAAAGTCTTGGCCAGACGCTACAAAATTGTCAAAGTTCTCGGTTCCGGTGGATTTAGTGAAACCTACATTGCCGAAGATACCCAACGTCCTGGTAATCCGCGATGTGTTGTCAAACAATTAAAACCAGCCAACACCAAACCAGAAGGATTGCAACTTGCCAGACGTTTATTTCACTCAGAGGCACAAACATTAGAAAAATTGGGAAGGCACGCTCAAATTCCTCAACTTTTGGCTTATTTTGAGGAAGATGAAGAATTTTATTTAGTCCAAGAACAGATAATTGGTCATCCTTTAAATCAAGAACTTCCAGCAGGTAGAGCAATTGAAGAAATTGCAGCGATCAAAATTGTCAGAGACTTATTGCAAACATTAACATTTGTCCATGAAAACCACGTGATTCATCGGGATATTAAACCTAGTAATATCATCCGGCGACACTCAGACGGAAAACTGGTATTGATTGACTTTGGAGCCGTTAAGGAAGTCGGCATCAAACAACTCGATCGCCAAGAGTCAACCCCTTTCACCATTGGTATTGGTACTCAGGGTTACGCACCAAGCGAACAATGTTTTGGGCGTCCACAGTACAGTAGTGATATCTATGCAGTTGGCATGGTTGGGATTAAAGCTTTAACTGGTGTAGCCCCCCGCGAGCTAGATAGAGACGCAAATGGGGAAATCAAATGGAGCGATGCCTACGGCGGTAAACTACGCATTCAGGTGAGCCACTCCCTAGCTAAGATTCTCAGTAAAATGGTACTGGATGACTACAAAGAGCGATATCAGTCTGCATCAGAGGCTCTTAAGGATCTTGAAGCTCTTAAAGTTCTTGACGATTTGGTAAATTCCCAACACAGACACCATATCCCAGAAGATGACTTATTAATGAATACTTTAGACGATTTAGGCATTCCCACAAAATCTTACTCAGAAGGACAAGAAACTTCCAAATAAAAAAATCTCCAATCGCTGTGGAAGCTGTTCTTAAGTAGGGGAAGCAAAATCTGATAGTTGTATTGGATACAAAAATTTGGATAATTTAATTTTTGGAGTTGCAAAAGTATAATTGGGCACGAATATAGGGAGATGAGAAGAAGGATTTCCCCCTTCTCGTTTGTGGCTTTTTCACTCAGCCCTGCACATGATTTTAATTTAACGAGAGAAATTCTTCTCCTGTTGTGGGATGAATGCCTATTGTTTCATCCAAATCTTCTTTGGTAATGCCTTTGCGAATTGCCACGCCTAAACTTTGAATAATATCTGCTGCGTGTTCGCCCACCATGTGAGCGCCCAAAACTTGCCCAGAATCACTATTTAGCACTAACTTCATAATGGTTGGCTCATTTTGTTCGATCATCTGATACAACAGTGGTTGGAATTGAGTACAGTAGCATTCTACAGATTCACCAAATTTTTCCCGTGCTTTCGCCTCCGTCATCCCCACACTAGCCGCTTCTGGACGGCAAAAAACAGCAGTGGGCACATAATCATAATTTAGTTTTTGCGCCTTGTTCCCAAAAACTGTATCGGCAAAGGCAATACCTTCTGCCTTAGCTACTGGAGTCAATTGCACCCGACTGGTGCAATCACCCACAGCAAAAATGTTTTCTTGGCTGGTGCGGCTGTATTCATCTACTTTGATTGCACCATGTTCGCCAAGTTCAATATGGGCATTTTCCAAACCAAGATTCTTGGTATTTGGAGCATAACCTGTGGCAACTAAAATGGTATCTGCTGTAATTATTTCTTGGCTCTCACCAGTAATAGTTAACAACAAACCCTCTTCTGAGTATTTGATTTCTTGAACAGTGCTGTTGGTGAAAAACTTAATTCCGCGTTTAATCAACCCCTGTTGTACAGCAGAGCAAATGCGATCGTCAAACCCCGATAAAATCATCTCGTCTTTTTCAATCACCGTCACTTCACAACCGAAAGCGTGCATCATACTGCAAAATTCCACACCAATGTAGCCGCCGCCAATAATTGCTAAACGTTTCGGCAGATAGGGTAACTGGAACATCTCGCGTGATGTGATGGCGTATTCTATACCGGAAATATTGGGCTTAAGGGGTTGTCCTCCCACAGCAATTAAAATTTTGTCTGCTGTAACTTTGCGTCCATCAATATTGATAGTATGGGTATCGATGAAAGTGACACGTTGAGAAATTAATTCAATTCCAGCTTTTTGCAATTGTTGAAAATAGGATTGGTTAACGCTGTCAATATGCTGATGTACTGACTTAATAAATACTGTCCAGTCAAAGTATGTTTGACAGTCACTCCACCCATAACTTTGTGCAATTTGATTTTTGAGGGCGAAGTCAGCAGCGTAGACAATCAGCTTTTTTGGAACGCAGCCGCGATTTACACAGGTTCCACCAATGGCTTCTTGTTCGGCAATGGCGACACGTACACCATAACTAGCTGCTTTTTTAGCTGCTGCCAATCCCCCAGGCCCAGCACCAATGACAAACAAATCGTAATCAAATGTCATAAAAATCTGTTCCTTTTTCACTTTTTGGAATGCAGAGCTATTTCATACCTTATAGTTATTTACACAAAACTTCATCTACTGTCTTTGGGTGGACAATTTAGGATGAAACCAGGCTAATATTTAGCAGATTGCCGCATTAATAGTCTTAGATCGAAAAGAATAGCGATCGCCCAATGATTACTAAGTTATATTACATTTTATTGACAAATTAAGCATATTGTTAGATGTACAAAACTTAGAAGTGCGATCGCTGGCGACAAGGTGTAACCCATTGCCTAATTTGGGCAGCAGCCATGCTAGAAAACAACTGGAAATGCGATATTTGCCGATAATTATGGGGAATCTAGTAAAGTTTGCATCTCTTCTGCATCCCTTGTCATTCCCAAGTGCTCAAAACTATTAATAGCCTGAGTTGATAATTGACAAGCTTTCTGGACACTTCCCCACTTTTTCTCCCAGCGGGCTAGAGAACGTTGATAACGAGCCAGACGCCGTTTATTATTACTGCTTTCGGCGACAGTTAAGCCTTTAATTAATAGCTTTTGAGCTTCATCGCGATCGCCTTGTTCGATGGCAATGTCAGCAAGCCAATTTTGAGCAGAATTAATCACCCGATACCAATTAATTTTTTCTGCACTTCTCATCACATCTTGAAATAGCTTCTTGGTTAAAAAATATTCCCCTTCTGAATAAAAGATTTCAGCCCGATGATAAAGCACGGGAATAAAATAGCGAATGTGCTGTCGTTCGTCTAGATTCGCCTCAATCACCAATTTTTCTTCTACCGTTAGCCAGTGGCGTGCATCTATATAATTATTCTGTCTGATTCGCAGTCTAGCCATACTTTCGGCTAAGTCAGCTTGAACGCATGAATCTGCATGGTCGCGTAAAACCCATGCCCGCTGCAATATTTCGTCTGCTTGTGTAAGACTTTGGGGCGAACACTCCCGAATCAGCAGCCAGGTTTTGCGGATCATGAATTTTACTAAAGATGACCATTCACCACGTCGTTCTGATTGTTCTATCAGCCATTGCAACCAATCGAGGCGATCGTCCCAATAAGCATAGAGATTGGCGTAGTGGTTCAAAAGCAACCATAAATCCCTAACTTCTGCATAATGGTCTTGGTTTTTACACCAATAGAGTACTTCGCGGAGATTTCCTTCCTCTTCCTTTAACCTGTTGTAATGTATCCAGTCCTCCCAATCTTCTCCGCCGTATCTGTAAGCAAAATTTAGATACCATTTCACCCACCGTTTCCGTGCTTCTTTCTCAAAATCTGGGTAAGCAGCTAATTGTGCTAAAGCATACTCACGAGTCAGAGAGAGCATTTCGTATCGCTTAGTTTCTTGGTTCAGATTCACTAACGAGAGTTGCTGCAAACGTACCAAGCCCTTACTGACGGAATCAGGAGCAGATGTCAGTCCAGCTACTTCAGCCACAGCAGCTTGGATAGGAGAGTCAGGAAAAATCGCCAATGACATTAGTAACTTGTGGGGTGGCTGTCCTTTCGTATCTTGCACTGATTTCTCAAAGCAAAAACGAGCCACATCGCCTGTAGCGGAGGTTAACTGCTCCAATACGAAGTTCAAAGAGTAGCCACTGGAGACTTGACCGAGTGCGTAGACAATAGCGAGGGGGATTCCTCCAGTGCGATCGTAGAGCAAGCTAGAGTCTTCATCTTGGATAGTTATACCTTTTTCTTCAGCTTGTTGCTGAATCAACTGCAAACCATCATTCAGGGGCAAGTTTCGCAGACTGATTGGCAGCAGGGCAATTCGTTCGCGGGTAGTAATTACTACTTTGACGCAAATGGGCAAATTGTATAGGAATTCTATAACCTCATCCCTATCCCTGTCTTCTATAGTCTCCATATTGTCCACAATCAGAAGCGTTCGCTGTTTAGAAAGACATTGGCGTACACGGTCAAATTGATCGTTGGGAGGAGATTGAATAATAGTAGAGTCGCTTAAAGCATTGGCAATCACGCGAAAAATCTCGCGCAGGTTATGCTGTCCTTGCTGCCGTTGCAAAATCATATCGGGAATCAATTCCTGTTGTTTGGCTGAAGTGAAAATAATCGCATCAAATCTGGGTGCATCAGAACTGTTTTCGTTACTAGCTTCTAAACATACGTAAGCAGCTGCTAATACCAGCGCCGTTTTCCCTACGCCACCAATGCCATGCACTGTAATCATGTGAGCGCCATGCTCTGGCGAAAGGCGTTCCAGTAGCTTTTTCATATCTGCCTCGCGCCCAATAAATTCTGTGTAGGTTGGTGATGGCAGATTGTGGGGGACAGCAACACCTTTGCGATATCCATGTCTCTCTAGAATGCAAATAAGGTTGCTTGACTTAACGCTGTTGTCTGGTTCTCCTGTCAAAGTTTCGATATCTCGATAGATATTGCTCAATCCCACTCTCACACTAGCGTTTTCCCTGCATAAGTCCTTACTTATCTTTGTCAAGCTATACCCACACAGCAACCCAAGTAACAGGTCTTTCTTAGTATTTTGTCTGTATCGCTTTTGAATTCTAGACTCAAAGTCAGTCAATAAACGATCTATATCCCAGTCCTGTAAAACCTTTTGATACCAGGTTTCAGACAGATTCCCACCCTCTGGCTCTTCTGACATAAATATCGCCCTATTAGTCTTTGATTAAATGTTGTATTACGAACATTTTAGTTGTATTACGAACATTTTAACGGACAAAATTTTCAGATATTGTATCAATCTATTTAACTTACAAAGTATTAACACGTTGTTAACTTTGCAACTGGCTATTAATAGTAAATATTCGTATATTAGTATCTAAATTGATTTTTGTCTTTAGTAGGTAGGGAGTTCCTCCAGATAATGCCTGCTTCTAATATCTAAAACTTCTCCAAACTGTTTGCTCAACAAAACTATGAAAAATACAACACTCAGGTTCTTAAGTATCTTATTTGGACTAAAACAATCCCGACGTTATTTCCCAGAAGAAAGACAAGTCTGTGTATTCAATAAACGTCCCATATTATACCGAGACTTTTCGCCAAACTCTGCACAAGAATCAATTAATGAACTACAAGAACGACTGCAAGCTCAGGGTTTTCTCTCAACTATTAGTGGTAAATTTGACTTAGAAACAGAAGAGGCTGTACTAAAATTTCAGAAAGCCAATAATCTTCAGGTGGATGGAGTAGTCGGGCCACTAAGTTGGGCTTGCCTTTTCTACCCAAGGCTTTACCGCAATCAGAAAAGTATGTCGCCAAAATTACAGGATGCTATTAAGGAACTGCAAACTATCCTTAATGAAGAAGGATTTTTCAAAAAAGAACCTGATGGATATTTTAGTCGGGAAACTGAAAGAGGTATTAAACGTTTTCAAAGAACTTATGGACTGAAAGATGATGGCGTAGTTGGGGCTGCGACTTGGGCTGTATTAATGGGAATGCGACAAAAAATAGATAACAAAAGCTTTCTCCAGTTAGTTTATTTTCTATCGCCCCAATCCTGGTTTTTTTGTGAGCAGTTTTTAATGATCTCTTTCATTATGTTGGGTATTTATTCTAGCCCCATAGGAAAAGATGCTCCTGAATGGTATATAGCCTTAGCAACTGCTTATGCACTCACCTGTATAGTGCCTTTTCTCTTGGATTGCTTACCCCTGAAGCCATCAAAGCAGACAAGCTTACCGCTTTTGCAATATGCTCCCTATGTGTTAACTGGTATCTTTTGGAAACCAATTATCAATTTCATGGGGGGATTATTTAATTAACCATTCGGTAGTTGAATATATGATGAGCGATCGCTGTGCTTTTAAAAATAGCGATCGCCTCAGTCGGGTAGGCGATCGCATCGCACATCGAAGACACCCTACTCTTACCCATCGCTGAAATAGAAAAACGACCATTCAAAAATTAAATCGCCTTCTTCTTTGCACTCTTGCGTGAGGTAAAAATCAAACAAAGGCGGGTGCGGGGATTGAACCCGCTAATCCCCACAATGGTGGAGATGTAACCGATAACCCTAAATTCTTCGTCCCCGAAAGGCAAGTTGCGAACAAGGATAACCCGCCATGAAGCATGAAGGATAAAGTGTTTCATCCTTTAACCTTCAGCAATATCTACAATTCACCCATAGCTAGCATCTGGATGATCCGAGGCGTACCTGGGTCGAACCCTGCTAAATCCCAAGACAGCGAATCTTCAGGATCTACCAAAGTAATTTGGTAAGGTGTCAAGGTGACATACACCGCTTTGACGTTGGGATTTACCTTTTTGCGGTACTCCTTCAGCGCTTGACTTGGATGCTTATACCCAGCCCAGCTTTCCGAGTCAGTCCAAAAGCAGACTACATCAGCTTTGAACTTATTTTTGATCATCCAGTCGTAAGCTACAGATGCATCCGTTCCACCTAAGTTTTGGTTGCTAACTTTGCGAACCGCAGAACTAAAACTATCTTTGGCGGTAATATCTAATTCACGGAATTCGGTAGCAAAGCCGCGAATTATGTAGTTTTTCTCTGCTTTTGCTGTTACGAGTGCCATTGTGGTAGCAATTTCACAACAAGTTAGTCCCATATCTGCAACCATGCTACCCATAGAACCAGAAACGTCTACGGCGTGCATGAACACTTTACCTGTGGGTTGCACAACATCAAAAGACAGTTCAACCGCCTTTTCTAATATGTCTACAATCCGAGGAACTGGGTTCCAAGTTTTCTTACTGCGCCCTAATGTCCCACCAGATTCATAAGTTTTGAGTGCTTTCAAAACATCAATCGGATGGATGCGGCCTTTACGCAGATGTTCTCTGCGATTAAGAACTGCTTCCACTTGCAGCAAATTAGCGCTTTCATCAGCTCGTAACACACCCAGTTCAGTTAAAGAACCTAAGTTACGTAACATTGCACCTATTGGCATTTCCTGAAATAGCAACTGCCAAGCAAGCTTATCCATTTTGCCCACAGGTGCAGCCATTTCGTGGGTTAAGCGTCCTTGGGAAATAGCTTCATGGGTTTGAGTTGGATTCCGCTTCAGCCACTCATACCACCAAATCTGCGCCAACGCCTCTGAGGGGATATCTGCTGGCAATTCTTCCCAGCCTCTAACTACCCACTCAAATAGTTGACGGTGATTTTCTGTAGGCGGTTTGACATGGAACAACCGCAATGCATCCCGGTGGGAGAAGCCTTGACGCTGTTGATATTTCAACAGTTGATAAGCTAAACCTTTGACATCTTCCCTGGAGAGCCAAGTTTTACCAGCTTCCCGCACTACTTTGCCAAATCCCCGCAGAGATTTGGTGTAGTTCAACCATTCGTAGAAGTGGCTACCAGTGCGGACAACTTGCGGGAAGATTTCACCAAACGCCTGTTTTGCTTCTGGTGCTTCACCCATCGATAGCAGCACCAAAGCTAATATAGGCGCACTGTTATTGATGGCGCGTCCATCGCTAGCATACAAAATTTCTTCCGCTACACGACCGGGATTTTCAGCAACAGCTTGTCTGACAACTGTCACAAAATCCTCAGTTAATTCCTGTTTACCAGCGTAGTAAGTGCTTTTTGCTGTGCCAACCAACAAACAACGGCGCAGCATTTTCCAAATACCAGCATCAAATATCCAGCCGCCGGAACGTCCCTGAACCATTTCTGCTTCTCGTCCGCGGATAGGTTGATTTTGGGGTGTAGTTGTCTTCTTTTTAGTGAAAAAATTGTAATTCATCGCTTCATCTCCCGGCCCTTGCGGGCAAAAATGAAAGGTGGCAGAGCAGGAATCGAACCTGCGACATCCGGCTTAACAGGCGATAACCCTAATTCGTCGGCCTTCTCAGGCAAGGTATGAACAAGGATGTTTTTCAGCGCTCTACCAACTGAGCTATCTGCCACATAAAAATTAAAAACACAAAATTTACTCTGGTGGAACAGGACTTGAACCTGCAACCTATGAATTAACGATAACCCTCGATTCGTCGGCCTTTGCAGGCAAGTTTGTGAACTAAGGACTATGGGAATTAACCCGTTCATTGCTCTACCAGATTGAGCTACCCACCAGATGAAAATTCAAAATTAAGTTTTGGGTGGCGGAGCGGGATTTGAACCCGCGACCTCTCGAACCCTAATCGATAACCCTAATTCGTCGGCCTTTGCAGGCAAGGGGTGAACAAGGATGTTTAGCGCTCTACCAAACTGAGCTACCCGCCACATGGAAATTCAAAATTTAAAATTCAAAATTTAAAATTCAGTACTAGATTTGGTGTAGTGGAGCGGGAATTGAACCCGCGACCTCCCGCTTGGCAGGCGATAACCCTCAATTCGTCGGCCTTTGCAGGCAAGGTGGGCGCTCTGCCATTTGAGCTATTCGCTACTAGTGAAAGCTAACTCCCTCATGAAAGTTGACTTGTATTACAAATGTAGTGCTAGTATTATCAGTTGTCAAGGGTCTGGGAAGCTAATTTAAAATAATTGCTTTGGAAAGAAAAGCTGAGATGTATTACGATCGCTCTCATCAAAACCCTCTTATTTTCTCTGGTAAAAACTTTCGCGCGTAGTTTACCGCCGTAGGCATCGCAGACCAATCTTATACGAGCAGAAGGGTGATAAGCCTATAACACTTACTGGGTAAAGATTTTGCCGAAACATTTGCCGCGACTTTGCCAAAAGATACAAAAAAGTGCCACAATTTTTGCCAAGATAGATAATATTATTTATTAAAATTCACTTGGCAAAAATCGGCATGAGTGAGAAACCCATAGAAGGTAACGGTAAGGCTTTTCTCGTTCTACTTTTGCCCATCTCGTTTTTGATTATTTTCCTAGTTGCCACTTGGAGAATTTTACTGGCGGTAATTGTGCTGGTAATTGCCTTCAAGCTTTGGCAGGAATATCAATGGCAACAGTGGACTCATCGAGTTAACCCAATTTTTCATCAATTAGTTCGTGAAAATCAGGGCAGACTGACGCCAATGGACTTGGCAATCAGGGGCAATTTTCCTGGAACAACGGCAAAACGCTACTTGGATAGTAAAGCCTCGGAATTTGGTGCCAGTATAGTCAACTCTGAAGATGCAGGGCAGTCTTATTACTTTATAACTGCCAGCATTCTCGGCAATATTCTTGATAGTAGTGAGCCTGTTAAAGAACTTCCGGCTCAACCAGTTACTAAAACAGCGCGATCGCTATTAGCACCACCGCCAATCCCACAGGAGGAGGAACCAGAAACCGAATCACCACCACAGACAACTCATGAAGAAGCTAAACGATCGCTGGAAAAACAGTTAATTTTTGGCTCTCTAATTCAATCTGAACTCGCCAAACGGCTAAATGTCTATTCCAGCACGGTTTATAAACGGCGAAACGATCCAGAGTTTCCTGAATGGAGTCGCAGCAAAGACCCTGATGGTATTGCCTGGTCATTCTCAGAAAAAACTAAGGAGTTTTTCCCAGTGGAGGAAGAAGGGTAAAACAATTCGTAATTCGTAATTCGTAATTCGTAATTAGAATTTTAGAATTTTTGTTTGTAAACCCACAGCTTCGTTGATGGAATTTAATCCGCTTTGTTCTAACTTGGAAACTAAACCAGCTAGAATTCGGCGTACCATCATTGGCCCTTCGTAAATCCAACCTGTATAAACCTGAATCAAGCTAGCACCAGCAGTAATTTTTTCCCAAGCATCTTCTGGGGAAAAAATACCACCAACCCCAATAATCGGGATTTGTCCTTGAGTTTGCTGCCAAATAAAACGAATTACCTCAGTGGAGCGATCGCGCAATGGTTCACCACTAATTCCGCCGGCTTCTTCCTGGGGTGATTTGCCTGTTTGGTCAATAACCTGGGTCTTGAGTCCATCACGGCTGATGGTTGTATTAGTGGCGATAATTCCTGCCAGTTGGTAGGTTTTAGCAAGATTTATAATGTCAGCGATCGCTTCCCATGATAAATCTGGGGCTATCTTGACAAAAATCGGTTTATGTGTTGTATTTTCTTGTTGTAATAAATCTAAGATGGCACTGAGCATAGAAGCATCTTGAAGCGATCGCAACCCTGGTGTATTGGGAGAAGAGACATTAACAACAAAATAGTCTCCCAAATCCTTGAGTAAACGAAAACTATCGAGATAATCCTGTGCGGCTGCTTCTAGAGGAGTTATCTTAGATTTCCCCAAATTTATCCCTATGGGTATCGCTCGAATTAACTCATGCTTTCTTTGTTTCAAACGTGCCGCCATTACTGCTGCACCACTGTTATTAAAGCCCATCCGATTGAGAGCAGCTTTATCCAACGGGAGGCGAAACAAACGAGGACGGGGATTTCCAGGCTGTGCGTGAAAAGTTACAGTTCCTAGTTCTGCAAAGCCAAAACCCAGGTTAGACCAAATGTCCGCAGCGACTCCATCCTTATCGAAGCCAGCCGCTAACCCTACCGGATTTGGAAAGTTTAGCCCAAACAAATTTTGTTCTAGGCGGGAATCGTACAGACATAAAGACTGCTTTAAGCGTTGGTTTATCCAACTATCAGGAGTTTGCGATAGCCAATTAAAACTGCGAATCGTCTGCTGATGTAACCACTCTGAATCGGTTTTTACCACATTAAACAAAAGCGGACGAATAGCAAGTTGATAAATATCCATTTCAATCCTTAACACTACGCTAATTCGGTAGACTGCCGCGCTTTTTCTTTAGCTTGTCGGAGTTCTTCTTTAGCTTGACGAAGTTCTTCTTTAGATTGCCGTGCTTCGTCTTTAGCTAGTCGGAGTTCTTCTTTAGCTAGTCGCACTTGTTCAGCAAGCTGCCGCATTTCTTCGGCAGAACTTCTCATTTCTTCAGCAAACTGCCGCATTTCTTCAACAGAATTTCTCATTTCTTCAGCAAACTGCCGGGTTTCTTCGGCAGAATTTCTCATTTCTTCAGCAAGCTGTCGCTGCTCTTCTTGTGAGAGCCTGGTATCTTCAGCAGACTCTCGCTCGTTCTCTTGTAAGAGTCTGGTATCTTCAGCAGACTCTCGCTTTTCCTCTGAGACTTGTCTCTGCTCCTCTTGAGCATCAGACGGAGTTTCGCCCATTTCCCTAGCACTCCATAATCTAACTTTAACGAACCTGTTATCTACAACTTTTAGCAAACACCTGTGGCAATATTACTCAGGGTGCTTTTCTGGGCATCTTATATATTACAAGTTATGTTAACCAATAAATCAGATGGGGCAGCCGCAAAAACCTATAGCCGCCGAACAGCAGATCCTCTCTTTGGGGCGCGTCCTCCAGAGCCTCAGAGAAGAAGATGATGTTGACGTTCTGATTGAAACTACTATTTCTTATCTCAAAGAAGAGTTTGACTACAAACTGATTTGGATTGCTCTTTACGATCGCCTGAATCACATATTATTCGGAAAAGGAGGCATCACACCCGATCGCGACATGAGCTTTTTACGCCAAAGAGTTGTTCTTAGTCCTGGGGATTTATTAGAACAAGTAGTAATTGAACAGCATCCTTTAGGCGTAGCTGATTTGCAAACTGAAATCCGCGCCGCCGAATGGCGAAAAATGGCCGAAAAATTCCACATCCAAGGAACGATTATTTTACCAATTCGCTATAAAGACCGTTGCTTGGGCTTGGTATTACTGGGTTCAGAACGCTGGGGTTACTTACTGACAGGAGAAACAAAAGCACGTTTGATGATGGTTTTAGGTGAACTGGGGGCAGTGCTTTATCAAAATGAGATGCATAAGCACCAAAAGCAAACCAGGCGAACTGACGAACCATTATTAGAATTGCTAGAAAATTTACGCACTCTCAGCAACCTGAATCAAAGACTTGAAGCAGCGGTGCAAGCAACTCATAAGTTTGTCTCCCCCAGCCGGACAAATGTTTATTGGTTTGAGCGAGAAGGGCGCTACTTTTGGTGTCGAATGAGCAATCAGCTGGTCAAAATGGATCGCAATTCTAGCAGTCAGCAAGCAGCAGGAATGACTGTACAAGACTTGAGCGATTTTTATTATGCTTTGGCAGTTAACCAAATAGTCTCCATTGGTGAAGCCCGCAGTTCTTTAAAAAGCCATTTTACGGCTAAATTGCTGGAACGGCTAAAGGTGCGATCGCTCCTGGCAGCTCCGATTATCTGGCAAAAGAACTTAGTCGGTTTTCTGGCGGTGGAAAGCAATGAACCTCGCATCTGGACGGACACAGACAAAAATTTTGTCCAGGGTGTTGCTGGTTTAATCTCCCTAGTTACACCTACCGAAAGCATGGAAAGTACGATCAAACAGATTCAAGAGGATGCTCAACTGACTAGCCAAGTTGCCCAAGGTATCTATAGCGAACATGACCTTCAGACAACTTTACATAGTTGTGCTAAAAGAGTTTTAACTCGATTAGGTGCTACCCGCTTTTTGCTGTTGCAGTATGACCCCGAACAGAAGAATTATCAATTTATTTACCAAAGTCAGCCCCAAAATCGTCGCCCGTTGACATTTACCCTTCATACTCTCAAAGAATTAGATGGGCAGCTTTTGCAAAGTTCAACTCAAGCGGTGGAAATTGAGAACTTAGATGAAGATTTACGCTTTTTTAACTGGCGACCCTCGTTGTTAGAGAATAATGTGCGATCGCTACTTGTTTGTAAATGCACTCACGAGCATATACCAGCAGCACTTTTGCTGATTACTCATGAAAGCCATCGTTCTTGGACAACTCTAGAAAAAGAATTGCTGTGGGCTGTCAGTCAACAGATTGGTGTAATTGTTCGTCAGTGGCAATTACATAACCGCACCACCCAGCAGCAAAAAACTTCCCAGGCCTTTGAGCAATGCTTACGCATCTTGACACAATCCCAAAACAGCATTGAGGTCGAAAAAAAGCATTTAGAATCTACAGCCCTCGAACAAATAGCCTCAATTTTGGGCTGTCCCCTCGCGCTAATGCTATCTTGGGCACCTGGTGAAAGTCGGGCAGAAATTATTCCTGGAGTGATTGACAATAGCCAATTTGGGATTTTTTCTGATGTATCTATTTCTATCCAGGCTGAAGCCTTAATTCAGTGGGCACTTGCTACAGAAAGTTACCTGACTTTGAAGGTGGATAATTTACCTCCAGAAACCCGGAAATGGTTGAATGTTCCAGACAAAAGTCAAATTTTGGTAATGGCATTACGTACAACTGCTGATTATGAAACCACTGGTATCGTGTTGCTTGTAGACTATCAAGAGCGTCGCTGGTCAGAACAAAACCTCAGTGCAACAGCAACTCTGATTTCTCAATTAGCCTGGTGGCGTCGTGAAAAGCAAATTACCCGACTTTTAGAATCTACAACCGAAGAATTACGACAACTCAACTGGTACAAACATCGTCGTCTAGAGGAAATTCAAAGAATAACGGCCCATTCCCTTAAACAAATACACGATTTGGGCATTCCTGCAAATGAACTGACTCAGATGCGCTACCAGCTATTGCTGCGGCAGTTAGATCATACAGCCACCTCGATGAGTGGAATGCTAAAACTCGAACACTGGCAGCTACACATTAGTTGGGAAACTATGCCCATAGCCAGTTTACTGAAGCGATCGCTCGAACGGATCGAAAATTTACTTAAACAACAAAAGCTGTGGATTGGTGTACATGGTTTGGGACAACCAATTGACGAGCAAGAAGCACCCAAGAATTCTTCATTAGTTAGAGGCGTTCCTCCCTCCAGCGCTCAATCTGCAATGGCGATCGCTGGTGATATTGTCAAAATTGAATTAGTTATCCATGAATTATTGGTTACTGCCTGTAACCGTTCTCAAACCGGTAGCAGAATTGATATTTGGTGTCGCCGTTTAGATGCGTCAAAACCCTTAGATATAAAATATTCTTCTTCTACAACTGGAGGGGCTGAACATCAGACATCGCTAGAACTATCGATCACATATAACGGTGCGATCGAACCACAGTTACTCACGGAACTACATGATAATACACCTAAAGATGTGCTTGTTCCTTCCAACCTCGACCAACCACCAGCTTTACATCTGGCGATCTGCCAAAACCTCATGCAAGAACTAGGAGGAGAGTTGAATTTCTATCAGTTACCAGATAATCGGGTAGTCAGTCGCTTGTTGTTGCCGTTAGCTATTCATGATTCTTAGTGCAGCTCTGCCTAAAATCGCGGCAATTGAGTGTTGAAATTTAAACCCAGATGCACTTCTCTACGAGACGCTACGCGAACGCATTCCCGCAGGGAAGTTTAATAAAGATGTGCTGTGGTTAATCATTTCATTTGTACGAGAACTGCCATAACTCCTTGATGCAGTCTCATACCTATGGCGCTCTCAAGGCAATCGAACACTTTTGGGGATTGTCACCGTCTAAGGACTAAGGGCGATCTTTAGACTATGCACTTGAACCGAACCGTATTGATACCAATCCTGACTTCGATAATTGGTACAGGCGATCGTTGCTTGATTTTACAGTGAATTGCTTGCTCATCAAAGGATGCTCTGGCACCAACATCACTTATGTGAACTTATGTGAACTCCTCCCTACTGAATTTGTGAACTTCTCCCTACGGAATCCTTACGTAAATTCCAATTAAAAAACGCTCTTTTTTACTCAGGCTTTACAAGAAACTAGTGGATACACGACTAGTATGGATATGTAACCAATTAACTGTACCCCAAGTTTAATAACTAAATTGCTTATACGGTTATTACTTATATAAAGGTGCATAAATGGTAAATAAAAATTAGTCCTTAGCTAGAAGATTTCTTCTACATCAGACAAATATGGCTTGAAAAGTTCCCAAGCTGTGCATCCTGCTTGCCTAAACTTAGCTCTTACTCATTAGTAAGGCAGTAGACAAGCGTGACAAATTTGCAATCTTAACATCATAAAAGAGAAACAAAAAATTGTATGAAAAAATACACTCAAGTTGTAAAGCGTTTTTTGGCATTGGCTACTCCAGCGATCGCTACTTCGATATTGGCAACCTTACCGAGCCAAGCTGCTACCATTGCATATTCTGAGTCAAAATTCAACATCAACAACTTTAGTAGCAGCCCTTTAGATGTTAGGACTTTGACTGATACTTTGACCAACACAATTAGTACAGGTGGTCAAGTAACTGCTGATGCTAACGCTGAGGCTAAGTTTAATATCGATGCAAACAACTCTGCCTCCAATTTGTCCTTCAGCCAAGCTCAAGGTCAGGGTGATGGCTATACAGGGATGGCGGAAAGCTTTGCTGGGATCATTGGTTATGATTTTATAGTAGACAAAGAGTTTTCTTTTGATTTCAGTGGCTTATTTAACCTTAAAACATCCATTGATGATGCAGTGACTGAACGTGCAAATGCTCGTGGAGAGTTCTTATATGAGTTGTACGACAGCGATAGTGGTAGTCTTTTAGACTCTTTCAAGATTTCTGGAAATTTATCAACTATAGGTAACAATGATGCTTTTGTATTTGAACCGAGTAGTAACATAACTCTTGATTCAAATCAGACTACTATTGATAAATCTTTTGGCGGAACACAGGAATATGCTTTGACTAGCTTTAAGGGTAAATATTCCCGTACTTTCGATAAGTTAACTCGTTTAACCTTAATAGAATCTAAAATTAATCAGGTGAGCGTCTATACTGTCCCAGAACCCTCAACAATTCTAGGTTCGGTGTTTACTTGCACTATGTTTGGTGCTCTCTCGATACGCAAGCGTAAAAGAGCTTCTTCGGCTGCGTTGTTGGTTAATAAGGATTTAAGGTCTGTTTAAGTAGGTAGGCACGAAAAAATCCACCTATGTGAAGGTAAGTAAATACGTAGAATGCATCTACCGAGGTGATTTATATATGGGCGTCCGTTTAAGGATATTCTTGACTCTTCAGCAAGACAGAACTCTGTTAAAGCTAACAACTGCGGATGTACCACAGAAAGTAGATCGAGCAGAAATAATTAGGCTAAACGCACATGGCTGGTATGATAAATACCACCATTGCCTATGCGGTCATTGATGGCGTTACAACTAGGGGAGAAAAAGGAAACTATAGTACACAACGCGTAAAATTTAACTCTATTACCTATGGTTAAGTTTTCGTTACATAGTTATAAATTTTCTCGCCTAGCTACTTATCTTTAGCCAGAATAAACTGCGAAGTCCCACCGCCGAGGCTGTGTTTTCTGAATATGAAGGACTTGAAACGGACTCCGCAGACTTAGACTGCTATGCCGAAGTACCATTATCAACGGAGGCTATTCAATGGGCTGATATTATCTTTGTGATAGAAAAATCCCATAAAAATAAACTATCCAAAAATTTTCAGCTTTTTCTGAAAGATAAAATAATTATATGTTTAGAGATACCAGATGAATATGAATATATAGAACCTGCTTTAATTGAGTTGTTAAAACAGAAAGTTTTACCTCTATTAAAGATTAAAAGATGAATATTCAAGAAGCTTTTAATATTGCCGCAGGAGCGATCGCAGAATTAGGATATGGTGCAAATGCGAAAATAATTACAGCCTATCAACAAAAATTGTGGCGCACTAAATATAACTCAACAGCAGCAACATTTACTGACACAGGCTTTCAAAGCACCTGGGAACCCAGTCGCTACCAAAAAGGCTCCAAAGGTCTGATTACTAACTTTACTGGTGGTGAACATGGTTTATCTTTGGGCAAAGGTTCAGCAGAATCTCAAGCCCAAATACTATTACCACAATTAGATCGGATTTTCCCCGGAATCAAAAATCTGCGTCAAGCTCAAGCCATTCGCGCCTATTGGCCTGGAGAGCAATATACACGAGCCTCCTATGCTTGCTATTTAGTCGGACAATGGACAGGGATAAGTGGAGCCGAACAAAAACGTGTAGGTAATCTATTCTTTGCTGGCGAACACTGCTCTCCGTCCTACCAAGGGTATATGGAAGGGGGTTGTAGAACAGGTGAAGTTGCAGCTCGGAGAATCCTCAAAGATTTAGGTTTGCGAAATATCCCTGCTCAACAGAAAAAACCAATTAATAGCAATCAACTAAATCGCTATCATCCTAGAATTCCAAGAGACGAACGTTTTTCTCACGACTACACCGAAGAGTAAAGTACTTAATTCCTCAGTAATCAATATAGCGCTCTCAAATGATTCAGAAGCTAGAAGTCAGTATATTCATTATTTCTAGCTTCTAACTTTCTAGTCCAGAGCCGATTACATACAATCAAGAAAAAGCACCCGTTGGTAATTAATCCCACAGCATTGCCCAATCCAGCACTGATAATTGCAGAGGTAGGAGCAAGAGTTGATTATTTACCAGAGCAATAGCTATTAATTTCGTTGACTATTGAACTTTCTTCGCTACTACTCTTTTGCAGAGATACCAAAAAGCCCTTTGCTGCTGGTAGATTCTTTTTATCTATGGCTGTTGCTGCATTATTCAATTCTTTGCTGATGTTCTGATAAAGTGTGAGAAAGCGTCCTTGGAAACCTTGCAATTTTTCATCTTTAATTTCCAGTGCTTTCATCTCTTTCGCAAGTGGATCTATCTTAGCCGAAAGTTCAGTTAGAGCTTTGGAACCTTTGGCAGGATTGGGATTTTTAGCGAATTCCTGACCTAGAGTAGATGCCTGATTGGCAACCTTGATAACTTTGTTACATTGAGCAACTTTACTTTCGCCACAACCTGCAAATAATAAAGCGATCGCAGTAGTGACTGAAAGTATAAAACTTTGCTTAAATACGTGCTGCATAGGTTCTATGATCTCCAACTATGTTTCGTGAAAGTTGGGCAGTAGAAATGGAGGATGGCGAAAATACTTTTTCTAAAAAGAATCTTTATTTTTGTTTTTAACTCTCTTTCTGCCCTGTTACTTTATACTTCATTTTTTCGAGAATGCGTATGTAATTACACGCAAATAGCCTGATTTGAAATTTTATAGTCGTGTTGTCCTTTATCCTGCTACTTTAGGAATTAACTTCAGTATGGCAGTAGTATTTGCTGTAACATTCTTTGATTCCCATAACATCTGGTGGTATTCAATTTTGCGCCAGGGTTCAACCATATCCTTGTAGTGGTTATGGAAAGCATGTCCTGATTGCCCTGGGGTGTGAATTCCTACTGAGTTATCCAAATTTCCTAAATCTACAATCATCCGCAGTGAAGGAATATCAGTCACCTCAAAGGATTTGTTTGCTATCCAGCGGTTAGCATTTACTGTTTCGCCGTTACCAGATGTAGCAAATGCACCACGATTAAATAAAGCCTCAATCGGTGCAACCCCAGATTTACCCAAGGTGGCATTCCGAAAAGTAATGGTATGCAGCTTGCCCCAATTCCATTTTTTCGGGTCTTTGCTTTGAATTCGTTCTAGTTCATCTACGGCTCCTACAAAAGACTGCCGGAGGATTTGGTCGCGGTTCTCAATTTTTGCGGTGTTGCGGTTGTCCCACCAAGCACTGTTGGGCTGTTTGACCAAATTTGCTACCACAGCATACCAGCGATCGCCTCCATCAGGAAAGTATGTTTCAGGCAATTGATCGTGAAATGTATCTGCTAACAAGTGTTTCCAGAATACTTCAAATAGGGCAGCAACAGGCGATGTCATTCCTAACTGCAAATTCCAATCTTGCAGCAGTTTTTGGGCTGCTTGCAAGCGGGGAGTATTAACAGCGATCGATTTTAGTAGTGGCACTAATGTCTCTGCATTGAGATTGCGATTATCACCCTGTATCTGCTGCACATCCTTCAGGGAAATCGGTTGCGTTTGTTGTGAAATCATTTCAACAATCCGCTTGGCTCGGTAGCCATAAACCCAGTCTGCGGTAATCAAGTAAAGATATTCACGGTTAACTAAATTATTGGCAGTAGCAATATAACCTGGGGATGGATTAAAGCTTTTGGGCAATTTCTCAAAGTCAATATAGCCTTGCCACTCATATTCATCCGTCCAACCAGGAACGGGATAACGCCCATTTCCCTTAGCGCGGATGGGGAATTTACCAGGCATTTGGTAGCCAATATTGCCATCAATGTCAGCGTAGACCAAATTTTGAGCCGGGACATCATAATTGCTGGCAGCAGTGCGGAATTCCTGCCAGTTTTGAGCGCGATTGATCTGGGGAACGGCATACGCTAATTTGGAAGGTGCTAGGGCTGTCCAACGCAGGGCTACGGCGTAATTTTGCGGTAATTCTAGCGGCTGATTTGACTTGAATTGCTTTAGATTTGGCGAAACATCAGAGAGAATCGGCCCATGTCGGGTATAGCGCACCGTTTGCACAATCGGCTGACTTCCGGCTACTTGAATCGTCTCTTGCACGAGTTGCATATCAACCCATTTGCCATTGACCTCATACTGATTGGAGTTTTTTGGGTTGATTTTCTCAATGTATAAATCCATCACATCAGATTGTACATTGGTGACACCCCAGGCAATGCGATCGCTATGACCGATAATTACCCCAATCATTCCTGCAAAGGAAAAGCCAGAAACGTTGTAGGGGCATTCTGCACTCTTCGGTGTACAGTGCAAACCAACCTCGTACCATATAGAGGGAATTTGCACACCTAAATGCGGGTCATTCGCCAAGATTGGCTTACCTGTTGCCGTTCGCTGACCAGATATTACCCAGTTGTTCGAGCCAATGCCTATTCCCGTGGGTCCGATGAGTTGTTCCAAAGCAATCATCGGCTTAGTAATTGACTCTATAGCAGATAATACATCTGGAGAATTGAGAAGTGCTTCAACATTATTGTCCCTTCCTTCCTCTGCTTCCCCTTTTCCTTGCTGCAACTCAGGTAAAATCACTGGCAAGTCTTTAGGGTATGGTGGAAAAAGTTCCTCGACTTGATTTGGGGTAAGAGTTTTGAGCAAAATAGCACGTTCAATTTCGCTCTCCAAATTTCTGCCCAAGTCGTAAGCCATTACCTTACCCCAAGTCAGAGAATGCAGTATTTGCCAAGGTTCTGGCTTATACCCAGGATTGAGAAACTTTAACACAGCGTATTCTAGACTCAGGGCGCTGCCTTGATGCTCAGTCAAATAGGCATTGACACCATCGGCGTAAGCTTGCAGGTATGCCTTCATCTCTGCATTAATTTCCTGAATTTCTTGCTGTGCCACCCTCGCCCAATCCATTGTCCGCAGATATTTATCAGTATCAACCTGAGAAGAACCAAACATTTCTGAGAGTCGCCCAGAACCAATATGTCGCCAAAAGTCCATTTGCCAAAAGCGGTCTTGGGCGTGGATATAACCTTGCGCCATAAATAAATCGTGGGAATTGGCAGCAGAAATATGAGAAATTCCCCATTTATCGCGCTGGACAGTTACTTCCGCTTTCAGTTCAGGTAATTGAATTGTGCCACTTTCTTGAGCAAAGGATTGACGCACAGTGTAGGTGAAAAATCCCACAAACAATAGTCCTAGCACTAACAGGAAAATCAGGGTAATTTTGAGTCTTTTACGTAACCAACTTTTCCTGGAGTTTTTCATTTGAGCTTCCCGTGGCATTGTTTAGTGGAATCAGGTAATACTACAAAGTATTTAATCAGAATCTTCAGAAAAGCACGATCTGCTCATTTAAAATGTACCTGAGTTCACAACTAAAATTTTGTTTAGCTACCAGTAGAACAATAGTATCGCTCTCCTATTTTCCAAAGCTGGAGCGCAACTATTAGAAAGATAATGCCTGCGATTGGCGATACATAACAAAACCACAAAGGCACTAAAAAAGCATCTTCCTTTTCAAGTACTGCAAGCAAAGGAAAATAACTGACGCAAGCAAGCGGTATTAAGAAAGTAAAGAATCGCTGAAACCACTTGCTATAAATTGCAAGAGGGTACTGAGCCGTTTCAACTCCTCCATAAGTGAGGATATTCATAATTTCGAGAGATTCAATAGTCCAGAAGGTGATGGTTGCTTGCATAATAACAATGCCAACAAAGAGCGTAACCCCACCAAGAAATGAAGTGCCTAAAAGCCATAAAGTTTTAAAAGTTAAAGAAATGTGGAGAGATGAAAGTGACCACCACATAACAACAATTCCTTGAAACAGTCTTCCGATTCGTTTCAAAGTAAATTCTTTACCTAAAAGTTGAAGTGCTGTGGTGCGTGGACGAACAAGTAAACGGTCGAAGTCTCCACTTTTAATTATTGTTGAAAATGAGTCAAACCCTTTTCCAAGCGCATCAGCACAGGCGAAAGAAATATTAACTACTCCATAAAAGAGAGCAATTTCATTTAAAGTCCACGTACCAATACTATTAAAACGGCTAAAAAGTGCCCAAACTCCAAAAAATTCAACAGCAGTTACTAAAAACTGCCCTATGACTTGCAGCCAGAAGGAAACTTTGTACTGCATTTGCGACTTGAAAGATACAGAAATATATCGAAGGTAAAGCAAAAAATCATTCATAGTCGCTTTATTCCTTTTACCCGAAATCAAGGGATCATCTCAACGAAAGCAAATATACCAAGCGATTATAAATCGCGGCTACACAAACGTTCGCGTAGCGTCTCGCAGAGAAGTCCGCCTACGCAGACTCAAAGAATTTGAAACCCACGGAGGTGGGTTTTGTTTGTATAGCCGCGAATTTCATTCGCAAGAGCAGGCGTGTTTTTACACTCATTGAGATGCTCCCGAAATCAATTACCTAATACCAATTTAATGTGAAGCTGCACTAAATGAGTAACTCTCTATTCTTGGCGCTCTTGGCGTACTTGGCGGTTCGTTTAATATTCTGTGCATCTTTATACAGAATTGGTATAACCTATCTTCCTACTAAAAAAAATTACGAATTACGAATTACGAATTATTTACTTATCCTCCCTGAATTACAAGCTTCCTGATGCCATATCTCACAAGAACACGCCCAAGGATAATAATGATAACTATCCAGAAAGTTTGATGCAGTAAAATATTAAACAGGGCGTTTGGTTGAAGATTACCAGTAAAAAGACGAAAAGGTTTGTCGATTAGTCCTGAAAAAGGAAGTGCATTCAAAAAAGGCTTGCTCCACTCAGGAAAAAGTGGCAACGGAACAATCATGCCAGAGAAGATACTAACAAGAGTAGGTAGAATACTATTAATTCCCTCGCCCGAAATTGTCCACATCATTGATACAGTCAGAAGCATAGTCAATGCAGACGAAAGTAAAATTGCGCCAATAAAAGAGATAAAAAAGGCAACAAAAGAAGCAAAGGAGGGTGGAAAAGAAAGCGACCATTCATCAAGCCCCAAAAAGGGAAAAAGAAAAATTGTGACTCCAAGAAGCGGAATGCTACGAAGTATCAGGGGCGTTGTGCGAAGTGCCAAAGCGCGAGTAAACCAAAAATTATAAAGGTCAGTTGGTCGAAGAAGATCGTATCCTACAGCACCAGTTCGGATGAGTTCTTGAATATCTTTATCACCTCCCCAAGGGACAATTGCCATCAAAAACGCCTGTCCCAGCCACACATATCCTACAGCTTGTTGAAAAGTCATAGGTTGAGCAGAAGTTGTATGAGTAAAGAATGCCTGTAAAACCATTACTTTTACTAACCCCCAGAAAAGCTGAGTTCCAATGCCTGCCAAAGCAGCAGCACGGTATTGCAACAGCAGTGTAAATCTAGCAACAAACAGCGACCAATATGCTTTCATGGGACAATTCCTGCTGAAATTGCATAAAGTTGTTGAACTAAGCTGAAGAGTCACCTCTTCAACTCGTCTTCAAAACCGGACGTGAGACTTTCGCCTCATCCGGCTCCTCAGTTGTGTGGCTTCTGTCATAAGTACCTTGTGAATCATGGTTTGTTTT
>NZ_JBWQXL010000051.1:0-46346 GCF_056620565.1 Nostoc sp. LEGE 12454
CCAACTACGTCAAAAGCTAGCTTCCGTCTTAGAAACAATTACACCAGAACACATTGCCTCCCTTACTTCTTACGACTTTATTCTCGAAGCTTTATTTAGCGCAGCTTCATAAAGAATTGGTATAAGTCCTGAGCATTAAAAACAAAACCCATCTAGAAATTATCTAAATGGGAAAAATCGAACAACTATTTATTATTAACTGAATGCATATTTCAGGGGCAAACCGTCCTGAAAAACTAGTAATTCCCCTGGTTGGATTTGTGTCCAAACTTCGTTGTCAGTCAGGGGTGTGGTAGCAATGACAGCGACGCGATCGCGTTCAGTAGTCACTTCCCGAAAATCTACGGTCATGTCTTGGTCAATTAAATGGGCAGCAGCAAAGGGCGCTTGGCGAATAATGTAGCTGAGTTTAGTTGAGCAATAAGCAAAAAAGTGTTCTCCATCTGATAATAAGTAATTAAATATACCTAATTTCGCAATTACAGCAGTAATTTCTTGCAGCACAAAGTACAGTTCCTTGATATCGGGCTTACCTTTAGGAAAGCGCGATCGCAATGTTTCTAGGATCGTACAGAATGCTTTTTCACTATCGGTATCACCTACGGCTTGATAAAAGCCCAAATTTTCTGGCTCGAAATCTGGCAAATTACCGTTGTGGGCAAACACCCAATACTGACCCCACAATTCTCTGCGGAAAGGATGGCAATTGTGTAGGGCAATTTCACCCTGAGTAGCTTTGCGGATATGGGCTATGACATGGGTTGAGTGGATAGGATAACTTCGCACAAACTCCGCTACCGGAGAAGCAACAGAAGGTTGAGCGTCTAAAAACATTCGACATCCCTTTCCTTCAAAGAAAGCAATGCCCCAACCATCGCGATGGTCATCCGTTTTTCCTCCCCGTGCAGAAAACCCTTCAAAAGAAAAGCAAATATCCGTTGGAACATTGCAATTCATTCCGAGCAGTTGGCACATTAGCTCTCAATTTTTGACTAAGGTCTCAGGATCAAGATACTTCAGAATGCTGCATTGATTCTGGAGCGATCGCTTCAATCTTAGAATTTCATGGGGCATTGGGCATTGGGTATAGTTATTCTTCTTGTCCGCCTCATCTCCCTCATCTCCCCAGATCTGCTGTTAATATTTGTTAACTAATTACTAATTACGAATTACGAATTACGAATTATCTAAGACATCTGCTGTAAATATTGTTCATAGCCTAGTTGTTCTAGTTTTGCTTGCTTTGCAATTACTGATTCACATAAGGTTTGGCGATATTGTTGCACTTTTTCTAACAATTCTGGTTGATGAGTTGCGAGGATTTGTATTGCTAAAAGACCGGCATTTTTGGCATTACCGATCGCCACTGTTGCCACAGGGATACCCGCAGGCATTTGTAAAATAGAATACAAAGAATCTACACCTTGTAAGTTACGGGTGGGTATAGGAACACCGATAACAGGAAGTGGAGTTAAAGACGCTACCATTCCCGGCAGATGAGCAGCACCACCGGCACCGGCAATAATCACTTTAATACCGCGTTGGTGTGCAAGTTGAGCGTATTGCACCATTCGTTCTGGGGTACGGTGAGCAGAAACGATCGCCACTTCGGTCTCTATACCAAATTCTTCACAAACTGCGATCGCATCTTTCATAGTGGGCAAATCGGAATCGCTGCCCATGATAATACCAATTAGGGGAGTCATAATAATTCAAAATTCAAAATTTAAAATTCAAAATTATTTGAGCTAGCTTATGGAAGCTAGGTGATGCGGATCATCATCTCATCTATTGGCGTTGTTTGAATTGACTCATTGATATTGGTTGCATCTAAAATCAGATTTAGCTCTTTTCTCGTCAGTATGATGACCCAAGCAACACAAAATCCTGTAGATATTATCAATGCTAGAGTACCTGGTTACAAAGATTTGCAGATGCTCTTGGTTAATCAAGAGGGCATAATAGAGCAAATCTTGCCAATGGATACAGTCGGGAAAGACATCTGTGCATCTGTGATAGATGTTGCAGGTGACTGGATTTCATTGGGTGGCGTTGATTTGCAAATTAACGGTGCATTGGGTTTGGCATTTCCTGATTTAACGGCTGAAAATGCTCATGTACTCCAGAAAATAACGCAATTTTTGTGGGATGTCGGGGTAGATGGATTTTTACCGACACTTGTGACAACTTCAGTAGAAAAGATTCAGCGATCGCTTGCAGTCATTGCTAATTTTACTCCCCTCTCCGTCAACGGAGAGGGGTTGGGGGTGAGATCATCTGCCAAGATTCTCGGAGTCCATTTAGAAGGGCCATGTTTGAATTACCAAAAGCGCGGCGCACACCCAGCAGAGTACTTATTACCCTTAACAATTGACGAGGTAAAGCGGGTTTTGGGAGATTATGCCCACGTTGTGAAAGTCATCACCTTAGCGCCGGAGTTAGATCCCACTGGTGAAGTAATTCCATATTTGCGTTCTTTGGGAATTACCGTTAGTTTAGGACATTCTCAGGCAACATCAGCCCAAGCGCAACTTGCTTTTGAACTCGGTGCAACGATGGTAACTCATGCTTTCAATGCCATGCCACCATTGCATCACCGCGAACCAGGATTATTAGGGGCAGCAATTACTCATCCTGATGTGATGTGTGGTTTTATTGCTGATGGTGAACACGTTTCCCCCACGATGCTGCAAATATTACTTCGCGCTAGCTATCAAGAAAAAGGGCTGTTCCTTGTGAGTGATGCCCTTTCCCCTCTGGGGCTACCCGATGGCGTGTATCCTTGGGACAGTCGGCAAATTGAAGTTAAAAACGGTACAGCACGACTGGCTGATGGCACTTTATCGGGGACGACTTTACCCTTATTAGTGGGAGTGCAGAATTTGGTGAAGTGGGGGATTTGTGATGTCGAGACTGCTATTTTGTTAGCTACAGATCCACCTAGACAAGCGATTGGTTTGCCTGGAATTGCCAAGAGTCAACCTGCTAATTTATTACGCTGGCATTGGGATGAAGCGACAAAAGAACTAACTTGGCAGCGATTATTGGGCTAAATTTTGCATCAAGTTAAAAGAATCAAGGTGACAGGGGAAGAAGCGTTAATATACTCAGTAAAAATGTACATTTATGAAATAGACATTGTAAACCAATGGATATAGCTCTACTCGTTAAATTTCTCGCTCCCTGTCTGCCATTTCTGTTAAATGTGGGCAATAAAGCTGTAGAAGGGGCATCTCAGAAAGTAGGTGAGGATGTTTGGAATAAAGCTAAAGCTATTTGGGCTAAGTTACATCCCAAAGTAGAGGCTAAGGAAGCAGCGAACGAAGCAGCAACGGATGTGGCGCAAAAGCCAGAAGATGAAGATTTACAAGCAAGTTTGCGAGTGCAACTCAAAAAGATTTTAGAAGCGGATACAGTACTTGCAGAGGAAATAGCTAAAATTTTGCAAGCATCGACCGATCAACCCGGAGACAATATTCAGGTCAGTGCTAATGCTTACGACCAAAGTACGGTGAAGCAAGTTGGGAAGATTGACGCAAACCAAGTAAGTTTTTAATAAATAGGGTGGATAGAGTACTGCCCACCCTAAAAATTTTGATGTTTCGAGTTCTGAACAGGAACGGTCGAGTTCTAAACAGGAACAGTCTAGTTCTAAACAGGAATGACCGAGTTCTAAACAGGAACGGTCTAGTTCTAAACAGGAATGACCGAGTTCTAAACAGGAATGGCCGAGTTCTAAACAGGAACGGTCTAGTTCTAAACAGGAACGGCCGAGTTCTAAACAGGAACGGTCGAGTTCTGAACACGAACGGTCGAGTTCACAGCCACAATATCAAGCAAAAATTTTACCTACTGTAAGCAATGGCAGAGGAACCCAGCCCCAGTAACTCAAACAATATTGAAATGAATCTCACTACCTACGGTGACAGTAAGGTAACTCAAGTAGGACAGATAAATGCAGCAGAAGTCAAGATTATTGTTGACCGAATAGAACCAGTACTAGAGCGATTACAACAAATCTCTCAACCAGAATCGCCAGGGGTTCTCAAAGCAGGCAACCCTAACAAAAGTTTGGCTTACTGGCAGGGACGGAAAACAGAAATTGCCCAAATACAGCAATGGTTAACTGATAAAAATACCTTCCTAATTGGCATAGAAGGCATCGGTGGCACAGGTAAATCGATGCTGGCAGCTAAAATTTATGACGAAATTGAGGGTTTCCCAAAGAGATTTTGGGCTGATGTTAGTTATGGCGCAGGTTTTAGCGATTTAGCCCGCCAAGTTCTCAGTGAATTTGGCTTTCCGGTTCCAGAACAAGAAACTCAGTTAATGCAAGCACTAGTTAAGTGTCTGCAATCTGGGCAATTTTTACTCATCATTGACAACCTGGAGAGTTTATTACAGCCAGATAGACAGTGGGGAAGTCAATTCTACGGTGACTTTTTCAATGCTTGGGTGGAATATGGCGGTAATAGTAAGGTAATAGTTACCACTAGGGAAAGACCGGAATTAAAAGGCTTTGAGTGGCTACCTTTGAAAGGTTTACAAGTTGTAGAAGGAATAGCACTGTTAACTGCATTAGGCATTTGTGGGGATTTAGGGGATTTTGTCGAATTGGTAGATGGGCATCCCCTGCTGTTGAGATTAGTAGCAGATTTATTAAAAGAAGAATATCCCCAAGACCCTGATTTAAGAAGATTGGCAGATTTAGGCTTAGGGAATTTACGGCAGTTGTTGACAGATCCCCAAGTGGTAGGTGTGCATCGCCGGGAAAATGTGGGGATGGTGTTGGTGTTGGATGCCAGTTTTGAGCGATTGAGTGAATTCCAAAAGGCTTTGTTGCTCAATATCAGTGTTTATCGTGGTGCTGTTGATAGTGCAGCAGCCGTGGTGGTATTGCCGGGAAGTTCAAAAACAGAGATTGAGGGAGAATTGAGGAATCTGGTTAAGCGTTCTTTGTTGTTAGAAAAACTCAATGGTAAGCGGCGGTATGAGTTTCAGCCAGTTGTGTTGGAATATGTGCGGTATAAAGCTGGTGATCAGACAGAGGCGCATCAACGAGCCATCAATTACTATCTTTTGAATGTTAAACAAGAACCTTGGCAGACTAAAGAAGATATCAAGGAATATCTAGAAATCTTTTATCATTGGTATCAATTAGAAAATTATGACTCGGCATTTGATATATTAAACACTTGCAATTATTTTCTGACCTTGCGGGGTTATTATACCAATCAAGTTGACTTATGGGGGCAGTTGATAGCAGCTTGGGAAAAAATTGTCCAGAGAGAAAATTGGAATTATTTAGCTTCTCTCACTTCATTGGGTCTTGCTTACTTCTCTCTGGGGCAGTACCAACAGGCGATAGATTTCTACCAGCAGTCTTTGGACATAGCTAGGGAGATAGGCGATCGCAATCGGGAAGGCGCTTCCTTAAACAATTTAGGCACTGCTTACAGTTCCTTGGGACAATACCAACAGGCGATTGATTTCCACCAGCAGTCTTTGGAAATAGCTAAGGAGATAGGCGATCACAATGGTGAAGCCAAATCATTAGGCAATTTGGGTATTGCTTACAACTACTGGGGGCAGTACCAACGCGCAATTGAGTTCCACCAGCAGTCTTTAGACATAGCTAGAGAGATAGGTGATCGTGAGTGGGAAGCCAAATCCTTAGGCAATTTGGGTAATGCTTACTATTCACTTGGAGAAAACCAGCAGGCAATTAAGTTCCACCAGCAGTCTTTAGATATAGCTAGAGACATAGGTGATCATCAGTGGGAAGGAGCTTCCTTAAGTAATTTGGGTCTTATTTACCATATATGGGGGCAGTACCAACAAGCGATTGAGTTCCACCAGAAGTCTTTGGAGATCAAAAGACAGATAGGCGATCGCAATGGGGAAGGTATTTCCTTGGGCAATTTGGGCAATGCTTACTACTCTCTGGGACAGTATCAACAGGCGATTGAGTTCCAACAGCAGTCTTTGGACATAGCTAAAGAAATAGGCGATCGCAATGGGGAAGGTATTTCCTTGGGCGATTTGGGCAATACTTACTACTTTCTGGGACAGTACCAACGAACAATTGAGTTCCACCAGCAGTCTTTGGAGATCAAAAGGGAGATAGGTGATCGCAATGGGGAAGGCAATTCCCTAATCAGTTTGGGTAATGCTTACAACTCTCTGGGGCAATACCAACAGGCAATTGAGTTTCACCAGCAGTCTTTAGAGATCAAAAGGGAGATAGGCGATCGCAATGGGGAAGGCAAATCCTTAGGTAATTTGGGTATTGCTTACAACTCTCTGGGGGAGTACCAACAGGGGATAGATTTCTTGCAGCAGTCTTTGGATATCGCTAGGGAAATTGGCGATCGCTATTCTGAAGGCAAATCCCTAGCTAATTTGGGTATTGCTTACGGTTCTCAGGGGCAGTACCAACAGGCGATAGATTTCTATCAGCAGTCTTTAGATATCGCTAAAGAAATAGGTGATCGCAATACTGAAGGCTTATGCTTAAATAATTTGGGTAATGCTTACGGTTCTCAGGGGCAGTACCAACAGGCGATAGATTTCTATCAGCAGTCTTTGGATATCGCTAAAGAAATAGGCGATCGCAATTCACAAGGCAATTCCTTAGGTAATTTGGGTAATGCTTACAACTCTTTGGGGCAGTACCAACAGGCGATAGATTTCTATCAGCAGTCTTTAAATATCGCTAGGGAAATTGGCGATCGCAATTCTGAAGGCAAATCCTTAATGAATTTGGGTCTTGCTTACTTGTATCAGGGGCAGTACCAACAGGCGATAGATTTCTTCCAGCAGTCTTTGAATATAGCTAGGGAAATTGGCGATCGCAATTCTGAAGCAACAGCATGGTTTAATTTAGGTCTGTCATTAGAAAACGTCAATCGGGAATCAGACGCGCTGGGTGCTTATCGTAATGCCCGTGAACTATTTCAGGCGATGGGACTTGATGATAACGTGCAACTTTGCAACAATGCACTTGAGCGTCTTTCTCAACCAAAAACGCCTGTAGTGTCCCGTCGTGAGTTTTGGGTGTGGTTGCGTCGGTTGTGGCGTTGGGTACGCAGTTGGTTTCAACGGTAAAATAATGTGTAGGAAGAGTGATAAACATAAATTTAAGATATAAGTAAAAAATTAAAACAACTCCAAAAACTTTAACGTAAAAATTATGACTCAAGCAACAACTACTGAATACAAACATATTCTAGTTGATGAAAACAATGTTCCTTTCATTAAAGGAACATCAATGAAACTTGTGGAATTAATTACTTCCATTCATGCTTATGGTTGGAGTCCAGAAGAATTACATTTTCAATATCCACATTTAAGCATGAGCCAGATTTATTCGGCTTTAGCTTATTATTGGGAACAGAAAGAAGAAATTGATGCTGATATGCAGCAACGTTTTGAGTATGCGGAAAGATTACGTTTAGAAACAGGAGAATCTCCATTAGCAAAAAGACTCCGTGCAGAAGGATTAATTAAATGAGCATTGCTCTTTATATTGATGAGAATGTGCATCGAGGAATTACAGATGGATTACGGATTCGGGGTGTAGATGTATTAACAGTACAAGAAGATGGGCGGACTAGCTTTCCCGATCCTCTTATACTTGACCGTGCAACAGAACTTGAGCGTGTTTTGTTTTCCCAAGATGACGATTTTCTAGCTGAAGCGAACCGTCGTCAAGACAAACAAATAAATTTTGCTGGTGTTATTTATGCCCATAAACTCAGAGTTACTGTTGGTGATTGTGTTCGTGATTTAGAAATTATTGCTAAAACTGCCTATCTTGAAGAATTAAGTAATCGTGTTCAATACTTACCTTTGTAAGATTCGTGGAAAATATGAGATGAAAACTAAAAGTGTAAATAAAGCAGAATCCTTCTATATTGCTATAATTCTATACAAATCATCTTCAGATAAACCGGATTATCAATATTTGTACCAATAAAGCTTTATTTTGATTAAAGCTGCTTCTTTAGAGAAAGCAAAAGCAAAAGCTTTGAATCATGGTAAAAATGAAAGTGTCAGCTATACAAATGAGAATGGAGAAACTATTACTTGGTCTTTGCAGCAAGTGGTAGATGTGAATTCAGTTTTGTACGATGACTTTGATTCATCTGAGGATATTGTTGATTTATATGCTCGACATTTTCGGAACTATGAGGCTTACCAATCATTTGAGCCGTTATTGTCTAAAGAGCAATTTGGAGAATAGTTATAAAACCACGCGATCGCTCTTGTCAATTCCTATCACTGAGACAAAAGCGATCGCAATTATTTTACTAGCGTTGACTGGTACATTACGAATTCGGCTCTCCCAACAATACAATTGAACACTTCAATTCTTGAATCATCTGCGTTGTCACTTCGCTAACTGCTAATCCGCCAGCTGTGCGATAACGAACGGAACGTAAAACAGCTAAATCAAACGCCTCAGCTTCCCGAATTACGACTCTAGCGACATCATCACCCCTGATTGTTTGGATATTCGTATTCACCTGTAACTGGCTTTTAGAAGCGATGTCAGACAATTGAGATACAAATCTTTCTACTCGATTTGGGGGTGATTTGCGATCGCATACGTGTAACAACACAACTTCTGCCTGATTAACATCAGCTAAAATCTGGGCAAATCTCAAAGCGCCTATAGTTTGCCGCGTTAAGTCTCCTACTGGTACAAGAATTCTTTGGATTGTCTTGGGACTACTTAAAAGGCGTGTAACTGCAACCGGACAGTGAGAAGACCAAAACACGCTATCAATAACATTACCAAATAAGCGGGCGCGTAAACCTGTTGTCTGCGACCAACCCATCACTATTAAACTAGCATTTTGTTCTCGGCTGGTGCGGCTGATTGCCAAAGCTATATCATCGTCAATCCGATTTGCAGGTGAAACTTCTACATCAAATTCTTGACTGATTTCTCTAGCTAAACTTAATCTTTGCTGACTCTGGTCAAGCGCTGTTACTAATTGTGGATTATCCATGTGAATATGTGCTCTAGTAATAGCTAATGGCACAATTTTCCCAGATTCATGACTAGCCAGTAGTGCTGCCATTTCGATTAAATAGCGCTGGGTTTGGGGGTTGTATATTGGCACTAGTACAGTAAATGGATATTGATTTTTCTCTACTTGCTCATCTTCACTACCTTGCCACCAAGTTGTTAAACTATCTGTTTCAAAATCTGTCTGAGAAAGCTGTAGTGAAGGAGCAAATCGTGCTGTTATTATGGGGCCTAGTATTGCAGTTACTAGCATAAGCACAATGACACTGTTTAAGACAGCTTCACTGATTAAGCGCTCACCAGCAGGATTTTTCGTTTGATAAGCAACCAAGGTTGCTGCTAGTGTGGCTGCTACCTGTGGTAGCGACAATGACCACATCGTTAGCAATTCCGCTGTGTTGTAGCGATACAATAATTTGGCTAAGAATGCTGCTATAAATTTGCTGCCAATCAAAGCTACTACAATTACTAGAGTCAGCCAAATTGAACTGAGGGTTTTGATAAATGCAGGAATATTAATCAATAATCCCATGTCCACAAAGAAACAAGGGATAAATAAAACACTACCAATAAACTCGATTTTTTCTCTGACTGGGCTACGTCCTAGAACATCGTTGACAGCTAAACCTGCTAAAAAAGCACCAACAATTTTTTCAACTCCAATTACCTGCGCTCCAACAGATGCCAAAAATAATGCTAGTAATATAAACAAAAACTGGTTACTTTGTTCATCCCCAGAGCGGCGAAAAAACTCTTTTCCTGCCCAGTCAAAGCCAAACAGGACAACAGCAGTGTAAATTGCTAATCCACCTAATAAAATCGCTAAACTCATGGCGGAGAATTGCCCTCCGTGAATCCCAACACAAATCGCTAATACTAGCAAAGCACCTGTGTCAGTAAAAATTGTGGCACCAATCGTGACGGTTACAGCTTCATTCGTTACCACTCCCAGACGACTCACAATTGGATATGCCAAGAGGGTATGAGAAGCCAGTAAAGAACCAATTAGGAAGGAGGCATTCCAACCAAAATTGAATAATCGTCCTGTCGCAATGCCAGCAATCATTGGAACTAAAAATGTTAAAATGCCAAACCCGATTGAGCGATTTCTAGTTTTACGAAACTGCTCTAAGTCAATTTCTAAACCTGCCACAAACATCAAATAAAGCTTGCCGATCTCAGAGAGCAGATTGATAGTTTCAGACTCAGGGTTTAACAACTTTAGTCCATTTTGCCCTAGTAATATACCTGCAACCAACAACCCCACTAATCCAGGTAGCCTTAATCGCTCAAATATCGGAGGGACAGTAAAGATTACTGTTAGAAGAATTGTAAATGCAACAATTGGACTGTCTGTGAGCGAGTTCAGTGTCATGTGTAATAAATCAGCCTAGATAGTAGATGTACAATAAGCATACGCAACTTTACTTATTTTTTTTGTACAGTTCAGTTTTATTGGTTACATATAATTAAATTTTTTACAGCATACATAATTGTTGCGATCGCAATCATTGGTGTCAACTTAAGAAGTTAAAGCCCAAATTTGTTGGGTGTAAGCAAGCGTCAATGTCAAGGGTGGCGCTTACGCCTAGTTTTGACTAATCCAAACAGTTTTTGATGTGATACAAGATAAGGGAATATTAATAGTTTTACTAAGCGATCTAGAAATTTTTGGTCTAAATTCTTTGACTAACTTTCCTAAGACAGGATGATTTAAGTGCTGCTTACTTTGGCTCATGTGTAATAAACATCAGGCATTATTATACTTCTATTCATTGTTATATTCATTTAAAAAATAGTTGTTACACACCTAGCAAAAAAAAAAGCCCGCTGATGCGGACTTTCTAAATCAATTAAGTTATTGCTTTACTTAACTTATCGTTTCGCCAACTTCTTCGACATCTTCCGCAGACGAATTGATTGGGGTGTAACTTCCACCAATTCATCGGGGCCGATGTATTCCAAAGCACGCTCTAGGCTCATGTCTATTGGTGCTTGCAGTTGCACCAATTCATCGCCACCAGCAGCCCGGTGATTGGTCAACTGCTTGGTCTTACAGATATTTAGTTCCAAATCTTGGGAACGATTGTGTTCTCCGACAATCATGCCTCTGTAAACCTTTGTGCCGGGAGTAATAAAGAATGCTCCTCTATCTTCGGCATTTCTCATAGCGTAGAAAGTAGAAACGCCTTCTTCAAAAGAGATTAAAACGCCTTTGTTACGGGCTTCAATATCACCACTGATTGGACGGTAGTCTAAGAAGCTGTGGTTCATGATGCCTTCACCACGAGTCATCCGCATGAATTCACCCCGGAAACCAATCAAACCACGGGCGGGAATGACAAACTCTAACTGGGTGCGATCGCCACTACCTGGTTGCATATCTTGCATTTCGCCTTTGCGTTGTCCCAGGCGTTCAATACAGCTACCCACACCATCAGCAGGAATGTCTAATACCAAGAGTTCGTAAGGTTCGCAAGGCTGACCGTTGATTTCGCGGTAAATTACCTGTGGCTGAGATACCTGAAACTCGAAGCCTTCGCGGCGCATGGTTTCAATTAAGATACCCAGGTGGAGTTCTCCACGACCGGAAACGAGGAATTTATCGGGAGAATCGGTTTCTTCGACACGCAAAGCAACGTTGGTTTCGAGTTCGCGGAATAGGCGATCGCGTATTTGTCTTGATGTTACCAACTTACCTTCTTGACCAGCAAAGGGCGAATCATTCACCCAAAAGGCCATTTGCAAGGTTGGTTCATCCACTTTAATTAGTGGTAAAGCTTGCGGTTCATTGGGGTCAGTAATCGTTTCCCCAATATAAGCATCAGCGAAACCAGCCACCGCGACAATATAACCTGCGGTTGCTTCTTCCATCTCTACGCGCTTCAGTCCATCAAAGCCCATCAACTTGGTAATTTTACCCTTGACAATAGTACCATCTTCTGTTACCAAAGCAGCTTGTTGCCCTGCGCGGATAGTACCGTTGTGAATTCTGCCAATGACAATCCGTCCCAGATATTCAGAATAATCTAGGGTTGTGACTTGCAATTGCAGAGGCTTATTGCTGTCGCCTACTGGTGGTGGAACGTGTTGCAGAATCGCATTAAACAGAGGTTGCATATCTACCGATTCTGCTTCCAGGCTTTCCTTAGCAAAACCTGCCATACCGGAGGCAAACAGATAGGTAAAATCACACTGGTCTTCATCTGCCCCTAATTCCAAGAACAGATCCAAAACTTTATCAACAGCAACGTGGGGGTCAGTTTGACCACGGTCGATTTTGTTGATGATAACGATGGGGCGCAGCCCTTTTTCTAAAGCTTTTTTGAGGACAAAGCGTGTTTGGGGCATGGGGCCTTCATTGGCATCGACAATCAGAAGACATCCGTCAACCATGCCGAGTACGCGTTCAACTTCGCCACCAAAGTCAGCGTGTCCAGGAGTATCAACAATATTAATTAGTGTTTCTTTGTAGCGAACCGCCGTATTTTTGGACAGGATAGTAATACCCCGTTCCCGTTCTAGGGCGTTGGAGTCCATAACGCAATCCGGAACGTCTTCGCCTTCGCGGAAAATGCCGGATTGTTTGAGGAGTGCGTCAACCAGCGTGGTTTTGCCATGGTCAACGTGGGCGATAATGGCGACGTTGCGAATTGGGAGCGTCATAGAAGCTTTTGGTGAACTCTAGAGGGTGTTTATAAGATTTACATTTGAATGCTAGGCTGTTTTAACAGAATTAGGAACGATCGGCAACTCTGTAAAGAACCTTTAATAATTCTAGCGTAATCGTCACAATTGCGGGGAGTTTTGTAAACCCCGCAATGGAGATGTGTGGTAATTACGGCGTTGGTGGGATAAAAAACCTTCTGTGACAAACCAGGTGTTACCTGAAGGGCTGTATTGCTTTTGAGAATTGCGGTTGATTCGTATAGAAAAATTTAGTCATTGAAATACTTTGGTGAAAAGTGCGATCTTTGTCCCAGAGAGATGAAGTTCCTGGCTGCTAAAAGTCAGGTTATTTCGTGTTTGGGATCGAAGAGAAGCGATCGCCAAGCCTGGTTTTTATTGACTAGAATGGGGTGGGTATCTCTACAAAAATATTCAACTTACAGGGAATTTTCACAATGTAGAGCGAGGTCAATTGTTTACGAGAGTAAGAAGCACTCGTCATTATCTATGTAGAGACTTTACAATGTAATGCCTCTAGGGAATTTAAGGTATATTCTAAAAACTAATAAAATGACAGCGATAATTATATGGTCTGCTGCCTAAATCCTAATTGCGAGAATCCTCAAAATCCTGGCGGGGCAAATTTCTGCCTCAGTTGTGGCACAGAGTTGGTATCGCTATTGAGAAATCGTTACCGAATCATCGCACCATTAGGGAGAGGAGGGTTTGCACGCACATATATCGCAGAAGATATAGACAAGCTCAATGAACGATGTGTTGTTAAGCAATTGGTTCTAAGTCAATTTTATGGCAGTCAGGGTAGTCAGGCACATAAAAAAGCGACTGAGTTATTTGAACGCGAAGCTAAACGTCTCAAAGAACTAGGAGAACATGCCCAAATTCCCAATTTGTATGCATATTTTAAGGAAGCTGAATATCTGTATTTAGTGCAGCAGTTTATCGAAGGGCAAAATCTGTTGCAAGAGTTAAAACAACAAGGAATTTTTGATGAAGCCAAAATTCGAGATTTTTTAAATGATTTATTATCTGTGCTGATAGATATACATAAACTGCAAGTAATTCACCGAGATATTAAACCAGAAAATATTATTCGCCGTCAAAATGATGGGAAGTTAGTACTAATTGATTTTGGGGTGGCAAAGCAAAAGACGGAACCTACAAACACTACGATAGGGACAATTATTGGTTCATTAGGTTACGCACCAATTGAGCAAATGCAAACGGGTAAAGTTTTTCTGTCTAGTGATATTTACAGCTTAGGAATAACTTGCTTTCAACTGCTAACCAATATCTCTCCTTCAAGTTTGTGGATGAAACAAGGCTATGGTTGGACTTCTAATTGGCGGCAGCATTTAACGCAACCCATAAGTCAAGAATTAGAGATGATTCTTAATAAGTCCCTACAAGAAAATCACGAACAGCGTTATCAATCTGCACAGGCTGTCTTACAAGACTTGAAGAAGTTGCCACCGCTAAAATCTACATCGGCTCCTACAGTTATTCCACCTACTCTGCCATCAAGATCGCAACCACAAAATCAACATCAATCAACTCGATATTTACCAGAATTATCTAACAGGAGATTATTGTCTGGAGCAATAATAGCTGGATCGGGTAGTTCATTTTTAGCGATCGCACTTATAAGTTTTCTCGGAACGACTTGGATTAGTTCGGGATTGTGGTTGCTAATTTTAGGAGGATTAGTCTTTATTCAATCTCGTCCACTTCTAGAAAAAGCTTATTTAATTATTATTGCTCTCATAGCAAATTTACTCGTTGTCTTAATTTTCAGAAATCTCCTAACCAATAATCTTTTAAAATCTGGTTTAAATGGACTGCTGCTCGTAGGATTACTAGTTATTTTGGCAGGTTTATTGGCAGTTATTATTTTGGGTATGTCTGAAATAATAAACAAAATTATTTCTAAATATTTTTAATTTTCTGGTTTTGCTCAATTGTCATAAATCTGTTTATTCTCAGATAAATTTTGTTTGTAAAATTTGGGTAATTATTCATGACAGATAAAAAAGAAAATTTGAAACTGCTTATTTCTCTGGGTCTGGCTGGGATAATGGTAGCAGTTATTTTATGGTTAATTAGCAAAGTTTCTTCTACCATTGTAACACCATCAAACCCCATATCAGCTTCATCTTCTTTGACAAATAAGCCGTCATTAATGAATTTGGGTACAAGGATTTTGGTGAAAGTGCAAACATCCCCTGAAAAAACAGATGGAGTTAAAGCTTTTGCTGAGAAAGATTACAGTACTGCCGTTCAAAAATTTACTGATTCTCTGAAAAATAATCGCAATGACCCAGAAACTTTAATTTATTTAAACAATGCCAAAATAGCGCGAGATAATTCGTCAGCTATAAAAGTTGCGATCGTCGCACCAATTAACTTCGATCCTAGTTTAGCAGAAGAGATTTTACGCGGTGTAGCTCAAGCTCAAAATGAAGTTAATAACCAAGGAGGAATTAATGGTAAAAAATTGCAAATTGTAATTGCCAGTGCTGATAATAGAGAAGATTCTGCACGGCTAGATAATGAATTAGCTGAAGATAAAAGCCTTGTAGCTGCTGTGGGTGTTAGACGTAAAGCAGAAATATATAAAGAGAAAGGTTTGGTTTTAGTCTTACCCGTCGAGCTACCAAATCAAGCAGAAAATTCAGAAAAATTAGCTAATAATACATTAAATAGTCAGCCTAATAGTTCCACAAATAACTACTTATTTCACGTAAATCCGTTATATGATAATTTAGTAGATACTCATTCTCGCTACATTGCTCGACAAGCAAGGAATGTTGCTATTTGTGGCGATGTTCGTAATTCAAGAGATAATTCAACCTCTTCATCAAATCAGATACTTGTAGAAAAGTACACTCAAGCTATCAAAAATTATGGCAGCAACGTTATTACTACGCCTTGCAATTTAGCAGATAAGAATTTTGACCCTAAAGCTTTTGTAGATAAAGCCATCGAAACAGAAAATGCAAGTGGCTTTTTACTAATGCCTTCAATCAGAAATATATACTTTGCTACCAAAGTAGCACAAGAGGTTAAAGGTAGAAAGCCATTGTTTGCTTCTGAAACTATGTACAGTGCTACAACTTTACAAAATGGCAAGGATCTCGAAGGAATGGTATTACCTGTGTATTGGCATCGTGATGCTAATAAAGATAACCCCTTTGCAAAAAATGCCTTTCAGCTTTGGAATGCTCAAGTAAATCAGAGAACAGCAGGAGCTTATGATGCACTCCAAGCAATTATTGCTGGCTTAAAAGAAGATAGTACCCGCGAAGGATTACAAAGGGTATTGTCTAATCCCAATTTTTCAACATCTGGAGCAACCGGAATGATTAAGTTTTCGCCCTCTGGGGAGCGTCAAGGAGAAGCAATGCTTGTCAAAATTGAGCGTTGTGAGTCTTGCTCTAGTGGAACTGGTTACGATTTTGCCCTCTTGAATAAGAAGTAGTTTTTTTAATGTTAATTTTCATTCCAAAGATATAGATTATTCCAAAATAGGTAATTTATTCAATTTGAGTGCCATACTAAACTGCTTGATTTGATTGCAACCATTAATTGAATTGAAACGATCGCTTCGATTTTTATCTAACGAAAAGTTTTGTTTCTCTACCCAGAGTTGTGAGAGCGATCGCTCAAAAGAAAGATGGAATCTCCCTAGTCTCTGTGTCAAGGTTATATCAAGTAAGAATTATGAACACTTTGCCGAGGAGAACACGGATGGTAACTACTTTAGATGATACGAAACGCAATGCTATTGCTGTAAAACTTGCAAGTATTAAAGCCCTGCAAGAGTTGGCGATCGAAAATGAACAATCGCTTTTGACGCAAGGACTTGATGCTGAAATTGCCGATCGCATCCGAAATTTTATCAATGACGATCAAAAAAACCTTGGTGTTCTGGAAACCGTAATTGGTCAGTATGGCATTCAGGCTGAACCCAAACAAAATGTTACACAATTCATTGAAAAAGCTCGCGAATTGTTCAAAGGTTCTGAGTTAAGCCTGTATGAGAAAGTCTCTCAGCATGAATTGCTGAAACATCAAATAGTAATGAGTGGCTTGATAGTTCACAAAGCTGCTCAAAAAGTTGGCGCTGATGTGTTGCTAGCAATTGGGCCATTGAATACCATCAACTTTGAGAACCGCGCTCACCAAGAGCAACTCAAAGGCATTCTGGAAATTCTGGGTGTCCGCGAACTCACCGGACAAGATGCAGATCAAGGAATTTGGGCACGTGTTCAAGACGCTATGGCCGCAGTCAGTGGCGTAGTAGGTAGCGCTGTCACCCAAAACAGCGACAAAAAGGATCTAAATATCCAAGATGTCATCCGCCTCGATCACAACAAGGTAAATACCTTATTCACCGAACTACTGCAAAGCAACGATCCGCAGAAGATCCAAGAGTACTTCGGTCAAATTTATAAGGATTTAACTGCCCACGCTGAAGCTGAAGAGGAAGTAGTCTACCCACGAGTACGTCCTTTCTACGGTCAAGATAACACCCAAGAACTGTTTGATGAACAAGCTGAAATGAAGCAGGTGTTAGACCAAATTAAGGCTATTAGCCCTTCCTCATCTGAATTCAAAGATCGAGTTACACAGCTGATGGAAGCTGTTGGCGACCATATTCGTCAAGAAGAAAGCACAATGTTTGCTGCCATTCGTAACAACTTGAGCAGCGATGAAAGCGAGCAACTGGCTACTGAATTCAAAGCTGCTAAGACCAAAATTCAAGAGAAATTAGGTGTTGTTAGCGAATCGAATGCGTAGAATGCTTTTGGGCTTTCTATATCCGCTAAAAAAAATTAGTTAAACAAAAACATCCCAGCATTTATCTGCTGGGAGTTTTTGTTTACAAATTTTGCTGACAGTATTTATAAGCGGTGTATGCCATCGTTACAACCCCGGTGATAATTGCAGATTCATCGACTTCAAATTGGGGATGGTGTAAAGGGTGATTTATGATTCTTTCTTTGTAGCCGACACCCAACCGAAACATAGAACCGGGGACGTGTTCCAAATATATAGAAAAATCTTCAGCACCAAGGGAAGGTTCGGGTAGTACTTGAACGCGATCGCTATTCCAAGCTTCTTCTGCGGCTGATTGTAACAATTGCGTCAGAGCGTAATCATTTTGGACGCTGGGTACACCTTGGCGATAATTGACTTGATACTTTGCTCCGTAGGTATGGCAAACATTAGATACAATGTTTTCAATCCAGTTTGGGAGATGGGCACGGGTTTCGGGATGGAGCGATCGCACGGTTCCCAATAATTGCACTTTATCAGCAATTATATTCGGCGCTCTGCCACCATTAAATTTCCCGATACTCAAGACTAGAGGACGCAAAGGATTCTGCGTCCGGCTGATGGCTTGTTGCAGTGCAGTAATCACTTGGCAAGCAATCCAAATCGCATCAATCGCCTCATGGGGACGCGCCCCGTGTCCAGATTCTCCCATAATCAGAATTTCTAAATCATCAGCAGCGGCTGTTAATGCCCCGTAACGCACCCCAATAGATCCTGCGGGTATAGAAGGGAAAACATGAACCCCTAATAAAGCTGAAACGTTTTCCATCGCTCCATCTTTCACCATCCAGCTTGCGCCTTGAGCAATTTCCTCGGCCGGCTGAAATAAAAACCGTACTTTCCCACCCAACTCTTCAGCCATTTGGGACAGCACCATTGCCGTTCCTAACCCTACAGTGGTATGAACATCGTGACCGCAAGCGTGCATAATACCATCTACACGAGAGGCATATTCTAAATTAGTGCCCTCTTGAATTGGCAAGGCATCCATATCAGTACGAATTGCCAATAAACGGCCATTTTGGCTAGTGCCTTGAAGTTCTCCAATGACACCCGTTTTGCCAACTCCCTCTTGTACGTGCAGTCCACTGGAAGACAAAACACCAGCTACGAAAGCTGCTGTTTGGTACTCCTGACCGCTGAGTTCTGGGTGAGAGTGGATGTGGCGGCGAATTTCAATTAAACGGGGCGCTAGTTTTGCTGCTAGGTCTTTTATATGGGTAAGCATCGATTTAATTAATCTATAGGCTAGGCTTTTTTCCCATGATAAAGAACTGTTAACAAACAAAATGCTTTTGCTATACAAGGATAGGGGTTGAAGGAGGCAGGGGGCAGGGGAGCAGGGGAGAAGTTGCAGTAAGTTTTTCCCCTCTGCCCCTGTGCCCCTCTGCCTCTTGTGCCCAATGCTCAGTTTATTTTGAGTAGCAGGTTGTGCCTAGAGTATTTTCGGGTTTGTACTCGTTACATTCTCTGGGATTTTGACGCTCTAACGACCAGCCATAAGGTTTGTCGGAGGTGACAACACCATTATTTAAAGTCGTTAATCGGTAGTTAGCACCCCGAAAATTAGTAAATTGCAATTTGGCATCTTTTAAGTTTGCTGCTTCTAAATTGGCACTGATGAAGCCGGCGAAAGACAGATCGGCATTTTCCAGGGATGCTGATTTTAAATTTGCTCCTGTTAAAGAAGCACCATTGAGATTCGCCGAATTCAGAATCGCACCTTCTAAATTTGCACCGGTGAGATCGGCATTCGTGAGATTAGCTTGAGATAATGTAGCGGCGCTCAAGTCAGCCCCTCGCAAATTCGCTCCAGTTAGATTCAGCCTAGTTAGGTCAGCGCCACTCAAATTACACCGAGGACAGGCACTTGTTGCCTTTAACTGATCCAAGTCTAGCTGATTTAATGCAAGAGCCTGCTCTGCAAACCCTAAACAAGCTAACAAGGAGACGGTGGCAACAATCTTAAGTTTCATACTTTTTACTGATATTTACAAAAATGACAAGTTACGAACATCACGTACTGTCATCCTTACATATACTGCTTCTCTAAGGAAGTACAGGGATGAAGCATTGATTAAGAAGCTGTAAAAATACCATAAATTCTAATAGTAAGACTACTCAAACGGAAATATAGGCTATAGAATCAAATCGTAAGGAACTATACCGAACCAATTATAGACTACCAAATATGTGATCCCCCTAGCTCGATAAAAATACGACTAGGGGGATCTTGTTTTTAGGGATTGGGCAGAGGGGCAGAGGGGCAGAGGGGCAGAGGGGCAGAGGGGCAGAGGGGCAGAGGGGAAAAACTTACTGCAACTTCATCCCGTGCTCCCGTGCTCCCGTGCTCCCGTGCTCCCGTGCTCCCGTGCTCCCCCGCCTCTTTCATCGCCATCCTAAAAGGCGCAATCCAGGGACAATTAAGTAGTAACTCACTCCTAACCAGAAGCTGATAAAGAAGCCTACAGAGCCAAAAAAAGTCAGAGGTAACTGTAACTCTGACCAGGCTGGTTGACTGGTAAATTGGAAAATTGGGGGTGCTAACTTCAAAAGAATCAAAACTGCATAGGCGATCGCACTGCCAAAGGCCGCGAACACAGCGTACACTACATGATGGCTGCGAAGTCCTAAACTCAAGGTGAGTAGGGAAACTGCCACTAAAATCACTGCCACTAAGCCCTCGCCGCTATCTTTTGGGGTGATTAATTGCAAAATTAACCAGCCGAAGCCATAGCTAATTATGCCCATCAAGGAAGCCACTAAAAATCGCCGCCGTTGACCAAAACACCCGGATACTGTCAATCCCCATGCGGTTCCCCAGCCTGCGGCGACGAACACCAAAATATCTGCCCCGAAGACGGGTTGAGCATTTGGCACTAATTGATTTAACTGACTCCCAATCAATTCCACAACCTGAGGCCCCAAGCTGGTACGATAGGCCAAAATAAAACCAGCGATCGCACCAAAACAAGCGCCGATAGTACTCAGGATCATCGCCCAAATCGTCGCCAAACAAGCTCGGAAAATTTTGACGATTGTCTGAGCGATAAAAATAACGGTTTTGGTGACAGCTAGGCTAAAGTTAGCTAAAACTCGTTCAATAGCTTCTGTTATCAGTGTAAATCTCTGGGAAACTTGCGTTGAGGCTTGCTTAATCTTGTCTTGCAGTTGAGCAAATAACCCTGGTGGCGGTAATGGTTGAGAAATCTTCGCCAAACGTTTTTGAATTATAGCTGCATTCGCTGGACGCGATCGCACATCCTCCTGCACCATCTCATCCAGCAAATCTGCTAGTTGCGGGTTGACATTCGCCACAGTTCGCCAGTGCAATTTACCTGTTTGCCGATCTTCCAACTCTAGCGGGTATTTGCCTGTTAGTAGTTCAATCACCGTTCGACCAAGCGCATAAAAATCGGCACTTGGCCCAACAATACCTCCAATCACTTGTTCTGGCGGACTGTAGCCAGAAGAAAATAATCGCGTGGAACTAGACTGAGAACGCAGCTTAGAGGCACTAAATTGTTTTGCCCCGCCAAAATCAATTAACACCAAGCGATCGCCCTCTATTTGCCCTTGAGACGGGGTTAAAGATGGCGAAGATGTACCCAGCATTAAATTAGAAGGTTTGATATCCCGATGAAGAATCTGACGCTTGTGTAATTCTTGTAAAATCTGCACAGCTTGGGCAAACCAGTTTAAAACCAAATTCTCTGGACACCCTTGGGGAAACTTTTTTAATATCTCCTCTAAAGTCCGCCCATTAATTTTTTCCATTACCAGACAAGGCAGTTGGTGCGGTTTGGGGTTAAACAGTTGTACCTGAAAATACCCTTCGGCATCGACTCTGGGGACACCTGGATGGTGCAAACCGGATAAAACCGCCGCTTCTTGGGTAAATAACTCCAGTGCCTTTGGCGAATCTTCTACCAATACTTTCAACACTTTTTCGGTTTGAGTTTTTTCATCCCAAACCGTGTAGATTTGAGCAAATCCTCCCGATCCCAAGGGCTGAAGTGGAACATAGCGGTCTAACAACTCTAGCGGTGCGCCACAGCTGTTGCAAAATTTGTTTCCCCAAGGCTGAGGATAAGGACGTTGACAATCAGGATTTATGCAGTGAACCGCACTCTGAGTGATGTGGGACACAACCGCTACAATACAAAGGCTGAGTTGATTTTAGCGTTTCTTTAGGTTTCCTGATTTTAAAATAGACAAAAGGAAAACCCTCATAGAATCTATGAGGGAATTTATTCATATTTACAGCGAATTTCAAGGAAGGTGAAGTACACAAGCTCGCGTCTCAAAGCAAGGTATAGAGCCTGTTTGACTTCTGAATTCTGAATTCTGAATTCTGACTCCTGAATTCTGCTGTATCTCAGCCCTTAATTACGAAAACTTCTCTTACTTTGTCTGTGCTTGGCAACTTCTTTGCGCTTGCGTTTTTCTAAGGGTGTTTCAAAATGGCGATGCTTTCTCATGTCTGGAAAAATTCCCGCCTTGGAAACTTCTCGTTTAAATCGTCGTAAGGCTGACTCAATGTGTTCATTGTCACCTACAATTACTTGGGTCATTATTTCTCCTACTAAGTTGACTTCATCAATAGACTTCTTGCAGAAGTCAGGAAAAGGGGAAGGTGGGGCCCCCTCTGGGGATAAGGGGCGGGGGGAAAGGGAAAGGTTCTGTATTTTGCCCTTCCCCCTTAACCTTTACCCTTTTCCCACCTCTTGCAAAAGTGCTTTTTGCAAGAGGTCTAATGGCTATGCAGGCGGTAACATTACAAAAAAAAGACAGACTCTTGTTTGTCTGACCTTAAGACTCTTGGTAAGTTTTTGTTTCCAAGGTTAGTATCGTCCGCCACCGCCACCGCCACCGCCGCGGTTGCCGTATCCTCCTCTGTTACCACCACCAAAGGAACCTCTATCACCTCTGTCTTCCTTGGGTTTCGCCTTATTCACTTTCAGGTCACGACCCATCCACTCAGCACCGTCGAGAGCTTCAATGGCAGCAGTTTCTTCAGCTTCAGTTCCCATTTCCACAAAAGCAAAGCCGCGCGGACGACCTGTTTCACGGTCAGTAGGTACTTGAACGCGCTTTACAGTACCATATTCTGCAAAAATACCACTTAAATCTTCTTGTGTAACATCATAAGAGAGGTTACCTACATAAATTGACATCGATTCTCTCCAAAATCATCACTGTGTAGAGATTTTAATTTCTCTCAGAAGTCTGTAAATACTAAAAGGAAAAAGCCTTTCAATACTAAAACCAAAGACATCACTGAATTAACTCTCATAAATCTAGGATGACATACGAGCCAACTCTTTGCACCCAGTAGATAGTTAACTAGTGATGCGATCGCACCTAAGCGATCGCCCGCCCCCACATACCCCAAGTACAATCCACCGCAAAAAGGGGTTGGAAATGGAATAAGATAAATTCTGTAGGGTGATATAGAAAATCAGACATGCAGGGGCGCATCTTTAGTATCCGAATTGAACGTTTGACTGCATTCACCATGAAGCATTACTTCAAAATTTTAATACGAAAGGCAAAGTCAGGCAACAAATATAAAACTATTGTGACTTGTACTCTTTTGGAGAACCTGCTATCAAAGCAACTACGATGCTTATAGCAGCAAGCATTGCGAGTCTTTTTCTTTGGCGCTAGCCTCTGCTTTTGGAAAAGGAGAGTAAGTGGGGTAACATCATGTTCGGCTAATTAACCAAAGTTGCAATCTTAAGTTGCCGAACATCACCTTTCCAAGCTGTCTCCAATTCAGCTTTGACAAGTTGAGCGGCCTCATCTTTGCCTAGTGCCTGCAAACTTGCCTGCAAGCCAAATAGAGAACGTCCATTATGGGGATATTTTTTTAAATCGGCACGAAAGACTTTCTCAGCTTCTCTATAGTCACCCTTAGCCAAAAGCACAGCACCCAAAGATTCCCGCGTCGGAAAGTACCAATCTGGTGGTTCCACGTAATTAAGGGCATCTTCTGCTACTACTGCTTTTTCTAGCAATTGGATGGCAGATTCATAATCATGCTTTTCCCTAGCAATTTTGGCGTCTAGAACTTTTGAGGCGATGTCTAAAATATTACTGGCTGGACTAAATCCAATGGTTGCTTGAGTGGAAATTCCCTGTTTGGCAGCTAGTAATGCCCGACTTTCACTTGCTGCATCTTCAAGTTTGCCTGTGGCTGCGCTTGCTATACCGCGAGCAAAATGCCAAAGTGCTGAGGTAGTGGGCAATTTAGCTTCGGGAGCAGGAGTTTCTAAGATGGCATCCCAATCACTAAAGCGTGTCTGAATCAGCATTTTGCTGCCGAGGAATCCCTCTAGCATTGGTGCATACGGGTCAATTGCAGTAGCATTTGCAACTAATTTATCTGCGGATTTAAGAGCATCTTCATATCTTCCTGCCATGCTACTGGCCACCATGAGGAAATGTATATTGTGGTTGTAATACATCATGGGGTAAGTGCCCTGGACTTGATATTTTTTGATGTAAATATCATCTTGAGCGATCGCCTGCTTGTTTGCCTGCATTGCCTTTTCATAATCTCCCACACGAAAATAAATATGACTTGGCATGTGTACCAAGTGTCCCGCTGCTGGCGCTAGAGTTCCGAGTCGGTTAGCACTGACAAGGGCCCGTTCTGGAGAAGGTGAGGCTTCCACTGCATGAATATAGTAATGATTAGCTCCTGCATGATTCGGGTTACGTTTGAGAACTGATTCTAAAATAGCCACAATTTCTTCTGTATCTGGCTGTGGCTTACCATCTTTAGTCCAGTGCTGCCAAGGATGCAGATCCATCAGGCTTTCAGCGTAAAGTGTCGCTGCATCCAAATCATCAGGATAGCGCTTGACTAGGTTTCCCATTGCTTTGGCGTAGTAAAGCGCTAGTTGATACAAATCAGCATTAGTATCTTGAGAGTAACGTTTTGCTAAGGCGGTAATATAGTCTCGTTCTTGGGTGGAAGCTTGGGTAGAAAGGGCCAAAGCTTGCTGTACTGCTTGGTAAGCAGCTAATTCCCGATTGGGGTCTATTTCTGAATTAATGTTAGGCCCCAAGGCTAAAGCAACACCCCAATATGCGATCGCTAAATTCGGATCGAGTTTAGCAGCATATTCAAAAGAACGCGCCGCCTCATCATGATTGAAAGCGTAAATCAAATTTAATCCCTGATCGAAAAACTCTTGGGCTTGGGGATTAGAAGTAGAAACTGGATGGTGAATTGTGCCAAGTCCAGATATTAAGTTGTATGGCTGTTTTACTTCAGCGTCAACGTGTTGGTATAAGCTCTCGTCGAGAAGCGGCTTGTTGTCAGATATCGCCGCATTAGGAGCGACTAAAGAGAATATAAGCACCAAAACTAGAAATAAGTACTTCATAATTATTTTTCTTCAAGCTCTTTTTTAATATTCAAATGCCACAGTTTCTCTAAAGAAGTAACTTGTCGGCGGAAAACAGCAGCCCGGTGTTTCTTATAGATATTAAACCCTACAAACACAATCATTGGAATCAAGATAGAATATCCGATGAAAATGTTAACAGATGAATCTATTTGCATTCTAGAGTCTATATATTGGGAGTTGGGAGTTGCTTGAGTACTAAAATTTGATTGCATAAATATCTTCATAAATACTACAATTAAAAAGCTAGAAATAAACGTGGATAATTTTTCCTGCTATCTTTTAGCAGAAATTACTCACAACTTTTATTAGGTAATTCAAAGTCGCTGCTGAGACTTCTCTATGCCTTCTTGCACTAGCTAAACTATTCTTCAGTTAAAATCTGAACAATTATGTTGATTTCTGCTAAATTTTGTGACAAAATCCTTGTTATACAAGCTACTAATCCTAAAGTATTTACTGACATTTAAACTATTTTTGGTGCCAGTTATTTCTAGTATTTGCTTAATTAGCCGGAGTTGTAGAAGTAACATACAGCGGATTGCAAGTTAATAAGTGACTGTTAATGTATAACCAAGCTATCGGGGAGAGTGCCCGATAGGGCGGGTGGGTAGTGTACTCAACTTAGATAAAGAGCGCTGTATTTACCATATCCAGTGGTAATAAGCCAAGTTGCAGTTTATTATCATGGCTGTCTACCTGAAGTGATAAATGATTTTGTCTAAAGATAGAACAATCGAATGATCCCTTTCCCTCTTTTGGATATTAATTAAATTTCCAAAGATGAATTTTAAGGTTAAAAAACTATGTACAACGAACACAAATATTTGTTATAAAAACATCGTTAGATAGAAGCATTAAAAGTTATTTAAAACTAATCTATAGATATTGCAGCGCTTTTCAAGCAAGCAATAGTTAATGACTACGTAACATATTTTAGGAACAAATAATATGAGTATCGAAGATAGAGCAAAAGCTTTTGCTAAAAACGTTGAAGGTAAAGTACAAGAGGCAGTCGGCGAAGTAACTGGCGATCCTAAAGATAAAGCTGAAGGTAAAGCTAAACAAGCTGAATCCCAAGTCCGTCACACGACCGAAAATATCAAAGATGAAGTTAAAAAGACTTTAGAATAGTACACTGTGATAGAGGTTTTCCTCGCTGTAACAACTTGCTCAAGTAAATAGATTTTGGCAATATTGTACAAGGTGGAATTTTATTTAAGAAGAAGGTTTAAGTTAAATAATTATTTACTGAACCTTCTCCCTTTATTAACTCTGTTTTTTACCTAATATTTTTAGGCATTTTCATAATAGCGATCGCAAGATATTTTCTCCATATATTACTGATTTTTCAAGGCTGCTAATTCATAATTAATATTCTATTTATCTATCTTTTAACAGACATCCCAACATCACAAGATAACTCTACTTGTTCTATTGTGCTGACAGCGTTATTAGGATTAGGCTTTCTTGCTGCTGTGACTATTAGGATTGATTGCCTGGTACAATTCCAAACGTCCTGTAGGTTGGGAAGATAAACAGCGTCCTGATATTATTCCAGAAATCGATCGGTAATAATTTTTTGTCTGTCTAATTTTAGTTTTCGTCAGCTAAAGGTAGGCGGATAGTAAATGTACTGCCCTTGCCTGGTTCAGATGTCACATCGATTGTGCCTTGATGTGCTTCGATAATACAGCGAGAAAGATATAATCCCAAGCCACTACCAGAACGTTGGTGTTTTCCTTGACGAAATCGCTCGAATAATATTGTCTGATCTGGTTTAGAAATTCCTGGCCCTGTATCTTGGATATCAATATTCACAGCTACCGGAGTCAGATAACAGTGAATATTTACAGAGCCTTTGTCTGTAAACTTGATAGCATTGCCAATAAGATTCGTCAAAACTCGCCGCAATTCTACGCGATCGCCCATGACGCTGCTTGCCGCTTCACCTAGATCGATATTTACAGCTAATCCTTTTTCTTCAGCTAAAGGAGTTAATTCTTGCGAAACTTCACCAACTAATTCCTGAATATTGCAGGGAGAGATTTTTAAGGTTTTACAGCCCGCTTCATGACGATAAACTTCTAACAAGGTATTTACCATTTCCAGCAGGTCTTGATTGCTGCCAATCATGGTATTAATTATTTCTTGCAATTGTGGCGAAACATCGCAAAACCTGCCTTCCAGCAATAATTTTAAGACGCGGTTAGAGGCTACTAGGGGGATGCGTAAGTCGTGAGTAAAACGTGAGACAAAATCTGCCCGGAGGTTCGCCATCTGATCTCGTTCGTCGATACTATGCTTGAGGCGCAGGAGCGATCGCACCCTTGCATGTAGTTCATCAGGATCGAATGGTTTGCGAATGAAGTCATCTGCACCAGCGTCTAGTCCTTCAACAACGCTAGACTCATAGTGAGCCGTGAGCAGCAGAATCGGGATAAATGGCAATGCCTGATTCTGTCGGATGCGGCGAGTAAATTCATAGCCATCTAGCTCCGGCATCATCACATCTAAGAGAATTATGTCTGGCGGTGACTCTTCAACCATAGCCAGAGCAATCTTACTATCTTCTACCAAGTTAATTTCATAGTCCTCATCTTCTAGGACTGCTTCTAAGACCAGTAGATTGTCAAAAACATCATCAACAACGAGAATTTTATCTTTTTTGACAGTTTTAGTTAAAGACATGGCTAAATAAAAAAGAAGTGCTTGGCTATCCCTAGCAAATCTAGTAATAGCTTACTTCACCCGCGCTGAGATTATTAAGGATTAACATTTTCTTTTAGAGTTTGCTGAGTTAAATAACTATTGTCTACGTAATTAAACTTATTTTTTCTTTGTCTTGTGTATTTTTTGTAAGTATATTAGCTGCCTGAATTCTCCAATTAATATGAGTGCCTGGGTCTAGAGTGAGTTATTTTAGTCCGTTTTTTGTGCATAATCCCGCTGAAAACAAGGATAATTACTTAACGATCGCCTACTTTTACTTGCTACCAGATTTTTAATGAAAAATTGTTTAACATAAAACATCGAGCGTGAGGTTGATGTATAAAAATATTTTTTTGATTGAATTATTATATTGTCATATCGGAACTCTTGCCTTAGAAAGGCTTACAAGATAAGGTTATTTATGTCTAATGGTAGATGAACTTCAGGGAATAATGCCAAACGCATTGCTTTTTGTATAAGATCCCGAATAGAAGAACGAGATTATTTTAATCTGTACTTTAGATAAATAACAGTAAAGTTAAGCAACTATGAGTGAAATCAAGATCCTTGTGATTGAAGATCACAACCTGACAAGAATCGGCTTGCGGTCTGCCTTACAAACTCAGCCAGAGTTTAACATTGTTGGTGAAGCAGCCAATGCAGCTGATGGTATCAAGCTTCTGAAAACTCTCAAGCCGGATGTTGCTACTATTGACATTGGTTTGCCTGACATGGATGGTATTGAGCTAACACGCACATTTAGGCAATATCAGGCAGAAAATGAGGACTATACAACAAAGCTGCTAATTTTAACGATGCAAAATAGCGAACAAGCAGTTTTAGCAGCATTTGCAGCAGGTGCAGATTCTTATTGCATGAAGGATATAGAAACTGAGAAACTAGTAGAGGCTGTGCAAACAACTTATGCAGGTAGCTCATGGATCGATCCAGCGATCGCAGACCTTGTACTACAACAAATACGTCAAGATTTCCCCGATGGCAACAAAGGTGCATCTGGAAAAAGAGTTTTGATTGAAGGTATTGACCCAGATGTTGAGAAAAGTATAGTCAGCTATCCTTTAACTCATAGAGAGATGGATGTTTTAGAGTTGATTGTCGCTGGCTGTGACAATGCAGAAATTGCGAAAAGGCTCTATTTAACAGTCGGTACTGTCAAAACTCATGTTCGAGGTATTCTCAATAAACTCTGTGTTGCTGACCGGACACAAGCTGCTGTCCGTGCGTTGCGGGCGGGATTAGTACCCTAAGCAAGTAAGTAACCATCATCAACTGTCTACACAAGAACACTTAACAAATAAAAATATTTTTTTCCCAGTCTCCAGTAAATTGTTTTTTGGTCAAAGCAGTTAACTGGGAAAAAGATTTATGAAGAAATTGTTACAAAGTTTAGTAGAATGACATAATTAACTAAATAAGTATTTTTCTATACATACATGATAGCGGATCAATTTCCCTGGCTTACCGCGATTGTCTTACTGCCACTTGTTGCTTCTCTGCTCATCCCTGTGTTGCCTGATAAAGATGGTAAACTCGTGCGGTGGTATGCACTGGGTGTAGGTATTGCAGATTTTGCCTTGATGTGCTACGCCTTTTGGAAGCATTACGATGCCAGCAGTGCTAGTTTTCAAATGGTGGAAAATTATGCCTGGGTGCCTCAGTTAGGTTTTAACTGGGCGGTATCAGTCGATGGGCTTTCAGCACCACTTGTGCTTTTAGCCGGATTTGTCACCACACTCTCGATATTTTCAGCTTGGCAAGTCGATCGCCGTCCCCGCCTTTTTTATTTTCTGATGCTGGTGCTGTATTCGGCACAAGTAGGGGTGTTTGTTGCCAAAGACTTGCTCCTATTTTTCATTATGTGGGAAGTAGAGTTAATTCCCGTCTACCTACTAGTCTGTATTTGGGGTGGGCAAAGGCGACGTTATGCAGCTACGAAATTTTTGTTATATACCGCAGCAGCTTCTATATTTATTTTAGTGGCAGCCCTGGCAATGGGGCTATACGGCGGCGGTGATATGACATTTGACATCACCGCCCTCGCCAGCAAAGAATATCCTCTTAGTCTACAACTGCTACTTTATGCAGGATTGTTGATTGCATTTGGTGTCAAGCTTGCTGTTTTCCCCATGCATACTTGGTTGCCTGATGCCCACGGCGAAGCATCCTCTCCTGTATCGATGATATTAGCTGGTGTGTTGTTGAAGATGGGCGGATATGGACTGATTCGCCTGAATCTCGAACTACTCCCCGATGCACACATTTATTTTGCGCCGGTTCTAGCCATTCTCGGTGTTGTCAACATTATCTATGGTGCATTGAACTCCTTTGCTCAGACGAATATGAAGCGGCGTTTAGCTTATTCGTCGATTTCTCACATGGGGTTTGTGCTGCTTGGGATTGCATCCTTCACTGATTTGGGAATCAATGGTGCGATGTTGCAGATGATTTCGCATGGTTTAATTGCATCGGTGCTGTTCTTCTTAGCAGGTGTTACTTACGATCGCACCCACACAATGGTAATGAAAGATATGGGCGGTATTGGTCAAGCCATGCCCAAAGTCTTTGCCCTGTTTACAATCGGAGCGATGGCATCTCTGGCACTTCCCGGAATGAGCGGCTTTGCTGGCGAACTCTCGGTATTCGTTGGGATGACAAGCAGTGACGTTTACAGTTCAACTTTCTGCACCGTAACGGTTTTTCTTGCCGCAGTTGGAGTTATCCTCACACCTATTTATCTACTTTCCATGCTGCGAGAGGTATTTTATGGTAAAGATGCAGCACTGCTATGCGACATTAATAATGCTGGCTTAGAAAATCAAGAAGATGACGGAACAGTTTGTTTTGGTACAGACTGTCTCGTGCCAGAAGATGCAGTCTACGAGGATGCTAGACCTCGTGAGGTATTTATCGCCGCCTGTTTTCTGCTGATGATTATTGGTATTGGTTTCTATCCCAAGATGGCGATGCAGATGTACGATGTGAAGACCGTTGCAGTCAATGCTAATCTTCGCCAGTCTTATGCCATAGTCTCGCAAACCAATCCCCAGATTTATGCTAAGGGACTCTTGGTTCCGCAAATTTCTGAGGTTGAGGTAGCGCCCGTTTTGGGAACTTTGAAGTAATCTTTTTGACCAATAAACTTGTTAAAAAGAGCGATCGCTAGGTATCTTTCTGAGGAATAATAGAGCATTGATAGCTACTCACTATGGGTAGGCTATCAATGTCATATTAGAGTTATATTAATGATGGTGGACTCTACACCCAAGCATAGCGTTCAGTTGCTTTATTAATAAACTAAAAATCAAGCTATGAATACCACAAAAGAAAAAGTTCAATCTCTGCTGAATCAATTGCCAGACGATTGCTCAATCGAAGATATCCAATACCATTTATACGTAATTGAGAAGGTTAGTCGTGGATTAGAAGCAGCTGATATAGAAGGAGTAATTACACAAGAAGAAGCTGAAGAACGTTTGAGCAAATGGCTTATCAAGTAGTTTGGTCTTCCAAAGCGCTAGAAGATGTAGAAGCGATTGCTACATATATATCTCGTGACTCGACTGCTTTTGCTGCGGCAGTGGTTCAAAGAATAATCGATGTAACTCGTCAGTTGAGTAACTTTCCTTTCTCAGGTCGAATAGTACCAGAGTTTGGCGATGATAATATTAGGGAAAAGTTTGTATACAGCTATCGACTCATCTATCGAATTCAGGATAATTCTTTAACTATTGTAGCGGTGATTCATGGCAAAAGACTATTGGATAAACTGGATGCAGATTCAGAGTAAGTCACAAGCTAGATTGAAGAAAAAACTAATTTGAATCATTGCTCGATCTATCGCTCATATCATTTCAGCTTGATTGCTTATTAAACTCCAATTACCGCAGAATATATCATACATAAATGAATGCTGGGTTTTGGACTACTTACAGAGAATTCACATAATTCATTCGCAAATCAACCCTTTACATGGGATGCTAGTTGATGATTAGTGAGTTTTGCCAATGTCTGTTGTTTCTACCATCACTGTTACCGTTCCTGCCACAACTGCGAATTTGGGGCCGGGTTTTGATTGCATCGGTGCAGCATTAAAGCTGTACAACGAGTTCAAGTTCACTCGCCTGGAAGAAAGTGGGTTAATTATTCATGTCACTGGTACCGAAGCTGAACGAGTCCAAACTGATGAAAGCAATCTCCTTTACCAAGCGTTTGTCAAGTTCTATCAACATATAGAGCAGACACCGCCAACTGTGAAAATAGAGATTAAGTTAGGTGTCCCGTTGGCGCGGGGTTTGGGTAGTTCGGCGACAGCAATTGTTGGTGGGTTGGTTGCTGCTAATCAACTAGAAGGTGCAACTCTTTCTCAGTCGCAGGTGATGGAGTTAGCGATCGCAATGGAAGGACATCCTGATAATGTAGTTCCAGCCTTGTTGGGAGGATGTCGTCTCGCTGCTACCAGTGGTGCAGGTTGGGAAATTTGTGATGTTCCCTGGCATAAAGATGTTGTGCCAGTTGTGGCTATTCCTAATTTTGAACTTTCCACTTCAGAAGCGCGGGGCGTTCTGCCAACTGAGGTGAGTCGTGCGGATGCGATTTTCAATACCGCCCATTTGGGGTTATTGTTACGCGGCTTGGAAACTGGTAACGGACAATGGTTAAAGACAGCTTTGCAAGATAGATTGCATCAGCCCTATCGCAAAGCTTTGATTCCTGGTTATGATGCTCTCAACATTGCAGCTGTTAGTGCTGGTGCTTATGGTATGGTGATTAGTGGTGCAGGGCCGACACTGTTAGCTTTGGCGGATAAGTTACACTCAAAGGAAGTGGAGGCGGCGATGTTAGCTGCTTGGCAAGAAGAAGGAATTACAGCCGAGGTGCGATCGCTTTCTCTAGATACCCAAGGCGCAAAAAGCTTTTAATATTTTACTCAGCATTTAAAACTCGATTTATGGAGCAAACTCAGGCTGAAATAGCAGCGCTTAACTCTCAAATTCAGGCTCTTTTAGAAGAACGCGCTGCACTCACTATAAAAAATAATGTCATCTCTGGCGAGAATGATTCACCCCAGACGATGGTGGAAGCTTACCGCCGTCAAGCCAGAGAAAATGCCCAATTATCAGTTGAACTCCAAGGCATAGATGCAGCGATCGCCGCTTTGGAAGGCAAGATAAAACAAAAACAAGGTAAGTTAGTGCGTTGGCAAGGTGAATCCAAACAACTTATCCAACAGCAGGAGCTAGAGGAAGCGAAAGAAGTGGCTCAGGTTCATGCTGAACGCATTAATCAACTAGCAAGTGAACTGGCCGCAGAAGTCCGTTTTCTTAAGGCTTGTGCCAATCAACTGAGTCCAATGTATTGGCAGATTTATTACAAGCCCTTTATTACTGGCTTTAAGACAATCTCCGTTCCCTATGTCCGCTCTGATGGAGAAGTATGGACAATTGTCAACCGGATTGTTTAATACTTTACTCTTTTCGTTTGTATGCAACAGATTAGACCTCTCTCCTTTTAGGCTATCCATCACCCCGATTTTTCTCAACAAAAATATAACTTATACCAATTTTATATGAAGCTGCATATAATGGAGAAAACAAACTCGATAAATTAAAATAACCATGAGCCGCCCTTTTAAGATTGAAATCGCAGAGAGCGAAGAAGAACTTAAAAAACGTCTACAAACAGCTAACTTGGGAAACCAGAAAGAAAAGCTTATTATGCTGTGGTGGATAAAAAGCGGACAGGTTAAGGAGCAGCAAGAAATTGGAAAACGTTTGGCGAAAGATACCTCAACTGTGACAAGGTGGTTGCAAAAGTATAGAGCAGGGGGGCTATATGAATTACTGGAAATCAAAAAAGCTCCAGGAGCAAAACGCAAAATTCATGACGCAGCGATCGCAGCACTTGAGGAGGAGTTAAAAACAGGAAAAGGGTTTAGTAGCTATGGTGCGATAGGTGAGTGGTTGAAAAAAGAACATGGACTTGATATCGAGTATGGAACAGTTTATGCATGGGTTCGATATCGGTTAGGAGCAAAACTAAAAGTACCGCGTCCTCAAAGCTACAAGCAGGATGAAGAGTTGGTATCTGAGTTTCAAAAAAACTCGGTGTCATTCTGAATAGTCTCGAAAAGCTTCTGGCACAAGGAAAGGTGTCCACTACCTCTGTCAGGAGGAAACTAGGGTTGGGCTGAAAACCCTCACGGGGAAAGTAATTACTGCTGCTGGAGTTAAGCCCACTGTTGAGGTTAAATGGCAACGAGACAATTTTTGGCTTTATGGTGCCAATTGAGCCAATAAGTGGAAAACATTTTCACTCACGTTTACCCCAAACTCAATGGTGAATATTTTCAACAGTTTTTAGACTGGTTATCTCAGCAATTAGGCGACGACTATGCAATTTTACAGATTGACCAAGCTCCCGCTCATACAAGTTCTGCGATTCGCTGGCAAGAATTTATTATTCCTCTGCTTCAACCACTCATTCTCTTGAGCTTAACCCGAGCGAATGGCTTTGGGAGTTATTGAATAAACCACTTAAAAATGAACTATTTTCTTCTCTACAAAATTTACGCGTATGCGTAGCCCGCCGTAGGCATCGCATACAGCAATTGTTCAATGAACTTACATTTGAGCAGGTAATGTCTGTTTCCTCCTATAACTTTATTTTAGAAGCCCTTTTCTATGCAGCTTCATATTAAATTGATATCAGAGAAGAAAAACCCTTGAGGCTGAGATTCTACTAATTCCACGCCAAAGACTTCCGCAAAAGATTGTGCTATGTAAAAACGCACTTCTTGGCAGGTGATACCTGGAATCCATTCGGCTAAACTGCCTACAGGTTTGTCAGAAATACCGCAGGGTACAATGCGCTCAAAGCCTGTCATGTCTGGACAAACATTTAATGCAAAGCCGTGCATAGTAATCCAACGGCTGACTTTAATACCAATAGCCGCAACTTTTCGCCCTTGCAACCAAACGCCAGTAAAAGCCGGAATTCTTTCTCCTTGCAATCCATAAATTGCCAATACACGAATTATTACTTCTTCGAGTTGCCGTAAGTACCAATGGAGGTCTTTACGATAACGTTGCAGATTTAAAATTGCATAGCCCACCAGTTGACCTGGACAATGGTAAGTAACCTCGCCACCTCGTTCAACTCGATGCACATCATACTGACTTTTGTCAATATCAAATTTAAGAAAGTCTGAGTTGCTTCCTTGTCCCAAAGTGTAGACAGGTGGATGTTCTAGCAAAATTAACACGTCATCTAGACTTGGGTCATGAATGCGCTCACTTAGAAGCGATCGCTGCCATCCATGAGCTTCCAAGTAAGGCATTAATCCTTGGTTATACAGCAAACAAATGTTTTTTTGTGGTTTACTACTATGGATCATGCCAAAATTCAACCGTATAAAGAACTAAATATATTTCAAGTTACAGGATTAGAATCAACAATTGTCAAGCTTTGCAAAGGATTTTAAAGGAAAGTCAAGGGAACATGCATTAGAAAATACAAAGTGCTAGCTTGAATATATAACCTCAATAGGTTTTAGGAGGAATTCTCTGCAATAAGCATTATGCCAAGACAATAAGGAACAATGTACTGGCTGATGACTTTAATACAATTGTTTGCATTTCAAACAGAATCAAACTTCCACAAAGCCTTGTATTCTTGAACAACAGCAAGCAAACCTCAATCGAATACAGAAGGAGCAACTATCAACAGTTCTGTAAGCATTCCTTTAAAGGAAAAAGTAGTCATAGGAGTTACAATTACATTTCCTCACTCAAGAGTGCTAATTGGATATACAATTAGACATCAGCGCAGAGATGAGGAGGTAAATCAAGGGTATAGTTGACAATTCCTCAGATGCAGTAAGCTGAGAGACAGCTTAACAGCAGTAGATACAATATAGTTCACAATTTGTTTTGGCGGGAGTAATAAAGCTTACCGCAATTTCTTTTCATACAAAGCAAATTCACACATCTAAAATATTCAGCGGGAGAGTATTACATGAAGCTTGTCATCCACGGCAAAAATATTGAAATCACCGATGCGATTCGTGAGTATGTACATCAAAAAATTGAAAAAGCAGTTAGTCACTTTCAAAGCATTACAAATGAAGTAGATGTGCATCTTAGCGTCGCCCGGAATCCCCGAATTAATCCAAGACAAGCGGCTGAAGTAACTATTTATGCTAATGGTAGCGTTATTCGTGCCGAGGAAAGCAGCGAGAGCCTATATGCCAGCATTGACTTAGTTGCAGATAAAATTGCGCGTCAACTGCGGAAATATAAAGAACGGCGTCAAGACCACAAAACTCATGCTCAACCAACAGAAGTAGTTATTCCAGAGTCGATAGTAACAGATTTAATTGGCGATCGCACCGCTGAATTGCCCAACGAAGTCGTCCGCACCAAATATTTTTCCATGCCGCCGATGACTGTTGCAGAAGCTCTAGAACAACTACAACTCGTGGGACACGACTTTTATATGTTCCATAATTCTGAAACTGGAGAGATTAATGTAATTTACGAACGTAACCACGGCGGTTATGGTGTCATCCATCCCCGCAATGGTAACGGAAATACTAACGGCAAAAATGGCAAGGCAAGCCATACTAATATAGTCATGCCGGAAAAGTCGCATTCTAGTAAATAGACACTGGGGAATAGGGAGATGAGGAGAGGAGGGGAGAAGTTGCAGTAAGTTTTTCCCTTCTCCACCTCTGCCTCTTCCAATGTTCATTTCTTCATTTGGCAAACTGTTGCCAAGTTTTCAGATATTTAGAAAATATTTTCACTTTAAAATAGCAAATTCATCCATAATTTTCTGGATGATGTCTGCACAAGCTAGATAGTAAGGATTGACAGTTTCTCTAGCTTGGAAGTAGACATCAGAGTTTTGTGTTGTACCGCGCAAAACAGGTTTATCGGGGGATAGAAAAGGCTTGCGCGGCTAGCGATCGCGCGGCAATATTGAAAAACTGTAGGTGTTAATTCCCCAGCAATTTTGTACATATTGAGGAGCATCAACAATAATCCCTGCAATGCTCTAAATGTGGTTGTCATTAAGGAGGTAAATATCATGCAAAAAGAATATATGGAGATTTTAGAATCATTAATTAATCAACTGACATTATCCGCAATATTAGAAATGTTAGAACGAATATGTCACAAAAAAGCGGAAAATTTGAGAACTCATTGGCAAGATGAGACTTCAGCAAAGCTTTGGGATAAAGCCGCTAGACAGATAGAACAGATAAATGTTGATGTCTGATTGAAGAATAATTCAGAATTCAGGAGTCAGAATCAATGGGTAAATGATTCAGAGCCGCCACGTAATTGTTGCACCCATAAAAGGTCTGAAAAGTTAGTCAACTACCGACTCTGGTTGAAGTTAAATAAATCTGCGATCGCTGTAAAATCTAACAGAACCTCGCCAAGCGTCTCCAAATGAACTTGTAGGTTCACAGTATCTATGAAACTATTAATTGATGTCTGTTTGTCAATGAGTTTTACGATCTTTTTGGTGCTGAACAATGTTCTTTATGTTGATGCCAATAACTTTGGTTACGGTTTTAGAATTTAATCAAGGGTTTATAAGTTATCTCAATGCTCCAACTGTCGTTGGGGTAGTCGATCGCCACAAGTGTATTAAAAAGAAGAAAGTGTCACCGCTTGCCATTACCCAGGTAGACCAAGGTAAAACTTTTACAGTTTATAGGGGTCGTGCAATTGTACTCAATCTAGCAGAAAATCCAAGCACGGGATACATCTGGGAGATTGAAAAAAGCGATCCAGATGTGATTGAACTTCAGAATTCAACCTTTTATAGCAGCCCAACAGATGGACGCACGGGTGTTGGTGGAAAACGAATATTTACCTTCAAAGCTAAAGCTACAGGGGTAGTTAGATTAAAACTCAAGGAATGGCGATCTTGGGAAGGCGATCGCTCGATCGTCCAGCGATTTGATGTTACCTTCCAAATAAAATAGTAGTAGCTGTTAAGACTGAAGTTTATACGCTCATTGCATAACTTTGCTATCAATTGGTAGTGAAAAATCACGAGACCATTCATTCCAAGAGCCAAAATAATTTCTAGTAGAAATTCCCGCCTCTTCAAGGGCTATTAATGTATTCGCAGCCCTTGAACCCTTAAAGCAGTAAATGTACACAATTGACTCCGAAGTAATACCTACTGACTGGCAAATTTCTCGGATTTCATCTGGCGATCGGAACGTAGGGATTTCCGATTCAGAATTCATCAGATGATGCCATTCTAACCATACAGAGTTAGGGATTCTACCTTTGCGGGGACAAAAATCAGGATGGTAAGGAGAAGAACTCAACCCAAGCCATTCGTTGCGATCGCGCACATCTAATTTAATAATTGCTGGATTCTCAATTGCTTGCAACATCTCGGTGGTAGTCACCATTATATCAGCGTTGGGATGCAATCTAAATATACTGCTTTCACGCTTCGCTACTTCATCGGTAGTAGGTAATCCTGCCTTGAGCCATGCTCTATATCCTCCATGTAAAATAGATACCTGAGCGCAACCCAAATATTTCAGTAAGAAAGCTGCTCGACAAGATTGACCATAACCTTTATTTAAAGCATCTTCATAAACAATTAAATGTTCTGCACCAGATATTCCTACCCTACTCATGATTTCTGCAAAATACTCTTGCAATTCCTTTAATCCTCCTGGGGATGAATTCTCTAAAAGATAGGTGAAAAAATCTCTAATATTTATGGCTTGATAAATATGAGAAATATCATAATCTTCTTGACTTCGCGTATCGATAATGACAGTCTGTGATGATTTTTCTGCTAGCAGTGACGTGAGTTCTTCAGGAGAAATGAGGATTTTTTTATTCACGCTTTCATGCTTCTGTTATTGTACCATTAGGCATTATCGCCCTTGGAAGATTTGCATTTTGGAATGCAAATTACAGAAGAATGAATGTTGAATGTTACGAGAGAACTTTTGTTGGCGTGTTCTTCAATCCGGCTAACTGGATCGATAATAATTTTTTGAGACACAAGCCTCTCTTTTTTGACTTTTGACACTTCGACTTCTTTCAACTGCGCTCAAGGCAAGTCGCTCAGTGTTAACTTTTGATTTCCGCCTTGCGGTACTAGACGATTTGGAGTTCTTTAACTGTCGTGCGATCGCCATTCCTTCTAAAACGCGATGAGGATCGCTCTCCAAAACACTCCGAGCCATAAATCCCGGATTTCTCACCACACCTCGAATGCAGGAGTAATGAGTAGTGAGTAAGGAGTAATGAGTAAGAATGTACAAGTTCTTGCACTGGTATTGCGCCTGTTGCTCTTTTACTTATTACTCATTACCCATTACTTATTACTCATTATCAAACGCAAAGACAGCCGGGAAAATGAGATGGACAATAAAACCGTCAACTAGCGATCGCAGGCGGCGAGACTGGCGAAAGATAATGTATTGTTTCCAGTAAAGCTTGCAGGTATGAAAAACTTGACTTCTAATTTGTCGCTGCGGTCAAATAATTCGTTGCTCTACATTTTTTGTGAAAATCAATCAAAGCCAGTTCTGCAATGGCTCAAATCGAGCAAATTCTGACTCTAGCTGCCATTGAATCCGCGCGCGATCGTTCTTCTGCAAAAAAGCACTGCACCCTTGAGAAACAGAGGTTTCACCAGGAGTATCGCTTGCACAAGCTGGAACCATTGCCTTAAACTCAGGCGACTTCCAAAGACTATTTCCCGGAGCGAAACTATATTCTAAGCTATTGCGAGCCAGTCGCTTGAGGTCTTTATATCCCAGCCCATATCTCGTTGCCGCTAATAGATATTCATGACTCAAATCAATGCGGGAAATGCCTTCATCATCTGAAGCAAGGGTCATTGGTACTCCAGCCTTCCAATACTCCCTAAAAGGATGATTGTCTCCCTGGACATTCAAAATGACCTCATTACTAGTCAAGCAGATTTCAACCAACACGCCGAGTCGCCGCATTTGCTCCATCAGCTCGAAGGGACGCTCCTCAAAAAGAATATCCACGCCATGTCCGATGCGAGATGCCTGTGCCACTTCTACAGCTTGCCGAATATGAAAACGTAAATCCTCGGTCGGAACCAAACCGAGGGTTAACTCTCCTGCATGGAGCGCGACCTTGAGATCGGGATATTGGCGTTTGAAAAATTGCAGCATTTGCATTTGCAGGGTGTAGTCGCGCAGTGCAATCGGGTTGTCTTCTGGGGCGACGAGATTGATGCCAACTACCCGCGAATCCGATGAAGCTAGTGCAAAAGCATAAGCTAACTGAGCAAACACTTCAACGGGCGACTTTGTTCTTGTCGTTTGCTGCAAATAGCGCACCGTCACTGTACATCCAGGCTGTGCTGATGGAGTGCCGCAACCGAGTGTTTTCGAGACTTCGCGCTCCAACTGTGCAAATTGTTGGCTGCCCAGTGTCACTAGCTTGCTTAATCCTCGTTTGAGCAATTGACGGTGCATCTCTTGCAAATCTTTATTCCAACCAACTTCACGCCCTAGCTGTCGAACCTCACTGCCCTGAACGGTAAGCATTAACTCTAGATAGGTAATATGCTGCGAAGCTGCCCGATTTGCTACTTCTGCGACCATATCATCCCGACGGCTCATAGAGTCTGATCTTGTCCCAAAACCACTAAAAGCTTCAAAAAATTGGTCGTGTCCGGATTTACCAGCAGATTGGAGGTTGCGAGTAGACCAACGATTTATTAGGGAATCATAAATAGATGTTCGGTTTAACAATTCTGAAGCTGGAAAATAGCTACTGTCCTGACCGCAAGCTTTAGGTTCAACTAAAACCCCTACCTTTGGATTCACACAATAACCATCGGTGGCAGCCCACTCCAGATAGTGTTCTGCGTACACAGCCCCACTTAGATGACTGTGGATATCTCCTCCCTTCGGCATTCGCTGTACAAATGCTCGTAAAGCGCCTGGCTGTGCGCGATGGGCTTCAAACCAACTAGCAGCTTGAGCTTCACTCCGAGTCGAGGATTGCTGCGAATTAGATGGGACTTGGGCTGCTACACTGAAGATAAAACAGCTAGAACTCGTTAATACTCCTAAAAACAAATAATATAAGGGCGCTCGTCTATGCATATAGATTTATTTTTTTGTAAAACATGGCCAGTATGAGTGTAGTTATCATGCTGTTCAAAACCATCAACTATCAATCTTTATAAGCCAAATAAACTATAACCTAAGATAGATACGTATTAATTAATTTTATTTAGTCCAATCAGAAGTTATCATTTTTTAACATTAGTATTGCCAGCACAATCCGCTTACTTCGCGCCCACTCGAACCAAGTGCTGACATCGGTAGTCACAGTGTTCTTACCTTTCTTCCTACTTTTGCAACAGTTCGATCATTCATTAACTCAACTTGAACAGGTATAGTGAAGCGTTCGCGTAGCGTCTCGTAGATAAGCAATCGCAAAATCTCCAACTAAGAACTAGTCCATGCGATTGATTGTCTGCGACACGCTGCGCGAACGCAATGATAGTTATTCTCTCAGTGCAAAATAAAACTGGGATGCACCCCTTAATAACTCTATTGCATCTGGAGATTCATTCAGACTTAATAATGGTATTAACTGATAAGTTCTAGATGAAAATGAATGTAAACTAAATAACTCGGCAATTTTTATCTAGCTTAACGAAAATCTAAACAGCGTCTAGCAAAACTAAGCTAAAAATAGTTTTCAGTAACAATACCGCTCGTAAATGTAATCATGTCTCAACCAACTATAGAATCAATCCTACAAGAAAACCGCCTCTTTCATCCCGGCTCAGAATTCTCGCAGAACGCCCATATCAAAAGTCTGGAAGAGTATCAGCGCCTTTATGACAAAGCCAAAGCCGATCCACAGCAATTTTGGGCAGATTTGGCTGGAAAAGAATTAGAATGGTTCCAAAAATGGGACACAGTATTAGATTGGCAACCACCTTTTGCTAAGTGGTTCGTTGGCGGTAAGATGAATATTTCTTACAACTGCCTTGACAGACATCTCACTACCTGGCGCAAAAATAAAGCCGCATTGATTTGGGAAGGAGAACCAGGTGATTCGCGTACCCTTACCTACGCCCAACTGCACCGGGAAGTTTGCCAGTTTGCCAATGTATTGAAGCAACTAGGCGTACAAAAAGGCGATCGCGTTGGTATTTATATGCCGATGATTCCCGAAGCTGCGATCGCTATGTTAGCTTGTGCCAGAATTGGCGCACCCCACGGGGTAGTATTTGGTGGTTTTAGTGCCGAAGCTTTGCGCGATCGCTTAATTGATGCTAAAGCCAAACTGGTAATTACGGCTGATGGTGGTTGGCGCAAAGATGCGATCGTTCCTCTCAAGGAACAAGTAGATAAAGCCTTGGCTGATGGTGCTGTTCCCAGTGTAGAAAATGTCCTAGTTGTCAAGCGCACCGGACAGGAAACTTATATGCAGTTGGGCGGACGCGATCATTGGTGGCATGATTTGCAAAAGGGTGTATCAGCAGATTGTCCCGCCGAACCGATGGACAGCGAAGATATGCTGTTTGTCCTCTACACTTCTGGCAGCACGGGCAAACCGAAGGGTGTAGTGCATACAACTGCTGGTTATAATTTGTATACCCATATCACCACTAAATGGATCTTTGACCTTCAAGACACAGATGTATATTGGTGTACCGCTGATGTCGGTTGGATTACGGGACATAGCTATATTGTCTACGGGCCGCTTTCCAATGGTGCAACCACGGTGATGTATGAAGGTGCGCCCCGTGCTTCTAATCCTGGCTGTTTCTGGGATGTAATTGAAAAATACGGCGTGAATATTTTTTATACCGCACCTACAGCAATTCGAGCATTTATTAAAATGGGCGAACAACATCCGAATGCGCGAAACTTGTCTTCGTTGCGTTTGCTGGGAACCGTCGGCGAACCGATTAACCCGGAAGCTTGGATGTGGTATCACAAAGTTATTGGTGGGGAACGTTGTCCAATTGTGGATACTTGGTGGCAAACGGAAACCGGCGGTATCATGATTACACCGCTACCAGGAGCAATTCCCACCAAACCCGGTTCTGCAACTCTTCCCTTCCCTGGAATTATTGCAGATGTCGTGGATTTAGAAGGAAACACTGTACCCAATAACGAAGGTGGCTATTTGGCGGTGCGACATCCTTGGCCAGGAATGATGCGGACAGTCTACGGCGATCCAGAACGCTTCCGCCGCACCTATTGGGAACACATTCCGCCCCAAAATGGTAACTATACTTACTTTGCTGGTGATGGCGCAAGACAAGATAAAGACGGCTACTTCTGGGTAATGGGTCGTGTGGATGACGTACTGAATGTATCAGGACACCGACTCGGTACAATGGAAGTAGAATCAGCATTGGTTTCGCATCCAGCAGTTGCAGAAGCGGCGATAGTGGGTAAACCCGATGAACTTAAAGGTGAAGAAGTAGTTGCTTTTGTGACTTTAGAAGGTACTTATCAGGCAAGTGAGGAACTGAGTAAAGAACTCAAACTGCATGTTGTCAAAGAAATTGGTGCGATCGCACGTCCGGGAGAAATTCGCTTTACAGACGCTTTGCCCAAAACGCGATCGGGTAAAATTATGCGGCGCTTGCTGCGGAATCTAGCTGCCGGACAAGAGGTATCTGGAGATACTTCAACATTGGAAGATCGGAGTGTATTGGATAAGTTAAGAGAAGGTGTGTAAATAATTCCAAATTAGCTTAATAAGGGCGCACATATATGTGCGCCCTTATCGTCTGTCCTGTGATGCATTACGCGCTAACGCAGTCCAATTTATCATAAAGATTAGAACATTATTGAGGCATTCAGGGCGATGAAGGTGAAGTGCAAATCCAAATCAGCATTTGTTCAACCTATTGGCTGCATGATGCTGAGTATTATCAGTGTAATGGGAATATCGCCATTAGTGTTAGCGGTTCCTGGACAAGTTTCTTTACATTCACCAGAACAGTCTGCACAGAGACAACCCCAAAAAATAGCACAATCTTCAGGTACAGATGCACCAGAGCGATCGCAACTCCTGCAACAAGCCAATGGTTTATTTAGTCAAGGAGACTTAACAGGTGCAGAGGAAAATTTACGCAAATTAATTAAAAAATTTCCAGAAGATGCCTTTGGACACTTTCAACTGGGAAATGTACTTTTTCGGCAAAAGAAACCAGAAGATGCAATTAGCTCCTTTCGAGAAGCCATTCGCCTCCGGCCAAAATACGCTCTAGCTTACAATGCGATCGGTATTGTTTACGCAAGCCAAAGTCGCTGGCAAGAAGCCATTACTGAATATAAAAAAGCTCTGGAAATTAATCCTAATTATGGCGAAGGGCTGACTAATTTTGCACTGGCATTGTGGCAAACAAATAAAAAAGACGAGGCGCTATCTTCTTTAGAAAAAGCTTTAAATATTTTCAAAGAACAGAATAGAGGTGAAAAAGTTAACCAAGTAGAACGAATTTTAAAAGAAATCAAAACTGCTGACGATCCTGGTGTTTCCTGAGAACCATATTATTCAGTGGATAAAAGTTAAGAAGAGTTGCGGCGAGCGGCTTGAAGGATGCTTTGCCAGAAATGTGATCGGGTATTATGCATCTATTGCTGCGGATTTGACATCTGGTTTGTAATTATTGTGGGGTGGGCTAGCCCGCCCTCTCAAAAGCATCAAAACAGAATAATTATATTGTAATGAATGAAATATTTATGTTAGCCAGAGAAACTGTAAGAGTGATTTTTCACATGGATGGAGGATACACAAGGGTAGTCTGGGAACGTTCGGAAAATACTGCATAAGCAGGCATAGGATGGATTTTTGATATACCAACTTATGTAATACCATACGATTTACAAGCAATAGGTTCTCGCTTTATATTATCTATAGTTAAGCCGAATGCAAATGATTGTGAGGATATAGAGAATATCCGCAGTAATCGTAATAGCTTTTTTCATATAGAAAGATTGACTTTTGTTATATGAATGGCATTTAGTCTAGTAGCACGTCTATTCAAAAATAGCAAAATAGCAATCTACAATAAGAATCAGACAACCCATTGGTTAAAGCCTATGACTTCTCTATCGGCATTAACTTTACCTGACCACACCCAATTACCAGACTCAGATGGTACATTTGTGAAAAATCTTCAGGAGCATCCGCAAAGCATTTTAATCACAGATTCAATTAAACCTGTTTTAGAAAAACTTCATCCTGATGGTCAATATTGTATCGGACAAGATTCTGGTATTTACTGGCGATTGACAGATCCTCCTGAGAAAGGGGCTGAAGCGCCAGACTGGTTTTATGTACCCAATGTACCACCGACACTTAACGGTAAAATGCGCCGTTCTTATGTGCTGTGGAAGGAGTATGTTGCACCCCTAATTGTGATTGAATTTGTCTCTGGAGATGGTTCAGAAGAACGAGATAAAACGCCGCCATCTCAAGGGGAAGGTGGAAATGTTGGTAAATTTTGGGTTTATGAGCAGGCAATTCGAGTGCCTTATTATGGAATTTATGAAGTAGCAAAAGCACAAGTTGAAGTGTATCACCTAGTCGATAATACTTATCAACTGATGCAACCCAATGAACGAGGACATTACCCAATTGCTCCTATGGGTGTAGAGTTAGGAATCTGGCAAGGATTTTATCAGAATGCAGAGTTACCTTGGTTACGCTGGTGGGATGCACAAGGAAATTTACTGCTAACGGGTGAGGAACGTGCTGTGATTGAACGAGAAAGAGCGGAAGTTGAGCGACAAAAGCGGGAAAGAATTGTAGAGAAATTACGATCGCTATCTGCTGAACAACTCAATGCTTTAGGAATTGATCCAGAAATGTTAGATTAGGAAATATTCTCATCTACTAATATTACATCTTCATATATTTCTGCGTAGGCGTAGCCCGCCGTAGGCATCGCACAATGAAAATCAACGCTACCTAAATGCACTTCTTCTCCTTTTTCATAAGGGTAAAGTACCCAGTATCCTGACTCATTGCGGCGGAAGCATTCCACACTCATTTGCTCTGATGAAATTAGCACATATTCTTGTAGTGATTCTAAGTGTCGATAACTAGCAAATTTCTTCCCTCTGTCATAGCCTTCGGTTGATTCAGAAAGTACTTCAATAATTAAGGAAGGATAGCACTTAAAATATTCAAATTCTTTCTCTCGTGTATCGCAAGTAACCATTACATCGGGATAAAAATAGCGATTTATCACATCAATTTGTGCTTTCATATCTGCCATGTAAACACGGCAACCACTACCCCGGAGATGGTTTCTTAACAGTATTGATACATTCATGCTAACTGTGACATGAGCATCACTTGCCCCTGCCATTGCATAGACTTGCCCATCAATATACTCGTGTTTGATTTCACTAAATTTCTCGCCTTCTAGATATTCTTCTGGGGAGATATAGTACTCACTTTGGCTAATGACCATTTTAGTACCTTAGGCATCATGTAAAAATAACTTGAACAATTTGCCGAATGGTTAGATGATCGGAATGTAACCGAATTAAAGGCTTATATGTCTGATAAGCAGGTAGTAGAAAGCATTCAAGACAAGTACGATTC
>NZ_JBWQXL010000052.1:0-45719 GCF_056620565.1 Nostoc sp. LEGE 12454
CATGTGACTAAACGCTTTGCTTATTAGCGTACTACTCAACACATTTCATGCTCCTATTTAGTGCATCACTCTTACTACAGTAAAATAATCTGTATTCTTAAGCACAAAATTAGATGCGCTTACCCTGTTCTTTTTCTGTCGTTAAAGGATTATTTGAATTAGCGATTGATTGTCAAATTTTTGACTTCCCTAAACTTTATGAATATGGTGTTTTCTCATGAATCATTTAGGATTGCTATAGTTAGTGATGATACTCTCTATCAGGCTCTGAAAGAAACTATGCGTGAAAAAGGAGTTCGTGTTGTCTCATGTTTATGATGTGTAGATAAAAATCAATTATTCGTGGATTATAAAGAAAAATGCACGCACATAGACAAAATGAAACGCGTAAACACAATCTCTCTCTCATTCATTGTTATTTATACCATGAATATGGAGAGTACATTATCATTTTATTCTGCTCTTGGCATGGAATTTATAGAAGAACAACATGGGTCATCTAACTTAGTTCATCATGCATGTAATTTGGGAAGCATTGTGCTAGAGATATATCCATACCAAGCAACTTTACTAAATCCAGAAAATAAACAGAAAATGGGTGCAGAATCGAGGTTTGGATTTAATGTTACATCTCTTGAAGAGATATTATGCAATTTAGAAAAATTGGAAATAAAATCCAAGCTATCGTCAAAAGTTAAAAATAATGAACAGCGAGTTAGTGTTACCGATCCTGATGGTAGAGTCATTCTTTTAACTGAGATATCAAGCGTTGACTAACAATACAAAAAAAGGATTGCAAGACTGACGGCTATAATCTCGAATATACTTATGCTGATGGTCAACACTTGAGGGCACTGATTTTATTGATTGCTATTGCTTATACTTGTGCTATTTTAGCAGGTCGTAACTCCCGCCAAATGGGACTATAAAAATATGTTAGTCGTTTTAAGGAATTACAGCGATCGCAGCACAAATATAGTGTCTTTTGGATCGGTTGGTATGAGTCTGCGATCGCAGGCAAAATCATTCAATAATTTCCTTACAAGCCTAACACCTGCATTGATTTTTCAAGTACTTCTTTGGGACGAAATGGTTTAGTTAGATATAAATCTGCACCAACCTCAATTCCTTTTTGTTTATCAAACTCCTGTCCTTTAGCTGTCAAAATAATAATGTAGATATCAGTCATTTGCAGGTCGTGTTTTACAATATGGCAGACTTGCAGACCATTCATTTTCGGCATCATCACATCAAGAAAAACTAGGTTTGGTTTTTCAGTTTTAATAGTTTCGAGAGCTTCTTCTCCATTTCTAGCAGTTAGAAGTTCAACACCCTCATCTTCTAATGCTTCTAAGGCTTGTTCCATCAAAATCAAGATATTGGGTTCATCGTCAACAATTAGAATTTTCTGGTTCATAGGGATTGGGGATTGGGTATTGGGCATTTGTACTGAGGACTTGCCCTGAGCGCAGTAGAAGGGAGTCGAAGTATTGAGCATTGGGCATTGAAAAGAGACAGAGGGGAAAATTCTGCTCCCTTGCTTTTTGCACAGTTCCCAGTCCTCACTCCCTAGCAATTACTGTTCTGACAGCATAATAAAAAATACATTTTCTAACTCCTTCTCAAAGCGTAGGGTTTTCACCAAATCGGCTTCTTGAGAGAAGATAGAATCGATGATGATCATGTCAGGTTTGGCTGACAGGGCTTTATTGATGCATTCTTGCGGATTGGAGGCTTCAATTACGCTGTATCCCTGAGCTTGTAATACATCGGATAAAGTTTTTAAGGCTGATGCATTTTTATCTACAACCAATACCTTTTTACTAGAAGTGCCTTGGTAAAGCAATGAGCCAATTTCGTTGAGGAGTTTTCCTGTATCAATCGGCTTGGTGAGATAGCGATCGATGCCAATGTGGTAGCCCCGTTCTTTGTTTTCAATAATCGACAGAATGATAATTGGAATGTCTGCGGTCTGAGGATCGTTTTTGAGAACGGCTGCCACATCGAAGCCGTTGATTTGGGGCATCATTACATCCAAGAGAATCAGATCGGGACGCGCTATTTTGATTTGATGAATTGCATCCATGCCGTCTTTCCCTTCTCGAACATTGTAGCCTTCGTTCTCCAGTTGTTGACGCAGCAGTTCCCGAATGTTAGCGTCATCATCTACAACCAAAATGGTTTTACGGTTTTGGTTCAACACAGCGCTTTTAGTGATGACGTGTTCTTTGAGTTGTTTGACAAGCGTATCCAAATTCAGATTAGCAGTGGTTTGTCGATCGCAAGCGTAGGTGGGAATGATGAACGAGAATATGCTGCCTTTACCTGGTTCACTTTCAACCCAGATTCTACCGCCGTGATGATCGACAATTTGTTTACAAATGGGCAGTCCTAACCCAGTGCCTTTGGGTTTGTCGGTGAGGGTGTCACCAACTTGGCGGAATTTCTCGAACACTTTTGGCTGATCTTCTGGTGCAATTCCAATGCCTGTGTCGATGACGCTAATGCAAACACCGTCGTTTCCTTGTTTAACGCGGCAGGTGACACAACCAGATTCGGTAAATTTAACGGCATTAGAAATTAGGTTGATTAAAACTTGCAGTAGACGATTGCGATCGCCTACTATCTGAGGCAGTTCAGGTTCAATCTCGCTCACCAACTGCAAGCCATTGGTTTCAAATAACCCGGCGGTAGAATTGGTTGCCCAATCCAGTAATTCGCTGGGATCGAGGGGTTGCATCTGCCATTCCACCTTACCTGCTTCCATCTTGGCGATGTCCAAGACATCGTTAATCAAAGACGTGAGCCGTTCTGCTTCCGATACAATAATGTTGAGATTATCAGCCACCCGCTTAATCGTTTTCTGAAGCTTGCGATCTTCGGTAGAAATCATTGGGAACACATCGGTTTCCAGCTTTTCTTGAATGATCGACGCAAAACCGAGGACAGAAGTCAGTGGCGTCCGCAGTTCATGGGAAACTGTTGAGATGAAATCGGTCTTCATCTGGTCGATTTCTTTTTCTGCCGTCACATCCCGAATCAGTAGCGCCGAACCGAAGCAGGCGGCGGGTTCTGAATCTGTCGTCTTTTTAAAAATGGCGGTTGCCACTGCCTGACCAATGCGTTCCTTAGTCAGTGCAACTTCGGCAGAGAACACCTCACCGGGATGGGATTGAGTTCGTGTAATCAGGTCTGGTAAACCAGATATCGGCAATTCTCGGTAGTGACCGTTGAGGGCAGTAGCTGTCAATTCATACATACTTAAAAAAGCAGGATTGAAGTGGGTGATTTGTCCTGTAGTATCTGCCACTAACAAACCATCTGCTAAGTTATCTAAAATCGCATTTAATCCCTGTGCTTCTGCTAATGTATTTTGCAAGGCAGCCGTCCGCTCGACAACTCTGGCTTCCAGTTCTTGATTCAGTTGCCGCAGAGCGATTTCTGCTTGTTTGCGGGCAGTGATGTCAGTATTAATTTCTAGCATGGCGCAGGGTTGACCGGATAAATCTCGTTGCAAAGTCCAGCGGCTCTGAACGGTGATGCATCTGCCATCGCGCGTGATGTGTTCCAGTTCTCCTTCCCAAGTGCCCTGCCGGAGAAACTCTGATAGAATTTCTTCTAAAGGTTTTGGAAAGGTTGATTTTAGAAATGCGTGAATGTATTGGTCTTTCACTTCCTCACGCGTCCAACCGTAGAGCCTTTCGGCACCCTGATTCCAGTGAGAGATTTTGTCGCTCATGTCGCGGGCGATAATCGCATCGCTGGAATGATTCAACATATCGAGTAAACGTTGATTTTCAGCTTCTGCCAGCTTGCGATCGTGGATATCGGTGCAAGCGCCAATCCATTCCCGAATGCTGCCGTCTTCCTCCAGTACGGGGGCACCACAGACAGAGAAGTAGCGGTATGTGCCATCCTTGCCACGCAGCCGATATTCGGTTTGGTAGATACCTCGGTTTGCCACAGCAGCATTCCAAACTTCTGTGGAGCCGGCACGGTCATCTGGGTGAATCGGATCGAGCCAGCCCCAACCCTCAACCTCAGCCTCGCTTTGCCCCGTATAGGCCATCCAGGTGAGCATTTCCCTGCTGATTCCCAGTCCTTCCGGGGTAGCCCCCCAGATAATCTGTGAAGTAGCAGTTACTAAGGAGCGATATCGTTCTTGAAGACGCTGATTTTCGGCTTCTGCCAGCTTGCGATCGTGGATATCGGTGCCGGTGCCAATCCATTCTCGAACGCTGCCATCTGCTTCTAGGATAGGGGTACCACAGATAGAAAAGTGGCGGTAGCTGCCGTCTTTACCACGTAACCGATATTCAGTTTGAAAGAGACTCCGATTCGCCACAGAATTACTCCAGGCAAGGGCGGTGCGGGTACGGTCATCGGGGTAAATCGGATCGAGCCAGCCCAAACCCTGGATTTCATCTGCACTCTGACCTGTGTACGCTAACCAGGTAGACATTTCACTGCTCACCGCCTCTCCTTCAGGGGTAGTCACCCAGACAATTTGCGAGCTGGCAGTCACCAAAGAGCGAAACCGTTCTTCGCTCTGTTGCAAAGTTTTTTCTGCTAGCCAGCGATCGTGAATATCAGTGCAGGTGCCAATCCACTCGCGGATGCTGCCATCTGCTTCCAAAACAGGAGCTGCATTGCCAAAAAAGTAGCGATAAGTACCGTCTTTGGCACGAATCCGATATTCAACTTGATAAAGACTCTGGTTCGCCACAGCAGCACTCCAAACTTCAGCACTCTTGGCACGGTCATCGGGATGCATGACATCTAACCAGCCCCAGCCCATCATTTCGGCTGCACTCTGACCTGTATATGCTTCCCAACCAGCTATTTCAGAGTTCACCATTCCTTCCGGCGATGCCGTCCAGACCATTTGTGAAGTGGTAGTCACTAAAGAGCGATACCGTTGTTCGAGATACTGCTTTTCGGTTTCTGCCAGCTTGCGATCGTGAATATCGGTGCAGGTGCCAATCCACTCCCGGACGCTGCCATCTTCTTCTATAACGGGCGCGCCCCAGACCCAAAAGTAGCGATAGTTGCCATCCTTGCCACGAATTCGATATTCTATTTGATACATACTCAGGTTTGCCACGGCAGCACTCCAGACTTCTCCGGTATAGGCGCGATCGTCAGGATGAACGGCATCAATCCAGCCCCCATTCTCAGCTTCAGCTAGGCTTTGACCTGTATAAGCTATCCAGCTTGCCAGTTCAAAGCAAATTCCATCTGGTGTGCTTACCCAGACAATTTGTGTATTAGCTGTCACCAAAGAGCGGTATCGGGCTTCACTCTGTTTTAGGTTTTGTTGAATATATTGGCGTTCCTGCTGAATGCGTCGAAGGTCGCTGATGTCCTCCACACTAGACCAGATCAGCCGCTCTCCATCCTTCTCAATCATCAGCCCAGATAACCTGACTGGAACCAGATGCCCGTTTTTGTGGATGTACTCCTTCTCATAAGGTCCATAGCGACCAGTTCGTTCCAAGTCTTCTAGGCTAGATTGCTCCGTAGCAGCATATTTTTCTGGGGTAATCTCGCAGTAGGTGAGATTCAGGGTTTCTGGAACAGTACGCCCCAAAATGGCAGCAAAGGCGGGGTTGATGTTAATTAGTGTCCCATCTGTTCGGCATAGTGCTAGCCCAACAGGACATTGTTCAAATAGCTGACTGTTGTATTCATCAAGTTGGTTAAACATGATTGAGGTTTCTTTAGTGGTGTATTTGGCTAGGGTTAGAACAACAGAACCAAGACAACAAAGTAGCGTAAAGCTTTAACGAAATTGGGTGGTGTTGAAACATCTGATAAAGTTGATCGGGTGATGCACTTTCCACATCTGGACTGTGCTGTGAAAGTCGCTGGATCAGTTGAGTATGGCGGATCAGCAGATCCGTCGGTTTGAGTATTGGAGCTGTTGATGGAATGAAGCCGTCGGTATCGGGAGTAGGGGATGATTCCGTTGTGGGAGTTGGCAAGGCAGAGGTGCTATTTTGTTCTTCAACAGCGTCTGCCAATGCACAATTTATTGGAATCTGAATCCAGAATTCTGTGCCTTCACTGGGTTGAGAACGACACTTAAGCATTCCCCCATGTTTGTCTACAATAATTTGGTAGCTAATTGCCATACCTAACCCCGTTCCTTTCCCAACATCTTTCGTGGTGAAGAAGGGATCGTAAATGCGGCGAATTACCTCCTCCTTCATGCCTGGGCCGTTGTCGGCAATGCGAATTACAACCCACTGGTGGTCAATGGCTATGGTACGAATAGTGATTTGGGGATTGGGAGTTGGAGATTGAGGATTATTTTTGAGTTTCCAATTTTCCATGCTTTCTTCCAAAGCATCAATGGCATTTGCCAAAATGTTCATAAACACCTGATTCAATTGTCCGGGATAGCATTCAATCAGAGGAAGTGTTGCATAGTCTTTAACAATTTCAATTGCCGGACGATGAACATCTGCTTTCAGACGATGATGAAGAATCATTAGCGTTCCATCGATGCCATCGTGGATGTTCACGGCTTTCATTTCAGCTTCGTCATGGCGGGAGAAGTTTTTCAGGGATTGGACAATTTCGACGATACGACCTGTGCCCAGTTTCATCGAATCTAGCAGTTTGGGAAAATCCTGCATGATAAATTCCAGGTCTATATTGTCTAACTCTGATTCCAGTTCTGGAGGAGCAACAGGTAGAAATTTCTGATACTTTTCCAACAGGTGTAACAAGTCTTGGGCGTATTCGGCAACATACTTTAAATTGCCGCAAATAAAATTAACTGGGTTGTTGATTTCGTGGGCAACTCCGGCAATAAGTTGTCCGAGACTGGACATTTTTTCGCTTTGGATTAACTGAGTTTGGGCTAATTGCAACTCATGGAGAGCTTGCTGAAGCCTTTGTGTTTGGGCTTTTGCCTGGACGGCTGCTTGAGTGCTTTGCTCGTAAAGCACAGCTTTGTCAATAGCGATCGCTGTTTGAGAGGCAAAGATACTCACCAGTTTCAGGTGTTCAGCCTTGTATGAGTCAGTTTTGGCCGTTCCAATAGCGATCGCTCCCAGTACCCGCTCTTTGGCTCGTAATGGTACACAAATCATTGCACTAACGTTTTTTTGCCCCTCTAATCGCGGATCGGCTTGCACATCATTGACGAGTTCGGCCCGGTTGGATTGCACAATGTTGCCGATAATTCCCTTACCGGGTTCTGGCTGATTGCGGTCAAAAAACACTCCAAATTCGGCAATGATTTCAAACGCAGTTGCATCTGGACTCAAAAGCAGAATCATCCCCGCAGATGATTCAATTAATTGACTCAATTCTTGAAGCACAAGTTGGGCAATCTGTCGCGTATCTAAACTTGTTGTCAGTTGAGTCGAGATATCGTCAAACAAATCAATTTCCTGATATCGCTCTAACAATTCTTTGGCGAGTACTTTCTTTTCAGCTTCCTGCTTTGCCAGCAATGATAGCAAGTTTGCAAGTATAGTTGCCTGTTCTTCTCCAACAACCCAACCGATGATTTCTCCTGAAACCTCGATTGGATAACGCTTTTCTACAGTTTGCTCCCCAATACTAATTAGTTTCGTGCCGTCTACCAGTTCAACATCAATCGCGATGTTGAACTGGTAGACTAAGTTATGAATAAGAGATGGCAACTCTTTTTTGTTGAGCATCTTTCTGAGGCTAACTGCGGGCATGAAACACCTCATCTAGAGCAGGTTGCAAATTTCTCACAATCAGTGTTGATTCGTCGTTGGCGTAGTGTCTCAAAGAGAAACCTACACTTTCACAGTAGTTATCTGTACCCCTTTGTATAAGCAAGCTACGCCTAGCATCTCCCGAAAAGAGAGGAATTGTCATAAAAATCTAGGGATATAATAGTTTACTAATTAAGACTAGTTTTCCCAAAAACCTTAGCGATATAACAGCGAAGTCGAGCGGTAGTAAATACCTTTAAACTCTTTACCACAGGCATTCTTCCGTTCTTATAACTCGCTTAATGTTTGATAGGTTCTAAAACAACTATAATTAAAAAATTCTTAATTAGATAAAAGCATAGATTTTAATCTATGGTAAATTCATGTCTCTTGTTGCTACTCCTTATAAATTGGGAATCAGCTTTTTTGAGTATAAAAGTTAGCGTATTTATGAGAGTAGAATAATCGCTTTTAGCATACCAAAAGAAGCTGCGATCGCAGCTTCTTTTGGTGATTTTAAAAAGTATTTAAGTAAGTGCTAGTTTTAGTTAGATCCGAGGTAGCGAAAACGAAGTCTGAGTAACCGTAGCCAGCGTAACCACATTTGTGCAGGTTGTTCAAAGAAGGTAAAAATATCACCGAAACCCAAATTAGTTTTGTGATGATGTAACCAGTGTCTTTCAGGAGTAGTAATAAATAGAATTTGGCATAAAATATTTACAGGCTTTGAAGTTTGCCAACCCAGTACACTTATATGTCTCCACCATACATGTAATTGACCAAGCAGTAATCCAGAAATCACGCCAATAGGAGAAAAAGACCACAGGACTACTGCTATAAGTATATAAGGCAAAGCTCCCAAGATACCATCTAAAAGAACCTGGGGATTAAAAGTCAAAATAGCGTAGTGGCGGAAGTCTTTCTTCCAGGAGTGGTGCGTTTTTAAATGAAGGCTACCAAAAACGTGCTCGGGTACGTGGTAAAAGAATGTAGATAGAAAATCGCCAATAAATAGTAACAACCAAGCGACAGCGATAGCCTCAAGCATTTGTACTCCTCAAGTTTAATAAGAAAACTTCACAGAAAATATGCAAATGTCATGCTGTAGGAGTAGACACCTGTTTTGCGCTATGCAAGCAGCATCTGTGTGTTTCATGAGTCTACCCTCCAGTTAATTTGGCTCAGAGTATATGTAATTGGAGCAGTTGTAGTTTCATGAATCTCCGATCCTTAATGCAGTCAACAGCAACTTGTAAGAACCTCCAATTTGACTTCTAGATCTGGGTTAATGGTATTAATACCTCTAAAACCCGATGTAAATACAGTATTTTGCCATAGTTACTACACAATCTTCTTACTAAGGCATACAGCGTAAGCAAAGGTTGAGTTAAGTTGAGTACAAATTTAGGTTAAGGGTTTCTGCAATATTGTTAATTCTAAATTTATTGCAATTAAGCTTGAATTATGACTCTATTTAGAACGTTCTAAATAAATATTCTGCCAATATTAATTGAGTTATTGGGATGAATCAAGTAGGTTTATAGTTTAACTGAAAAGCTGTAAATTTTAGAGCATCTAAGATTAATTAGATGCTATAGATATTTTCTATAAATCGAGTAATAATATCGTTCTCAATTTCCACTTCCAATAATGAATAAACATTAAAAAGATAGGGATACTTTTATAATTTATCTTTATTTGCCAAGTGCGTTTGGATTTCCTTACTCTAGATTAGTCGTTCGTTCTTGTTGTAGACACTGGCAACTTTATGTGTCACCCTTGTCCTGTGGTTGCTGCTGCGCATAGCTTGCTACGCACACCGAACGGGGTATGCATTAGACTACAGCCTAAGCTAAAAGTGACAAAAAATAAAATGATAGAGTACTAAATATTGATTCTTTCTTTATCATTTATAGACAAGTTAGTAAATCAGTAAAGCACGCCTGCAATATTTATTTACAACGTGTCCTATTAAAATGGTATCTCAGTATATTCAAAATTTAGATTACTTTCCAGTTGGAAGGTAAAATCAAGATTTGAAGTTATGATTACACGATTTATCTATTTCAGTATGAACAAAAAATGGGCGGTCAAGCGAATCACTATAAACCTGGCATCAAATGAAGCCAAAAACCTTGAAAAATATTGTGAACAGACAGGCAGACCAGCAACGGATGTCATCAGAGAACTTATTCGAGCCTTACCACTGACGAAACAAAAGTAAATTTGCGAACTATTTCACCCTGCTTGATTTTCAAGATATAAATATTAAAATTCGGTTTAATTGGAGGTCTTAAATTCAGAGGTAGTAATTTTTTGTGATGATTGAGAAGAACGTAAAAATTTAGTTCTTGACGTGCTGCGCTCATTTACCGCGGACGCAGCGTGCCAAAAAGAAGATGACACGAGCGCTATTATTGAGTTGCACAATGAGGAGTGAGAGAATATTTTTTTGATTTGGTGACTATCCTTATTGTGTCGTCATCTTCGTCAAAAAATAATCTCTAACTCATATTGTTTAAAATTTTTGCCACAAACAATAGCATTGAGGTAGCAAATATACAGTCGTGAGAATCTAATCTATGATTATTGCTCTTGCAATTACTCACGTTAGAATTAAATTGGAAACCTTTGTCCAAATCTGCAACAGCTTCTACTTTAGCTATAACTCTTCTGGACTGACGCTTTTCAGGCTTGGCGTCAACGTTCAGCATCTCAAGGCAAAGCTTGAATGAGTTCTCGAATCACGTCTATTGCTAGTTTGCCTGTCTGTTCGCAATACTTTTCAAGGTTTTGAGCTTCATCTGATGTCAAATTGATAGTGATTCGCTTAAGCGCTCTTTTTTGACTGGAGGTGGTCAAACGGGGAAATTTAAGTGCAGCAGTTTTATTCATTGATTGATAAGCTAGATATATAGAAACTTTCCTTATCAAGATTGCCAATTTTGAGCTGTATTTACCAGTGAAAATCGAGATTTTGAGATTGAACTTAAGCTTTACTCCCAAAAATATTACTGAGGAAATGAGGTATTAAATCACTAATACCATACGTAATCAATCTGCCATCACCAAATGTAAGAAGCTTTCGGCTAAAAAGATGATCTTAGCAATGTCCAACAGTCCAGATAGTCTGTTGAGCAAGGGACGTTTAATTACCGAGATGAGTGAATGGCAAAGGTAGTTTTTGTTACCAAGTGATTTGGTAATATGCCTATTTTAAATCTTCTGCAACATGAGATTATTCGTTTGTTATGGCTATTACCCCATATCTATAACAACCTAGTAGATAATTCCTTTTAATAAAAAGTGATTAAACGAACAGTGAGTTAATACATGACTTTACAGAATTGGAGACGTAAGCGTGGCGTTGCACTTACTACCAAGGGTTTACAAAAAATTAAAGAAGCAAAGCATCAGTCAGAAGCAAAAGAAAATTTTGGAAATCGGTATACTCTTGAAGAAATGAGTGTACGTTCTGGTTTATATTCCGCTACCATCTCGAAAGTATTAAATCGGGAAGGAGGAGTTGACAAACAGACTATTGAGAAGCTTTTTTCAATTTTTAACTTAAAAATAGATAAAAGTGACTATTCAAGCTCAAATACTCGTCTAGATTGGGGAGAAGCTATCTTTAACTCCGCTTTTTATGGGCGTATAGAAGAACTTATTACACTAGAGCAATGGATTCTCAATGAGCACTGCCAATTGGTTGCACTATTGGGAATAGGAGGCATTGGGAAAACAACACTGTCTGTAAAGCTTGCTCAACAGATTCAGGAGAACTTTGAGTATGTGATCTGGCGATCGCTGCGAGAAGCACCGCCTGTTAAAATTATTCTAAGTAACTTAATCCAATTTCTATCTGACGAACAGGAAACAGAAAGTAATTTACCAGAAAGCTTTAGCGATCGCGTATCGCGACTACTCTATTATTTACAAAATAATCGCTGTTTAGTGATCCTTGATAATGCAGAATCAATTCTCCGCAGTGGTAGCCGCGCTGGGCTTTATCGAGAAGGATATGAGGAATATGGTGAGCTTTTAAGACGGGTAGGAGAAGCAACTCACCAAAGCTGCTTAGTGCTGACTAGTCGGGAAAAACCTAGAGAAGTGGCATTGCTAGAAGGACAAGCACTACCTGTTCGCTCATTGCCACTGAGTGGATTGAAGGTGGCGGAAGGGCAAGAAATTTTAAAACTCAAAGGACTATCGGCGGCAGAGGATGAATGGAAAGTAATGATTGAACGTTACGCAGGCAATCCATTAGCCTTAAAGATAGTTGCCACAACCATTCAAGATATTTTTGATGGTAATGTGACTGGATTTTTACAACAAGACACAGCTGTTTTTGGAGATATTCGCGATATTTTAGAGCAGCAGTTTGAGCGCTTATCAGATTTAGAAAAGGAAATAATGTATTGGCTAGCGATTAATCGTGAGCCAATGGCGCTTCCAGAATTGCGAAATGATATTACATCACAAGTACCGCAAGCAAAATTAATGGAGGCTGTGGAATCTCTACTAAGGCGATCGCTAATTGAGAAGGCTTCTCTACGAGACCCTGCGCGAACGCTAATGCCAATGCCTAAGCTGATTGAAAAAAGTAAGGCACTATTCACACTTCAGCCTGTAGTCATGGAGTATATGACTAGTAGATTGATAGAACAAGTCTGTGAAGAAATTGTTACTCAGAATTTTGATTTGTTTAGGCGTCATGCTTTGATAAAGGCGACTGGTAAATACTATGTTAAAGATATTCAGGTTCGCCTTATCCTTAAACCAGTCATAGATGGGTTGCTTTACGACTTAAGAAGCAAAAAAAATATTGAAAGTCGGTTAACTCAAATTCTTGCAACACTGCGAGAAGAATCTCCGCTAGAACCAGGGTATACGGCTGGCAATATTCTCAATCTGCTTTGTTATTTAGAGACGGATCTAAGTGGCTATGATTTTTCTTATCTGACTGTTTGGCAAGCAGACCTACGCAACGTAAATTTTCACAATGTAAATTTTGCTCATGCCAATCTAAGTAAATGTGTTTTTGCTGAAACCATAGGGGGGATTCACTCAGTGGCATTCAGCCCTGATGGAAAACTTTTAGCGACAGGAGATACTAATAATGAGATTCGCCTGTATCAGGTTGTGGATGGAAAACAACTGCTTACCTGCAAGGGGCATAAGGGTTGGATTTGGCCAGTTACTTTTAGTCCTGATGGTCGTGTTCTTGCCAGTGGCAGTGACGATCAAACAGTGAAGCTGTGGGATACTAGCAGTGGTCAATGCCTAGCCACTTTACAGGGCCATAGCGGTGGAATCTGGTCTGTTTCCTTCAGCTCAGATGGTAATATACTAGCGAGTAGCAGTGAGGACACAACGGTGAGGTTGTGGGATATCACTACCGGGCAATGCCTTAAGACTCTACTAGAACATGGTAGTCGGGTGTGGGCAGTTACTTTTAGTGCTGATGATACAATGCTTGCTACTGGAAGTGACGACCACACGGTAAGGTTATGGGATATCATCACTGGTCAATGCCTAGCCACTTTACTTGGACACACCCATAGAGTACAGTCAGTTGCCTTCAGCCCAGACGGTCAAATATTGGCTAGCGGTTGTCATGACCATACAGTAAAGCTATGGGATGTTGCTACAAGCCAATGCCTTCATACCTTGCAAGGTCATACTGACTTAGTAAATTCGGTTGCCTTCAATTCAGACAGTATGATGTTGGCAAGTGGCAGTGATGACCAAACGGTAAAGCTATGGGATGTCAGTACAAGCCAATGCCTCAAGACTTTCAAGGGGCATGGCACTCGGATCTGGTCAGTTGCCTTTAGTCCTGATTCTACGATGCTGGTAAGTGGCAGTGATGACCAAACGGTAAGGCTGTGGGATGTCAGTACAGGTCAATGCCTTAAGATTTTGCAGGGTTACTGTAATGGAATATGGTCAGTTACCTTTAATCCTCAAGGCACGATGCTTGTTAGTGGTAGTGGCGATCAAATGATAAGGTTATGGGATACCAGCACAGGTAAATGTCTTAAAACGTTGCAGGGGCATACTAATCGGGTTACATCAGTTTCCCTTAGTCCAGATGGTAGCATTCTTGCTAGTGGCAGCGAAGATCAAACAGTGAAACTATGGGATATTAGTATCGGTCAGTGTCTCAAAACGTTGCAGGGGCATAGTAATCGGATCTTATCAGTTGCCTTTAGTCACGATGGTACAATGCTGGCAACTGGCAGTGATGACCAAACAGTAAAGTTGTGGGATGTCAGCACTGGTAAATGCTTAAAGACTTTACAAGGGCACACCCAGCGGGTATGGTCTGTTGCTTTTAGTTTAGACGATCATACGCTAGCTAGTGGTTGCCATGACCAAACAGTAAGGCTTTGGGATGTCAGCAATGGCAAATGTCTCCAGATTCTGCAAGGTCATACTGACTGGGTCTGGTCAGTTGCCTTCAGTCCTGATGCTAAGACATTGGCAAGTAGCAGCAGTGACCAAACAGTGAAACTATGGAATGTCAGCACCGGAATGTGTCTTAAAACTTTGTATGGGCATACCAATTCCGTATATTCAGCTGCCTTTAGTATGGATGGTTGCACATTAGCAAGTGGTAGCGGAGATCAAACGGTGAAGCTGTGGGATGTCAGCACAAGCAACTGCGAGAAAACTTTATCAGCACACACTAAATTAATCTGGTCAGTTGCTTTTAATTCTAAAGGTAATACTTTAGCTAGTAGCAGTGAAGATGGGACAATTAAGCTTTGGGATATTTTAAAAGGTGAATGCTTGAAAACTCTTTTTAGCTCTAGACCTTACGAAGGCACTAATATCACGGGCATTACAGGTGTAACTTTTGCAACTATTGCCACTCTAAAAGCTTTAGGAGCAGTTGAATATAAGAAGTAGTATTACATTTGTAAACGCTGCTCTTACATTTTGCGCTTGTTTTTGGCAAAAGCGATATTCGGGAAGCAAGTAATATCTATCACAACTTATGAACCTTGCCTCCATCTGCCTTGCTTTACTGTGCAGTATATCCTCCATCAATTATCATGTTGTGCCCCGTGATGAAGGAAGTTGCTTCCGAACACAACCACACTACTGTTTCTGCCACTTCCTCCGGCTTTCCAATGCGTCCTATAGGATGCATTGCCTTAAGTTGAGCAAGTGCATCTCTAGATAAAGCACTCAGTATATCAGTCTCAATGACACCGGGACTCACGACATTGATCCGGATGCCTTCCTTAGCATAGTCCATAGCCAACGCGCGGGTTAAAGCGATGACGCCACCTTTGGTAGCACTATAGTTTGCAATGCCCGCAATACCTACAACACCAGCAGCAGAAGCCACATTTACGATCGCCCCGCTGTTCTGTTTGAGCATCGCCTTGATTTCGTACTTGAGGCAGAGCCACGTTCCTTTAAGATTTACGTTTACTAGACGATCCAAGTCTTCTTCTGAGATATCATCAGTAATTAAGCTGGGATTACCCCCAATCCCAGCATTATTGCAAGCACAGTCTAGACGACCATAAATTTTGACAGTTGTATTGACCAGTGCCTCCACTTCAGCAGCATTTGAAACGTCGGTCTTAACAAAAATAGCTTCACCTCCGATCTCTTTTATAAGACGCACGGTCTCCTGACTTTCGGCAAGCCGACGACTAGCAACCACAACTTTTGCTCCAGCGCTGGCAAATGCGATCGCACTCGCCCGACCAATACCTGATGAGGCCCCTGTAACCAGTGCTACTTTCCCGTCTAATTGACCTGTCATCGGTGTGTTCCTTCCCTTTTGATTGCTTTGTTTTGCACCAACTGATAGCTATTTGCGTTTCCGTAGCGATACTGCACCTACACCAAAAGTTAAGACTCCTAACACAGCAGAAGGTTCAGGGACAGGTACTGGTTCAAGGGCTGAAAACGCTAATTTTCCGATTAGCTTATGAGTGGCAGTCGTTGGATGAACTTCATCCCAGAATAAAAACTTGTCTGGGATACACATAACTGGCTGTGTGGTAACTTCAATAGGCACCACTGGTGAATCTCCGATGCACGAGTCAGTTCCATTCGTGAGACTGAATTCCTCCGGCTTTGCAACGATCCGATTAAAAAGAGAATTAACATCAAGAGGAATAATGTTGGCATTAAGGTTTAGTTTCTGACTCAAAAGTTTCAGGTTTGTGGTCAAGCTGGAATTATGTTTACTGGTAAAAGTGTTAAGTAAGCTAGAAACTTGACTATTGCCGCCTGTAACTGGAAACTTTCCTAAATCTGGCAGATTCAATACCATGATATCTCTAGCACCAACAGCAGCAAGCGATTTTATTGCTGTTGATAAATTTGTAACTGCCTGCGTAGGGTTGGGAGTGCCTTGGAAAAAGTAATCTAAATAATCATTAACACCCGCCCACAAGATGTAGAGGGAGTTTGGATCGGCAGACGGATTTGCTGTTGTAAAACTGTTGATTTGTTGTTGTAATCCTGGTAGAGTGCTGATTCCTATATTCTGGAATCCTGTAGTTGCACCACCGAAGGCAAAGTTGGTGTTCGGATTGAAAGTTAACCCAAGATCGGAGGCGAGATATTCCACCCAAACCGGACCATTGGAAAAACGTTTATTAAAGTAAGGTGGATTTGGGGGGACGATTCCGTTAGTTGCATTAAATACATTACCCGTATCGGAAAAGCTATCTCCAAAAACATAAATCTTGTCATAGTTCTTTGCCGAGACTTTGAGCGGAAATATCATCAAAGATAACAGGAAAAATCCTGTTGCTAGGATTTGTTTTTGCACAATTATCAAGTATTGATTATGTTTTAAATCTTGATAGATAACTTTAACAAGGAGCGAAGCTACGATCTAAAGAACTTTTCAGTGCTGATTCAGGTTCATTGAGATGTGGATCAAGACCTAGCGCCACGTTACCCCAACGCATCACACTTGCAGAGGCGACTCCTGCTGCGCCAAAGCCATAAATGAGAACCAGATCGTTTTCCCGAATTTTACCCATCTGTGCAGCGTGATAAAGATTGGCCACGGTAAGTACTGGCCCAATGTTTGCGTACAGAGGATAGAGGTTAAGGGTGCGCTCTGAGTCAATACCAAGTACACGTACACAGAAGCTTGAAAACCAAGCTGTGACCGTATTGAAAAGAAAAAAATCAATTCGATCGAGAGTTAAATCGGCTGCCGAGATAGCACCTTCGCAACAGATACGTAAAAGCTGCGCCGATTCTTCACTGAGCGCATTTTTTGCATCCTTGTTCAACTGCATACGAATTCGTGGATTGCCTTGCTTGTTTTCTGTAATATTTAAGGTTAATAATTCACAGAAACAACTTGTATCCATAGTTTTTGTACTTAGTATTCCTTGGTTAGGTTTGACTGAACCGACCACGAAGGCTCCAGCACCATCACCGAGAAACCAGGAAACAGTATCTTCCTCATCGACAAAGCGAGAGTAAGTGCAGGAAATTACTACCAGTACATTGCGGTACTCACCTGCTCGTACTAGAGCACAAGCAGTTTGCAATGCTACTGGGGTAACACCGCAGGCTCCATCAAGATTCCATGCAGCACCTTGCAGTCCTAGTTTTCGGGCAAGAAAGGCAGCATTACCAAATCCGATTTGTTCGGGCCAAATCGAGGCTACGAGCATTAGATCGACTTCTTCAGGATTAAGCTTCGCTGCTTTGAGAGCATCACGAGCTGCACGCTCTTCCAGCATCAGCGATGATTCACCTGGAGCAAGTACCCGCTGCTCGACAGTACCACGAAAAGGATCTGACAGATATGGCAACATCTCCAAGTCAAACTCGTTGCTGGGGGTAGAGCCAGCAAGCGAAAACAGCCTTCCCAAGCTTTTTTCCTCGACTTGAGCAACTATATCTGGGTATTTCTCTCTGTAATAATCCTGCGTGCGTCTGACGCTGGGAAAGCTAACTGCGATCGCGCGAATACCTACTGAGTGATGCACCATGAAAATCTCCTCTTAGTAATTCGTAGCACCTTGTGAAATCAAATTGTGAATATGACTTTTAATTGGTGCAAGTCGGGTTGGATCAATTACTACGTCAACAACGTACGGACAGGTCGAGGCCATCGCTTTCTCCAAAGCTGCCTGGATTTCAGGTTCTGTTTCAACACGGATGCCGTCAGCTCCCATTCCACAAGCTATCTTGACAAAATCCACCTGCGGAATCTCTACATCTACATCTTTGAACCCTAACAAAGCCATTCCCTGGTCGCACATACTATAGCGCCCATCGTTTAGTACAATCCAAACGGCAGCAATTTGGTATCTTACAGCCGTGCTTATCTCATTGTTCATTAGCATGGCACCATCTCCAACTATGGCGACGGTCTTACCATTGCGTGCCAGCGCAGCACCCACGACGCCTGTGACGAAATGACCCATAGATGCAAACCTGGTACTGGCTCGAAAACGACCTGGTTTGGCAAATCGCAATAGGTTAATTGCCCAAGCTAGCGAGTTTCCTCCTTCAGCCATGACAACTGCATCGCTTCCTTCAACTATTTGCCGTTGAATTGCATCCATGAGTACTTCCGGTCGTACTGGCCCCTCTGCACGTGGATTAATTATTACAGGCTTGGAACAAGGCAGCAACAGTTCTGTTAACTGATTTGGGTGTTGTGGAAAGTACTTTAGCAGTGCCTTTACAAACATTCCCACATCGGACTGGATGGCAAAGGTTTCAGCAGATGGATATGCAGTTCCTGGAACTTCTGGGTCGATATCGACATGGACGAACCCTCGTTTGGGAACCATCGTAGAATTCCAGAACGAAGTCCACTCACTGAGGCGCGTTCCTAGCACCAACACTCGTAAAGGTCGTTGTTCTTGCATATACGTTAAAACTGACGTATCTCCGGCAAAACCTGTAACACCAACAAATTGAGGATGGTTTTCGGGAAAAATGCCCTTGCCCCGAGGTGAACACATTACCGCCGCTCCCGTCGCTTCTGCAAGCTGACGAATTTCTGCTGCTACACCCCGCGCACCAAAGCCGACCCAAATGGCAAATGGCCCTTCTGAAAGCAACCGCGTACATTCTGCAATAGTTTCTTCATTTACGGCTGCGGGAGCAAAAGAGAAAGCCACTCGTGGCAATGATGTCTTGACCGAACTAGATTGGATATTAGTGGAGATATTTAAGTGTGCTACAAAGCCATCTGGTCGGGCTATACCAAGTGCCAACCGTCTATGAATTTTTGACAGTTCATCACTGCATTCGAGAGTCGTCGCATAATGAAACACTGGTTCTGAGCTAAACAGCCCCGCGCTAGGCATGGTGTAAGTGCTGGTTTCTTGGAATGCCCACCGTCCACGCTGTGGTGCTGAGGTTGAAGGCGACAAAAAAATCACTTTAGCACCCTCCCAACGTGCAGCAAATAACCCGGTTAGTGCATTCGTAATTCCTGGACCGGTTGTAGTGAATACCACAACTGGCCGATCGCTAGCAAAGTACGCCTCAGTAGCTGCAAAAGCTGCTCCAGCTTCGTGGCGAAAGTGCAGCACCTGGATAGAACTTTGATGTAGTGCAGCCCACACTGGCGCGATCGCACCTCCCGATACACCAAAGGCATACTGTACTCCCATATCTTCCAGGATTTTTACCACTGCCTCCGCTATCGAAAAAGTTTCGGATGGCTTGCTATGAGATGGCTGTTTACTTGAGTTTAATTCTTTAGTGGTATTTGCTTGTGTATCCTGAAATTTAACATCCATACAAACTATACTTAGGAATAATTTCCTTTCTGGAATAACTATTATCCCACACCTAAACTTAGTAATATTGTAATATCAATGTAATATAAATTTGTTTGGATAATGCCCATACAACTTCGGTGAGCAATGCTCTCTAACGCAGGTATAACTATAAAATGGCCTTGGCGGTTCACTTTGTCAATCTTTGAGCAACCTATAAGTTCCGCGTTGCCCTGATATAAAAAAATGTTCAGAGACTTCAAGAACAGTGGATGTGGCGATGCCTGCGGTGGTCACTGAGCGGCTGGTGAGCGCAGTTGTACCCCTCCGGGGAAGCAAGCTACGCGCAGCGTCTCGTAGAGAAGTGCGGGCTGCGCTAACGCGGACGACTTCACCCGTCTTTTGGTTTGTGAAAACTGAACGCTATTAATCAAGCTCTGGAGTATAAAAAAGTGATTGAATTAAATCAGTATAAGGCTTTAACTTTCGATTGTTACGGAACCCTAATTGATTGGGAAAATGGCATCTTAGGGGTGCTAAAGCCACTTCTCCTGGCACACAACACTAATTTGGATGACGAACAAATTCTTGATATTTTTGCTGAATTTGAAGCAGAACTGGAAAAAGGAGATTATATCAGATATCAAGAAGTTTTGAAAAGAGTAGTCCAGAAATTTGGTGAACGATTTGGCTTTGAGCCAACTGCTAATGAACTAAATTCACTTGCCGATTCGATTCAGCATTGGCTGCCTTTCCCCGATACAGTTGAGGCACTTAGAACTTTCAAACAAAAGTTTAAGCTGGTAATTATCTCAAATGTAGATGACGATCTCTTTGCTTTCTCGGCAAAGCACTTGCAGGTGGAATTTGACGAGGTAATCACAGCAGAACAGGCAAAAAGCTACAAACCTTCCTTCAACAACTTCAGATTGGCTATTGAGAGAATTGATTTGCCGTTAGAGCAGATATTACACGTTGCTGCTAGTGTATATCATGATATCGTGACAGCCAAATCTCTAGGATTATCAACAGTCTGGGTAAATCGTCGAGCAGAGCAAGGGGTTAGTGCGAGTTTACCAGCAGTCACTCAACCTGATTTAGAAGTGCCTGATTTGAAGACTCTCGCAGCTTTAAGTTTACAGTAATTTGCTGATTTGAATTTAACCACGAGAGGAACAAAAAGTAGATCGCATTTAGATAGAGAGATGCCAAAGAAAGAATTTGTTGTTAAAAAACTAAAGAGGGATTGCAACATAGATTGATTCTGTCTTACTCTAGAAAAAATACTACGTCAGTTTAATGTTCTTAAACTTTGGGAACCACAGCATATAACTGGCTTTCCTTTCCTCAGAGCGCCCTGCCGATAACCTTGTTCAATAAAACACTTTGATAGCCTAAAACGATGAAAGCATCTGCTAATTTTGACTTTGAAGACGAGAAATTCAGTGCACCGCCTTCTCAAGTCCTTCCCTGGTGTCAGATGATTAATCCTCGGTATGGCACAGATGGTATACAATCTCACGGTTTGGCGATTAAGCTGGATAATGCCAATGCTGTCGGCTTTGTGCCAGATGATAATTGGCAGCAAGTTGAGCATGAATTTAGCTCTGGAGTAGAAACAGTCTTTATTAGCGCTACTCCACGCTTGGTCATAGTGCGTCGGGGGCCATTGTCTGTTAAAGACCGGGAAAGTGGTCTAAAACTGGGTACGCTCAAAGATAATTATGATGCTTTTTTAGCCGACAAACTTAAATTTAAAACCTTTACTCGCTATCTAATTTTTATAGTGGGTGAGAATAAAAAGTTTTTACATGAATCACCACTGCAACTAACTCTCAATGGTGCAGCCGGAGCGAGTTTCAGCAAAACCTACTGCGAATATCAACAAGGCAGAGTAGTAAGTGGATTCGTTGCTGAACTAGAAAAAGCTTATGCTATCTATCGTAAGCAACCTTTGACACCAAAAGGGCCTTTGTTCCACGCTCACGGGATTTTTTGTCCGATCATTGAGTGTGAAGAAAGAGGAATTGAACCAAATACAGTTTTGGTAGCTTCAACTGTGGACTATAAACATCCCACCGTAGGGACTTTAACGCAATATTTAATTGCTTCCGATGCTCTGGAGTCTGCAATGATTTGTAAGACTTTTGAAGAATACAAAGATTTTGGCAAGGAACCTGTAAAATCCGAAACTCCTAAATTGGCAATGGCAGGAGTTTCCAACTCTTACGTTTATGCTGATGAAGATGATTTTGCTTATCCGCCGTATTAAAAAGAGTGAGGAGTGAGGAGTGAGGAGTTAGCCCGGATTTCTCACCACACCTCGAATGGAGGAGTAATGAGTAGTGAGTAAGGAGTAATGAGTAGTGAGTAAGAATGTACAAGTTCTTGCACTGGTATTGCGCCTGTTGCTCTTTTACTTATTACTCATTACCCATTACTTATTACTCATTATCAAACGCTTCATAAGCTTGTGAGAAATGCGGGTTAGGAGTGATGAGTTTTGAATTAATAACTCCTAACTCCTAACTTCTAACTTCTAACTTTATTCTTTGAGCAGCAAATAATATAATGAACCATTACCGCCTGTGACACCAGCGCGATCGCCCGCTAGTTTACCAGACCCCATAAAATAATCCACTCGGCCCGGTCCTTTGATGGCGCTTCCTGTATCCTGGTCAAGCACAAAGCGGCTGACAGTACGCCTCTCTAATTTGCCACCACTGGCAATATAGGGAAATGAGTTGTAAATCAGGGCTAACGCTCCCGGTGGCATGAGAGACTTATCTGTAGCAATGGAACGTTCTGCTGTTACTGGCACATGAATACTACCAGTAGCACCTCTACCGTTTGTTTCTTGGAAGAAAATAAATCGTTCCCAGCGGAACAGATAATTGTTCAACTCTTGGGGCTTTTGTCGGAAATAACTAATCAGACGTGGCATTGTCAATCCATTTAGTGGAAGTTTGCCATCTTTGGCTAGTTCTTTGCCGATACTAGTCCAGGGATAATCAGTTCCACCAGCATAGCCAATTGATGTTGTCTTGCCATTAGTTAATTTAATTTGGGCAGAACCTTGGATATGTACCATGTATGCGTCTAGGCGATCGCGAAACCAAAGCAATTCTAAACCGCGTAACTTGCTTTTATTCCCTTTTAAACCATCCTTCCCTTCCAAATCAATTCGTTTTGGGTGGGGTTTAGACCATTGGCTGAAATCAGGTGGTAGCCGATAAAGAGGATACTTATAGATTGCAGTTCTGACACGGCTAGCAGTGTAAACAGGTTCATAGTAAGCAGTGAACTTAACAGTACCCTTGCCATCGTTGCCCACGGACTGGTAGAAGACAAACTCACGGCGGACAGCGGCTTGTAATTGCGCTGCTGAGTTAGAACTGACAACCAGTTGGCGGAAACGCAACAAACTCCGGCGGACGCGATCGAGGGTAATTTCCCGAACTGGATAATTTTGATATGCTGCGATCGCGTCACCCTTTGTTAGGTAAAGCAGACTGTTATCAATGGAAGCCAACAGCGCTTTGCGATCGCCTGTTTTACCTCTTTGGCCCCAAATTTGCTCATCCCAACCCAAGCAAGTCGGCCGGAGTGTACAATCGCTTCCGATAGTGATTGGTTTTAGCGGCGGCGCTAACTCAGGAGCGATCGGTATTGGTATAGGTGGAAGATCGGGAGCAGTCGGTAGTGGCAACGGCAGTAAGTTAGGAACCTGAGCAACAGCCGACCAGAGAGGGTTTACGAGGGCAATTCCTAGACTTAAGGAAAGCAAAGCAAGGGTTTTTCTCATCATTTAGTTGAATCTTTCAACACTGGAACTAAAAATGGGTTCTACCCGGATTGCCACAATCCGAGAAGGGCGTACTACCATATATTCCCCTTGAATATTTTTGATCGGCACGCTAATAAAGTCATTAGAAGCAGATTTTGGCACAAGTTCGCCGCTATACCATTTCTGAAACTCTTGAATAGTAGGAAAACGTACTTCTTCTCGGTGGCCGCTTTCCAGTAGGATGTATACGGCATATTCATTTGCAGTTCTAGCCATAAAGTTGAATCATTTAAAAAACATTCAACCCATTGTTAACCACGTAACCCCCGAATGAAAAGGGTAAGCATACGGGAGGTTGGAAGCAAGGGAGCAGGGGAGCAAGGGAGTAGAGCAGAATTTCCAGTAAGTTTTTTTCCTTTGCCCCTCTGCACCCCCTGCTCAATGCCCAATGACTCTTCACTCTAGACGCCTAATCCTTTAAGCAGTTCCTCAAAAAACCTTGCTTGAAATTTTGGCACTACCTACTTTCTGTCTCAACAAACCTTACCAAAGCTGGTAGTTGTGTCAAGATTAATTTGAGGAATTAAGGCTTGTAACACAATGTTAGGACAATTATTAGACGGACGTTACCAAGTCCTCCAGATATTAGGTGGAGGTGGATTCGGTCAAACCTACATAGCCCAAGATACCCATCGGCCAGGTTTCCCAAAATGCGTTGTCAAACACCTTAAGCCCGTCACTCGTAGTCCTGAATTTCTCAAAACTGCCAGACGGCTATTTACTAGTGAGGCAGAAACACTAGAAAAAGTGGGCTACCATGACCAGATTCCTCGGCTTTTAGCCTATTTTGAAGAAAACCAAGAGTTCTTCTTGGTGCAAGAGTTTATTGAAGGACATACCCTGAAAGCGGAACTATTCCCCAATCAACGTTGGACAGAAGATCGAGTCATTCAACTACTCCAACAAGTTCTGGGTATTCTACAATTTATTCACAGCCACAACGTTATTCATCGAGATATCAAACCGGACAATATAATTAGGCGGCAACAAGACGGTAAGTTAGTACTGATTGACTTTGGGGCTGTTAAACAAGTCCAAACTCAACTGCTCACAATTGCAGGGCACACGGGGGCTACTATTATTATTGGTACTCCCGGATATATGTCTACAGAACAGGGACAAGGTAAGCCCCGCCCCAACAGTGATATTTATTCCTTGGGCATTATTGGTATACAATCGCTGACAGGGTTACATCCGATAAACTTTCAGGAAGACCCAGATACAGGAGAAATTTCTTGGCAGCATCAAGCTAACGTCAGTTCTGAGTTGGCATCTGTGCTATCTAAGATGGTGCTACATCACTTTAAACAGCGCTATCAGTCTGCGGCTGAAGTTTTACAGGTGCTTAAGCATCTCGATACTAGAGGAGAAGCGCGATCGCTTCAAATACCATCTTTGACACCCAAAGAGCAAGAATCTTATCGTAAAGATTACCAGGTAGAAGCGCGATCGCTTCAAGTACCAGATTTGACACAACCGCCTCAAGCTTCGCTTTCTCAACAAAACTCAATTGGGTATCCGGCTGCTTCTATTCTGTCTGGGGAAAATTACAACCGCTTAGAAACAATTCTTTTAGAATTTGTCGGCCCCATCGCCTCAAGATTACTACGACAAGTTGCGGCATCAGCGTCCAATTTGGAAGAATTAATTAGTCAATTAGCCCTTCATCTTCGAGAAAATCAACAAATTGATTTTAAGAAGAAAACAATCTTTTTACTAGAGAAACCTACTCTATTACAAGAACTTACTGTAAAATCCGACCAATCTGGTATAAACTCAAATAATTTACTAAACCAAGAATCTCAAGTCATAAGTGACAAATTTCTGGAAGAGTGCGAACGTGAGTTGGCTAATTTAATTGGCCCGATAGCTAAGTTTCTAGTGCAAAAAGCTATGAAATCTGCTGGACAAATCTCTCGTGCAGAATTTGTAAAAATTTTAGCATCACAAATCCCTGAACCTCAAAAAGCTTTGCAATTTGAGCAACGCTTACTTTCTTGATTTTATCGAAATTGCGTTTTTATCTCTGTGAATTACGGATTATTAGCCTTAATTGTTCAGCATGTCCAGAGCTATTTTCAAGCTAGCTTTCATCCGATTAAATGCTTCTGCTAACCCGCCAATTTCATCATGAGAGCTTTCTTCAAAATCAGCACTCATATCACCAACACTAACTTTTTGAGCTATTTTCTCTATTCTTCTGATGCGCTGAATCACATATTTTGTAATTAAGAAGTTAATTAAGAAAACTACGAGCGCAAAGATCGCAATTAAAAGTCCCATTATCAATATCCAAGTCCGTTTGGCATTGGCAAAAATATCTTGAGAAGGAACAGAGATGATTTGAGCAGAAACAATCTGATTGAGTTGCCAGCCAAAACCATTTTCCGAGCCATAATTTAGCAACTGACTTTTAGGAGCCCGATCTGGTGTAGAATGGCATCGCAAACATTTCGCTTGTGTAATCTTTAATGGTTGTGCAATGTAAAATACTTCGCCTTCTGACAATTTACGAAAGCCTGTAATTTCTAGAGTATTAGGTTCATTGCGAAAACGCTCGACAAGTTGAGTTTCAAAATTATCAGCTTTATCCGCTAAATTGGTTGGATTAAGTGTTGCATCCTTATGAAAAAAGTTTTGAAATTCAGGCTTTTTACGAAAATTTTCAAAAACCTCTTTAGAAGAAAAAGTTGGTACTACTTCAGGTAGGAATGTTGGGTTAGTATCTAATCTAGGTTCTAATAAGGGAGCAATACGATTTTGTGTATAATCTCTAACTGCATTCACCATTTGGATGAGAATCTCCGCTTGAGAACTTACTTCATTTTGCGCTCTCCTTTGAAGTACACTGGATAAGGCAACGCCACTTCCTAAAATACTGATGATGAAAACTAATATTAAAAGCAAGTTAAATTTAGCACCTATTTTTAAGTTTTTTAACGTAATGTTGTTTAACATAACCTAAGCAAGGAAGGTGGGCTGTGAGTTTGTCTAATATTTATTTATACCTGTTATAAAGCATCTCAACACGATCTAAATAAATATTAATTTTTTACTGCAATATAACCCCTTTAGGTAGCAGTCAAATTTATCTAAATTAGTCCTGAAAGCCAAATTATTTTTTAACCATAATTAGTGATGTTTGTGCGATTTCCTCGTCGTTTATTTTTGTTTCATCTACTAGGTTTTACATTTGCTGCTTGCAAACCACAAGGTGGGGTTGAGGGCACGTTAACTATTGGTGCGATCAACTATGGTGGAGGCGAACAGATAATTAATCAATATGCTAAATTTAATAGTTACTTAGGTGAAAAAACAAACTCATATATTCAGTTAGAGCCTGTTTTTAATGAAAATAGAGCGGTTGAGCGCCTTGATGCTCGTGCTTGGTCATTGGTGTTTGCTCCACCGGGTTTAGCAGCTATTGCGATCGCACGTCACCAATATGTTCCTCTATTTCCTTTAATAGGTATTAGTAATTTACGTTCAATCTTTGTTGTTCGCAAAGATAATCCGATAACTGAATTGAAACAATTGCAAGGCAAAACAGTGGCTTTAGGACAGTTAGGTTCAGCAACAGGATATTATTTTCCTCTTTACAATCTTTATGGTACAACACTAGCTGAGATACTATTTGCACCCACACCCAAAGCAGCATTGGAATTGGTCGCTCAAGGAAAAGCGATCGCCTGCGCCGTCTCAGAAGCGGAATTAAGTCTCTATAGTTCACAGTTGGCGCCAACCGAATTCCGCATACTATTTAAAGACCCTCACTATGTACCATTAGGTGTGGTTTTGATTGGGCCGAATGTAGAACGTAACCGTCAAGAGTTTATCCGCAAAGTCATGAGTGATTCGCCTTCAGGTTTAGCTCAAGAAGTGGGGTATGTACCCAATGGACAAGTACCAGATTACAAATACATGATTTCTGTGGTCGATCGGGTAAGTTCAATTAGTTCTAAGCTGCAAAAAAAGCCTGTTCGTTTATTCTAATTAAAGCAATAACAATACTTCCAGGTTTTACTTTGTTTAAAAAAGCCCTCTTGTTAAAAAGAGCATTGTTATTGCTAACTTTTGTAAAGTACAAACTGAGAAGAAAAAACAGCCAGCAAGTCTGACTGGGAAATTAGGTCAAAAAAACAATTTGAATCGTGCTAGCTGGTTTTTAATAGTCTCTGTTAGGATTTTGTCCAGTTCTGTGGTGTCTTGAAATTGTAAAATTTGCTGTGTCGGCAAATCGAAGGGAAATTCACCTTCAAAATCTGGGCGTTGCATTTGCGCTAGTAGAATCTGTTCAGATCGCTTACTTTGGATGGCATAGCCAATCTCAATACAAACATTCGGACTAGGAATTAATTGGGGCGTTTCTTTACCATCAATACTAGCAATGGCCGTGGTGTCAGCTATAAATAACAAACTCTTACGGATTTTCCGCATAATTGTGCGGTTAATTCGGAAAGTAGCACCGCTAGGACGAGAGGATTCTATTAATGTTAGGGGAAGACGCGATCGCAAGTTTAAATTGTCTAAACTTTTTCGCAGTTCTTCTTTGAGAATATTCGTCGCTGCGCCATACTCAGTTTGATAGGATAAAAAAATTGTTGGTTCTAACTGAGCCAACACCGCCTGCTTGGTGAAATAAATTTCATGACTAATTAAGTCAATGTTAGAGACGCAATAGCCACCGCTACCTTCAATATAAAATTCAATATTTTCCCCTTCCAAATAGCGTCCAAACCAAGTTGATTTTTTCACTTCGTCACTGTCTTCCAAAAAGTCTGCTCGCAATGCTGATTTCAGCAGGCTTTTTTTACTTAAGCGAATGTCTGGCGGGCGTTTTTCCAATTCTGGAATCGGCTCATAATCCTGTAGATACCACGCTCTGAGCGCAATTATTGACATAAGGCGCTATTTTAACTGTTTCTCGCTATTTAACTTCGTATAATCTTACACCCACAGGAGTCCCTATTTCAGACTTCTTTTTAAACACAACAACACCCAAGCCTCTACTCGCTAAACTATCTCCTCTCTTTGTTCATCGTAGTTAGGGATGTACTAACTTCCATTGCTTTTGTAAACAAGTAATGAAAATCAGTTACAGTGCCCCCTAATCTTCCACGTTTGAGGAAATCGCAGTTTTCGTGTTGGGTGTTGCTGTATTTGGACGAGACAGATGTAAGTTAAACAGCGTCTTATACCTCTTACTAACATTTCAAATGCAGCTGTTATATCTGCCACCGGAAGCTTGTTTTTTAGCTTCAACTATTAGATTATCACTTGTAGCTGGGAGGGATTAATTTTGCAACTAAACTTTACTTTTAAATGATTTTTGATCGTATTCAATATATTGCATATCCTGGGTAGCTAATAGATATTTTTTTAGATTATATGTTAAGAAAATTATCATCTATCTTGTGGATGAATTTAAAAATTGCTCAGTCAAGTTTTAAGTTTTGAAACTAACAATTGAGCATTGGTCAATAATCAATAGTGATTCTTCGCCTGCGTCCCGATCTCCCACTCCCTATTGCTAGTTAACTATTTTGGCTGGAGGCTTGACAGGAATCTCAATCCAGAACTCTGTACCTTTGCCAGGTTCTGAAATGCACTCCATTATTCCGCCATGTTTTTCGACAATAATCTGATAGCTGATTGCTAGTCCCAATCCTGTACCTTTGCCCACAGGCTTGGTAGTGTAAAACGGGTCAAAAATTCGCTTTTTTACGTTTTCATTCATTCCGGGGCCGTTGTCAGTAATCCGAATTAACAGACGAGAGTTGTCTGCTGAGACTTTAGTGGAAATCTGGATAGTTGGAATTGGGCATAAGTTATTCTCCTTGTCACCCCGATTCCGCCACTCCTGACTCCTTACTTCCAGAGCATCTATGGCATTGCTGAAAATATTCATGAATACTTGATTCATTTGACCGGCATAGCATTCCACCCGTGGGATTTTGCCATAATCTTTAATTATCTCAATGCGTGGAAATTCAGCATTTCCTTTCAGCCGATGTTGCAAAATTAATAAGGTGTTGTCAATGCCTTCATGCAGGTCAACGCGCTTGTTTTCAGACTCATCCAAGCGAGAAAAATTGCGTAACGACAACACTATTGAGCGAATGCGCTCGGTTCCTACTTGCATTGAGGTCATGATTTTTGGCAGGTCTTCTACCAAAAATTCAAAATCGATCGCTTCGATCGCAGCTTGAATTTCACTATGGGGATGGGGATAATATAGCTGGTAGAGACGTAAAATTTCTAGCAGTTGTTCGGTGTAATCACTGGCGTGGCACAGATTACCGTAAATAAAGTTAACGGGGTTGTTGATCTCGTGGGCGACACCCGCCACCAACTGTCCTAAACTGGACATTTTTTCGGTCTGAATCAATCTTATCTGTGTTTCTTGGAGTTCATGTAGGGTCTGCTCTAACTGAGCAGCTTGATTTCTGGCTTCAGTTTCGGCCTCAGAGGTTTGCTGGTAGAGTTGTGCTTGTTGAATTGCGATCGCAGCCTGATCTGCCACCTGCTGCAATAAATCAATTTCTGTATCCTGCCAATTTCTGGGAGCCTCACACTCATGGGCAATTAATAAGCCCCATAGTTCCATACCCATATTAATCGGAACTATTAAGTTTGCTTGCACTTGCAGACTTTGCAAAAACTCTCGATGACAATCACTTAAAGAAGCCGTTGAAAGGTTGTTAATTGCCCGTACCCTACCCTGAGAGTATAGACGGGTATAATCATCAGGAAAGCATTCTGGTGGTGCATTCACTCCTAAAACTGACTGCCAATTACCATTAATCTCTTCTACAATCACTGATTGAGTCTTCAGGTAGAAAATCAGCATTCGGTCTGAATTTAGCAGGGGACGGACTTCCCGAACTATGGATTGCAGAGTTGCCTGCAAGTCCAATGTGCGGCGAATATGCTCTGTGACTTGCTTGATGACTTTGGTAAACAGTAATGATTTTTCGAGTTCAGAGGTTTGCTCTTGCACCCGCCGTTCTAAGTTGGCATTTAGGGATTGTACCTGTTTATACATCTGCTGCTGCTGAATTGCCATTGAGAAATGATCGTATAAGGCTTGTGCCAAAAAGATGTCTTCCAATTTCCACTCAGGTGCTTGCCCTTTTTTTTGCTCTCGCCAAACCTCAAAGGAAAGCTGGGGTAAAAGTTGTCGCCGATTATGTTCGCATCGTCCCGCCCACAAGATTTCTGTTTCAAATTCAGAGCGAAAAATACTTAATACACCGATAAATTTTTCGCGGTAATGTAGCGGAATCACCATAAGTCCGCGAATTTGAGTAGAACGGAATGCTAAAGCCAAAACTCGCAAACGTGGTTCTTTATAGAGGTCAGTAGTTGCCCAAATATTACCTTGTTGAAACTCAGCCATCCAGTTTTGCCAGATGGGATGCTGTTCGATAATAGTGTTATCTAACTCGTAGGGGAGTGTCGGTTGGTCGCCCCAAGTGTATAGTTCTCGGTTCTCTGCAATGTAAAGCCTGCCACCGACTCCACAGAAGGCAGTAATAACTTCTTCTAGTGCTCCTTGTAATTGGATTGTCGGCAGTTTATGCAATAGTGTGGTGACTCGATTAATAGTAGCTTCTCGTTTTTGCTTGGCGTGGGCTTCAGTGAGTAGATTACTTTGAGCGATCGCGATCGCTACCTGGTCAGCAACTTGCTGCAATACTTTTAGTTCCCGCTTCAAAATCTTTTGCGGTTCACTGTGGTGAGCTACTAACAATCCCCACAATTTAGGCTTTACCGATGATTCTTGTGGGTCGCAATCTAAAATTGGTACTACCAACGAAGACTGCACGCCCATTGCTTTTAGGTATTGAATATGGCACTGGTCTACTTGCCGATAGTAGATATTAGTTTCTAGACGTTTGCCAGTTTCTTTTGACTGTAGAGGCGATAGCCCGATCTTCTCATTTGCCACATCGACAATCGAACGTTGCCCCACTAACAAAAACATCTCTCTGGCGGCTTCTGGAATATCATCAGCTGGGAAGCGTTGACCCAATAAGGATGGCAAACGTTGTTTATGAATAGATTCTGCAATGACTTCACCACTACCATCAGCATCAAAGCGATAGATTTTTACCCGATCTGCACCCAAAAATAAACGCACTTCGCTAACAGTTGTTGTTAATATCTCTTGAAAGTCGAGCGATCGCCTAATCTGTTTTGTCATCCGGTGCAGTAAACTTTCTCGATCGAAGTTTTGCTGCAACTCGTTTGGTTTTTCCCTACGTTTCATTACTTAGATTTAATTTTGTTTAAGTATAATTTTTTGTAGTTGTCTTCGATCGAATTTTCAACTTACAATGCTTTGATTGTCATCCTCTTTCAAGAAAATATTGCTACTAATGCATTGCTAAGGGCATACATGTATTACAAAGATTTTCGGAAATGGATTAGAAGATGTTTGAAAAGTAACAGAGATTTTGCTTGTTCCCTGTAGCCCTTGTAAAGTGGATTTAAGGGAGATATAAAATTGCTGTATCATTCAATACTTTTCAAGTATCATCTCAAGTCTAAAGTTAAGAAAATTTTAATCATTGACATTTACTAATTTTATATTCTCAATCATTAAACTATTCCAGTAATTTTACTTAATTTAGAACTGTAATAATTTCTTGAAATTAAAAACATTTTTTTAATATTTTTGCCCATTAATTCAATTAATTAAAATTTTTTCAAAGCTATAAATAAATTATTAGTAATTTTATAAAATATTTTTGGCTGGGGAATTTGACTATTCCCCATTTAATTGCTTGACTTGATGTTGAATGTAACTATTTTGATTAAATTATTCGTAAATTATCGTTAAAGATAGTAAATTACGAATTTCTTCACGCACACTCATGAGAGTTTTACCGAGATGGTTTTGACCGCTTTTATTAGCACCACAGCCCCAAAAAGAATCGGTTGGGGAGTTTTCAACCAACATCTCATTACCTGTCTTCAGGAGAACTTCTCTGATATCAGCATGAGTGAGAAACTTTTTGAGTACAGCTTCTCGCATAATTTGAGTTTTAACCAAATCCCAGTCTCGACGGAGTTGGCGAGTGTTACATCTTCCCAAAGTCGCAGCTTCTTCTGGGGTGGCGGCAGCATGGATGAGAGGTATAATTGCCGCATCTGGGCTGCCTACAAACTTTTGCGCTTGATAATAATGCTCAACCGTTGGCCAGTAAGCGCCCTCGATGTGGATTCCGTGGAGAGAAAAGTTAGAAAAACAGCCATAAGGCTGCCAAACCTTATAAAAGTAAATGGTCATTTGAAAATTGCTCTTTTATATATATATCAATTTCAGGGTAACTGAAAGTTTAGGTTTCAAAACCCTTCATTTATATGAAGGGTTTGTAACATCACTCTGGGGGGGTAATTTTACACAACTTTTGGAACAGTAGGTTTACTACTTTACTCATCAGCTTTCCTTAGATGTGTTGTCCCCAATTCTCCTTGTCTCCAAGTCCTCTCTCCCAATGCCCCATAATATAAGAAAGCGCTTCACACTTCTTAAATAATCAGCTTTATTAGAACAATGGCGAGAGACTTGCGGGGATTCATTAAAATTTTGGAAGAAAGAGGACAATTACGGCGAATTTCAGCTTTAGTTGACCCAGACTTGGAAATTGCTGAGATTTCCAACCGAATGCTGCAAAAAGGTGGCCCGGGGTTGTTGTTTGAAAACGTCAAAGGCGCTTCCTTCCCGGTGGCGGTGAATTTGATGGGAACTGTGGAAAGGATTTGCTGGGCGATGAATATGCAGCATCCAGAGGAGTTGGAAACTCTGGGTAAAAAATTAAGTATGCTGCAACAGCCAAAACCACCGAAGAAGATTTCCCAGGCGATAGATTTTGGAAAAGTGCTGTTTGATGTGGTGAAGGCGAAACCAGGACGAGACTTTTTCCCTGCTTGTCAGCAAGTTGTACTTCAAGGTAATGATTTAGATTTAAATAAGTTGCCTTTGATACGTCCTTATAATGGTGATGCTGGCAAGATTATCACGCTGGGACTAGTAATTACCAAAGATTGTGAGACTGGTACTCCAAATGTAGGTGTGTATCGTTTACAACTACAATCTAAAAATACGATGACGGTTCACTGGTTATCGGTGCGGGGTGGGGCGAGGCATTTGCGAAAAGCGGCCGAACGTGGGAAAAAATTAGAAGTTGCGATCGCACTTGGTGTAGATCCTCTAATTATCATGGCAGCAGCTACACCCATCCCTGTAGATTTATCAGAATGGCTGTTTGCTGGACTTTACGGCGGTTCTGGCGTGCAGTTGGCGAAGTGCAAAACTGTCGATTTGGAAGTTCCCGCAGATTCGGAATTTGTCTTGGAAGGAACGATTACACCAGGGGAAGTTTTACCAGATGGGCCTTTTGGCGACCACATGGGTTATTACGGCGGTGTAGAGGATTCGCCATTAATCCGCTTCGAGTGTATGACGCACCGGAAAAATCCGGTTTACTTAACAACATTTAGCGGTCGTCCACCCAAAGAAGAAGCGATGATGGCGATCGCGCTAAATCGCATTTATACGCCCATACTGCGGCAACAAGTATTAGAAATTGTCGATTTCTTCCTGCCAATGGAAGCTTTGAGTTACAAAGCAGCGATTATTTCCATAGATAAAGCATATCCGGGACAAGCGCGACGGGCAGCTTTAGCGTTTTGGAGTGCTTTACCACAATTTACATATACAAAATTTGTAATTGTTGTGGATAAAGACATAAATATTCGCGATCCGCGTCAAGTTGTCTGGGCAATTAGTTCTAAAGTTGATCCAGTGCGAGATGTCTTTATTTTGCCGAATACACCTTTTGATACCTTAGATTTTGCTAGTGAGAAAATTGGCTTAGGCGGACGGATGGGAATTGATGCAACTACAAAGATTCCGCCGGAAACAAACCATGAATGGGGTTCGCCTTTAGAATCTGACCCAGATGTGGCGGCGATGGTAGAGAGACGATGGGCAGAGTATGGTTTGGCAGAGTTGCAGTTAGGAGAAGTAGACCCGAATTTGTTTGGCTATGATATGAAGTAGCTTATAGCTCAATACAGTTTAGATAGAGTAACAAAACCCTGATGTAGAGACGCGATTTATCGCGTCTTGAAAGACAAATTATCTACACCAATAACGCTTGACTAAAACGTATTGCGTTATAGATAATGTAGTAATAGCACAGTAAAGCTATATCTTACGACAGATATCATTTAAATAAATGAAAACTCCTGTAATCGAACATCAAAATGAAAAAGCTGGAGAACACAGCCTGATATAAATATCTCTTTGATCGTCAGCAAAAGACCTTCTCCCATGAAGTATCCTGGTATTATCAATCATTAAAATATCGCTTTTTTGCCATGAAATTTCTGTGGTTATTTTTTCAGCAATCTCATTAAGTTCAAAGACAACTTTTTCAGGAATTTCTGAATCATCTTCAAAATTAAGAATCTTCGGGCTTAACTGCTTTGTAGGCAATAAACTATTAATAAATACCTGATGTTTTCCACATCTGCTAGGGATAATAGCTGGAGAAATATATTCAAGCAGAATCGATTGATCGTCATTTACTATCAGATGTGTATTATTTTTATGGCACATTTCTTCTAGCTGATTCAAATCATCTGTTTGGTATTTTTTCTGCCAGTCGTCTTGAGATATCCGAACAGTAAATTTTAACTTCTTTTTGCTGAATAACTCTTTGGTTGAACTACTAATTTCATTAAAAAATTGTCTACCATCACATACCGTAGTTTCACCATCTTCTAATGGTGGATTAGCACAGAAAAACCACAGCATAAGTGGGATATTCTGCTGATAATACATTTCGCCGTGCAACTTAATCTCAGACTTAAAATCATTGACGCTTAAAAGAGTCTCATCTCCATTAATTACCCTTCTACTGAATGCACCACCAGCATAATTTATAAAATCGATACTCAAGAGATTGGTAAATTCTTTAAAAATATCAACATCAACATCAAATCCTCTAAAAAGTAAGATTCCATTAGCCTTAAACAGGCTAATAATTTCTTCTTTATCTAATTCTAAAATACTCAGATTATCAAGATTATTAATTTCTTGAACTATGCTATTTGATCTGGGCTGTATCTTAGTAGTCATATAACTTAAGAAACCTTTGTCTAAATTTGAACTCACTGTTGGCGTTAACTATACTGATAGTTTAATACTCAATGATGTCATTGTGTTTTATCCATTAGCGTAGGCGTAGCCCCTCGTAGACATCGCAGGACGAAATTTTGTAAAATTAAAAGTGTTATTGCAGTACTAAAATCTCTTTGATAGAACTACGTTGCAAAGTTAACCAGAATTTGTTTAAGTAGATTCGGAGATATCAATAAGACTCCAGCCTTGGGTACTGATGCCAGAAACTTGAAGAAATAATGACAAAAAAAGTGAAAAATCCAGCATCAAAGTTAGCGATCGGATTGGCATTCAGTTGTATTAGTATGATACTCAATACTGGTATAGCTAGTAAAATAAGTTTAGCAAAATCAAGTAATTCTCAAAAGTGCGATCTTTTTGCCTACGTCATCGATACAGATTCGCAAGGGTTAAATGTGCGCAGTGGTGCAAGTACAAATAATGTAATTCTAGGACAAATACCCATTAACGAAACAGTTCATGTTATTGGTGCAGCTGGAAATTGGGTGCAGATTACTAATGCTAGCAATGGTTTTCAAGGAACTGGATGGGTATTTGTGCCAAAGTTAGGCTTAACAACGCGAGGCTACGGTACTAATGGCGTGGATTTCTATGCTAGTAGTAATCAAAAAAGCCAAAAACTGAGAATAATTCCTACTAATACGACTGTCAAATTGTTAGGCTGTCAGGGAGATTGGGCGCAGGTGGAATATCAAGGTGTTAAGGGTTGGTTGACAAGGGAAGATCAATGTGGTGCAGCCCTTACTAGTTGTTCTTAAAATCTCACCCCCAGCAGGCAAGCAAAGATGGGGCTATGAGAATTACTTTTAAAATTTTGGTTTTGAGATATTTGTTATGGCTTATTCATTTCCAGGAATGAACACGTATTTAGAAGATCCTGAATTATGGCCAGGAGTACATGGGAGATTAATAGTAGCGATCGCAGATTATCTTTCCCTTCAATTACGCTTATCAAAAGATTCCAGAAATATAAATGGACTGGATTACACTACTGCGATCGCACACACCACCAAAAACCACATAATTAGCCCCCTCCCCGCAAGCGAGGAGGGGGTTGGGGGTGGGGTTCTATCTCTGCAACCAAGCACCAATATCCTGTAACACCTCCTCCATCCTCTCCAGAACATCCTCATTTCTAAATCGCACAACCTGCAACCCCAAACTCTCCAAAAATTCTTGACGTATCGCATCTTCCTGTTGGGTGTAGTCATCATTAGGAGTAATTGACCAACAAGTATGGGCAAGAGAAAAGGAAACTATTGGCATTGCTAAGAAGCGTCGGCAACGAGAAACTAAAGATAAAGAAAGTCAACGTTGGTTAGATGCTGCAACAGTGACACAAGAGGTAATACAAACAGATATCCAGGTAGTGACTATTACCGACCGAGAAGGGGATATCTACAACTTATTTGCCATGCCACGAACAGGAAATTCCGATTTTTTGATTCGTGCCATCCATAATCGACGAGTTGACCATGAGACTAAGTACTTACATCAAGCGATCGCTGAAATACAACCCTGCGGCAGAATCATTGTCGAATTACAGCGCCATCCAGAACGGGAAGCACGACTTGCCACATTGACATTACGCTTTGCCACTTTAGAGATTCAAGTACCACTGAAGATCAATTTCCTCTCCTGTTAACGATCGCCTACTGTAATTATTTCCCATCACAGCGAGTGTCCTAAATGTCAAGTCCACCCTTTTTGTCTTTTCCTAAAAGCATATTCCTGTAACAGTTACAGCAATGTTAAGAAAGATCCGGGTAATGGATAGCGATGCTTTGGGGAGGGGTGCAATGATTGTGGAAATCATAATTAATTACCCGGACTTGATATAAGTCCTATTCACTCAATCTTGCATTTTTTTTAACATCTGTTACATTACTTTACAGACAGTTATAACTGCTACAACACTTGAATTTTGGAGTTATGCTCATGTCAGATTTTAAAAATACTGCGTCTATTGTTTCAGAAGATCCTAATGCTGTGCGTTTTGGCTTCACTCCTCAGAGTGAAAATTGGAATGGTCGTCTTGCAATGATTGGTTTTGTCTCTGCGATTTTGATTGAAGCTTTTTCTGGTCAAGGAGTACTCCATTTCTGGGGTATTCTCTAAATTAATAATAGTGGGGTAGAACTGCTGTACTACCCTGCAAAATTTTCTATATTCTATGCCAGTCATTCGTTTCTAACCGATGGCGGCTGTTGCCATTGGTGCAAAATATCAGATTTTTCCGGTTGAGCCAAAATATAAGTGAATAATTACTTTACATTGAATGTGTATAGCTAAAACTCATGGAACTACCCCAACGCGTATCAGTCCGCTACAAAGACGCGTCCTTCAACACCAATGAAATCCGCTTGAGAACTTTTCGGCTTGGGTTGCAAATATGGGATGAACAAACTAAACCCAGAAAAACAGAGCTTTATCAGTTTATATCGTCTTGTTTGAAACAAGTTGACCGCCAAGATCGTTTTATGTTTTCTCTGTTGTTCATAGAATTAACAGACCTCATACGCAACTCTTCTCTGGAAAGAGGAACGAAAGAAGTTCTGATTAAAACAGCTTTTAGAGAATTTGCTTGTGCGATAACAGACTTTGAAGACGTTGCCAAATAAGGTTAATTATGGGGATGCTGGAATTGCGTAAGCGTAGGCATCACCTTAAAGCCATCTGCCCTAGTTGAGTGGGATATCTATAGTAAACACCTTTCCAATCGGATTAGTTTTTTAGCTAAATGCGCGGATGGGTAGGTGTTGGGGAAGGGGGGAATAAAAAAATAGCTGAATTGCCCTATATGCAAGGTTTTGAGGGCTGTAGCATCTCCAAACCATCCGCGTACCTTACGTAGACTGAGTTTCAGCTATTTACATTTAGCACAATTGCCACTCCTTATGTTATGATTTTCGCATTCGCGCTATTGAACCTTGAAAACCAAATAACACAAGTCTTTCAGAAGCCTGCGATCGCAATCAACTAAAATCCCTATTAGGGATTGAAACACCTCGATGTACGCTGAAAGCACTTTCAAATCAGTGTGACCAATCGCAATCAACTAAAATCCCTATTAGGGATTGAAACATTTATTTACCTACCTTTAGCGAGTGCATGTAATATCGCAATCAATTAAAATCCTTATTAGGGATTGAAACTTATCTTCTATCGTCTTGGCGCGATCGCTTGATGGTGCAATACGATCGCAATCAATTAAAATCCCTATCAGAGATTGGAACGAAGTATACCGAGAGCTAGCCTCTGAGAATAGTATTAAAAATTACAGAAATATACTTCAAGGGTCATTCCACATCCAGCTTGAGGGCTGTGATATTATAGGAGACTGCTGCATACATTTTAGAAAAACTAGAAACTGAATCGACCATGGCCCTCACGCAACTGCGGAAACAAGAAATAATCTCCAACTACCAAGTTCACGAAACTGACACTGGCTCGGCCGATGTCCAAGTCGCTATGCTAACTGAGCGCATTAACCGCCTCAGCGAACATCTCCAAGCAAATAAAAAAGACCATTCTTCCCGAAGAGGACTGTTGAAGCTAATCGGACAGCGCAAGCGTCTTCTAGCTTATATATCGCAGGAAAGCCGGGAAAAATATCAAGCTTTGATTGCTCGTCTCGGTATTCGTGGATAGGACTACCGCTTATGTCTGCTGAAGAATCTGAACGCAGTCGTTTGCCCTTTGAACCGAACAAAAAGCGCCAAAAACCCGCAAAAGCTCAAAGTAAACCAGCAGCACAGCCCCAAGAATCCGTCAAAAAGGCTGATAAAAAAGTGGTTTACACCAAACAAGAGATGGCAATTCCCCAAGTAGTCAGCCAACGGATGATCCGACGGGTAGCTGGGTTCTCTGGTGTACCAACAGCTTTGGGCATTAGTGCCTTGGTTGCTAGCTATCTGCTTGCTGCCTACTCCGATATCCGACTACCTCCCATCGCCGTGTTATTGGTGAACATGGGATTATTTGGTTTGGGGGTTTTAGGGATAACTTATGGCGTTCTCTCTGCCTCGTGGGATGAAGAAAAAGTCGGAAGTTTTTTGGGTTTGGGTGAGTTCAACACCAATTTGGGACGAATGGTGGCAGCTTGGCGCGAAACTCGGCAAAAAAACTTATGATGAACGGCGCTCAGGTATTAAGTAACTGTGATATTGGGTAAATGAAAAAGTTAATGTTGAAGTTGAAATTTTATCGCTTCAACATTGCTAGTTAAAATTATACAATCTTTTTTATACCATATATCTAGTTATGTAGTAGTAAAACTACTGACTGAGCGCTACATTTTATCTATTTATTTTGTAAACAAATTTTATTTTTAACTATTTGTAATTAGGCCAATAGGCAACAATAAAGTTAGCCTATTCACAGAAAATTTTACTCAATTAATTAATCAGGAACTTTCAGATGATTATAGTAATGAAAAGTGGTTCCCCAGAGGCGGAAATAAACCGCATTGATGAGGAACTAACTAGCTGGGGGCTAACTCCAGAAAAAATTGTAGGTCAACACAAAGTAGTTATTGGTCTAGTAGGTGAAACCGCCAGCTTAGATCCGCTACAAATTCAGGAACTTAGCCCTTGGATTGAGCAGGTGTTACGGGTAGAGCAGCCTTACAAACGAGCTAGCCGTCAGTACCGCCACGGCGAAGCTTCAGATGTAGTGGTTAATACTCCTGATGGAGCGGTAGTATTTGGCGAACATCAGCCTTTGGTAGTCGTTGCCGGCCCCTGCTCCGTAGAAAATGAAGAAATGATTGTAGAGACGGCGCGGCGCGTCAAGGCTGCTGGAGCCGCATTTTTACGCGGAGGGGCATACAAACCCCGGACTTCACCTTATGCCTTCCAAGGACACGGCGAGAGTGCTTTAGATTTATTAGCGAAGGCGCGGGAAGTCAGCGGACTAGGTATTATTACAGAAGTGATGGATGCCGTAGACCTGGATAAAATTGCCGAAGTTGCTGACGTGATTCAGGTGGGGGCAAGAAATATGCAAAATTTCTCCTTGCTCAAAAAAGTGGGAGCGCAGCCAAAACCAGTACTCTTGAAGCGGGGAATGGCAGCTACTATTGAAGATTGGTTGATGGCAGCCGAGTATATTTTGGCATCTGGCAATCCCAATGTAATTTTGTGTGAAAGGGGAATACGCACCTTTGACCGTCAGTATACGCGAAATACACTGGATTTATCGGTAGTGCCCGTGTTGCGAAAACTAACTCACCTACCAATTATGATTGACCCCAGCCACGGCGTAGGTTGGTCTGAATTTGTGCCTGCAATGGCAATGGCTGCGATCGCAGCTGGTACAGATTCCCTGATGATAGAGGTTCACCCTAATCCTGCCAAAGCTTTATCCGACGGGCCCCAATCTCTGACACCAGACCGCTTCGATAACTTGATGCAAGAATTGGCAGTAATTGGTAAAGCGGTGGGACGCTGGCAGCAACCAGCAGTAGCTCTAGCTTAAAATTCAGTTGCAACTTATTGCTAGGCATAAATCAATTAAAGTTTGTAGTCAGGATTTTAGTCCTGATAAATCCAAAGAAGCGATAAATCGCTCACTACAAACTAGGATTTTTTTGTATGTTTAATTATGCCTACCTATTTATTAAACCTCTTGCAAAAGTGAAATAATTCCCCTTTAGAAATATTCTAAAGGGGATTTTTAAACACTAACTAAAGCTATGAAAAGAAATTTGCAATCAATATTGATAGACAATATTTTTTTTGCAATTGTAAGACTTTTTATCGATATATATAGCGAGCAGGTATCCAGCGGCGACCACGATTTGTTTGCACCCAACGTCCAGGAACCACTATCCTTCTTCTTGCTTGAACAGGGGTATGAACCCTAACTCGCACTGGTCTTCTGATTATTCTAACTGGAACCGATCGCCTAACTGGTCGTCTGATTTGAGCATCGGCTTGAAAAGGAATAAAGGTAACAGCAATTGGTAAAATCAGCGCTGCACTAGCAAGCATTCTTTTAATACTCATTCGCAAACTTCCCTTTTATGATATTGATATCAAAGAGATTAATAGTTGTCCAAATATTAATCTCTTTGACAAATAAATACTAGGGTTGAAAAGAGCTATTTACTAGTGAAAAAGGTCATTAGTTGAACCGTGACTAATGTCATGGATAAAAATTGTAAACATGACTCGCTATTAAATAAAACTATTTTTACAAGGCAGAACTGTTAATATCAAAAATTCCGATTTTGATGTTTGGGGCAGTGCCTATCTGACGGCAATACAGTTACTACAACTCAATTTTGCCACCTGAAAAAAAGGACGGGTAAAATACCCATCCCAGAAAATTCACTTTTATTCAATTGATAGCAAATGACAGCAAAATTTTTATTGCACTTGCACGGGGAAAGCACCAGGCTGTACAGCTATGTTAAGATTCTGCCCATTGCGACGTAATTCCATACGTAAATCGCTCCCGACTTGGCTATTTTCTACTGCCCTTTGGACACTGCTGGCATCTGTGACTGCTTGACCTCCTAGCGTTTGGATCACGTCACCAGCACGTATCCCTGCTTTAGCAGCTGGTGAATTTGGTACAACTTTTACAACTAGTACACCTTTATCTTCATTTACACTCAAACCACTATTGGGATCTGAGTTGATATTTTGTTTTAGCTGAGGTGTTAACCCCACCATTTGAATTCCCAAGTAAGGATGTTCTACTTTACCTGTAGCTATTAGTTGACTAGAAATGCGTTGTGCTGTGTTGATAGGAATAGCAAAGCCTAATCCTTGTGCCCCTTGAATAATGGCTGTATTCATAGCAATTACCTGGCCGCGAGAATTTAGCAGGGGGCCACCGGAGTTACCGGGGTTAATTGCAGCGTCGGTTTGAATATACTCTACTCGCTTATCGGGAGCACCGATTAGATTGCTACTGCGTCCAGTGGCACTAATGATTCCGGTAGTTACTGTATTATCTAATCCAAGGGGGTTGCCGATCGCGATCGCCCATTCTCCAGGTTGTAGTTGATCTGAGTTACCCAAGGCTACTAACGGGAGATTATCTGCCTGAATCTTGACAACAGCAACATCGGTCAACTCGTCTTTTCCTAATACCTTTCCTTTAAAGCTACGCCCATCTTTGAGTGTTACTGTTACAGTATCAGCACCATCAACTACGTGAGCGTTGGTAAGAATACGACCATCAGCACTAATAATAAAACCTGAACCTGTACCCCGTTCTACGCGATCTTGTTGTTGTGGTATTTGAGAACCAAAAAAGCGTTGGAAGAGTGGATCGTTAAATTCATCTGGTAACTGGGTTTTTACAGTTCGGGAAGAGTCAATTCGCACTACAGCAGGCCCTACCTTTTGCACCACCTGGGTAACAAAGTTAGGATCTGTGGCTGCTGGTAATGGAGGAGCAGCATTTACTCGACTTACTGCCAAATTAGATGCATTTTCAGACACCTGCTGAGAGTGTCCAGCTATATAGCCGCCTGCCAATGTCATACCCGATCCCAGCAGCACCAGCGATAGAGAGGCGGCAGCTTTTCGCCAGGGTTTATAATATTTGGCATCAGCAGTGTTATGTAAAATGCTATTTGATGGGTGTTCTCTGTCGCGAGATTCGTTTTGCATTGCTGTCTGGAAGGATATTTAGATGTATTACTAATGTAGATATGATTTATGACAGTTTTGTTGCAAAGGTATTGCGTTGTTGTGAAAGCTTTGGTATTTTATAGAACCGTATTGGAATATAGTCATTCGTAGAGACGTACATCGCTGCGTACTCTTTACCAACCTCAGTGCTGAGTGAATTAAGAATTATTCAGTACTTATGTACTTGGGTTTGAGTAAGGCCCGTTGTGGGCGTTCTTTCAACTCAGAACTCAGCACTCTTCATCATGCCTGAAGGAATGAAAATGGCACAGGGGAAAATCTTACTTAAACCTGACACTTTATGGACAAGTGTTAGAGAACGGACTGAATATGCTTTGCAATGCGGGGCGCTACTCTCGATTCCAACAGAATTTGAATTTATTGAACAGGATGGCGTGCGCTTTTTGGTACGGATTTTGTCTAACCTGAATCGCAAAAAATCAGCAAAGGATAAACAGGAAAAACAATCTGTTACTTCTGGTGAAGAGTTTAATCCTTTTTTGCCCTACGAAGAGGATTTATTTGTGGCGGATATCTCCGATACCCATGTATGTATTTTAAATAAATTCAATGTTGTAGATTATCATCTGCTAATTATTACCCGTGGTTTCGAGGAACAAGAAAGCTTACTCACACTGGAAGATTTTACGGCTATGTGGGCGTGTTTGGCTGATTTCGATGGTTTAGCATTTTACAACAGTAGCAAAACCGCAGGTGCTAGTCAGCGACACAAGCACTTACAATTAGTACCCCTACCACTTGCCCCTTCAGGTTTGCAAATACCGATTGAAGCTTTACTAACATCAGCACAATTTCAAAACTCGAACGCAACTTCAGCAAAACTTCCTTTTGTACACGCTTTCGCATCACTAAATTCTAATTGGGTGCGATCGCCATTGGCAGGGGGTCAAGCAACATTGGAAGTTTATCACGCTTTGCGTCACGCTGTAGGTTTAGATAACAAGCAATCTGGTGCTTACAATCTGTTAGCGACACGAGAATGGATGTTAATCGTACCGCGATCGCAAGAGCATTTCCAATCTATCTCTGTGAATTCATTAGGATTCGCTGGTGCGCTGCTGGTGCGAAACGCAGCAGAAATGGAGATTCTCAAAACCCAAGGGCCGATGACTATCCTCAAAAATGTTGCTGTATCCTAATACTTACGCACACCCTACGAATTCTTCTCTACGAGATAATTATCTTTAGTGGGAGTTTGACCAATTTGCAGTACACAAACTGCGGCAATCAGACAGAGAACGCCTGATAAAATAAACGCTTGTAAATAACTACCCGTCCAAGTTCTCAAAACTCCGGCTCCGAATGCTGCTGTAGCTGCACCAAGCTGGTGTCCTGCGACAATCCAACCGAACATCACGCCGACATTTTCTTTACCGAAGATGTTGGCAACAAGACGTACTGTCGGTGGTACGGTAGCAATCCAATCAAGCCCATAGAAGACGGCGAAAATGGAAAGTCCATAGAAGGAAAAGTTGAAACTGAAGGGCAAGAAAATCAAAGATAAACCCCGCAGTCCGTAGTACCAAAACAATAAGTAGCGATTGTTCCAACGGTCAGATAGCCAACCGGACATAGTAGTTCCAAAAAAATCGAATAGTCCCATGATTGCCAAAAGCCCAGCGGCCTTGACTTCAGGGATACCGTGGTCAATACAAGCAGGAATTAGATGAGTTCCAATTAACCCATTTGTGCTGGCGCCACAGATAAAAAAGCTACCAAATAACAGCCAGAAGTCTCGATTACGCATTCCTAGCCAGAGGGCGTTAAGAGTGGAGACGATGGTATTGACTTTGGGCTGTAACACTTCCACAGTTTCCCTGTTGTCGCCAAAGGCTCGCAAACCGACATCCGCCGGACGATCGCGCATAAAGACTGCGATCGCTGGAATAATTAGAAGTGCTGCACCAGTCAGAGCCAGAGCCGCAGTTCGCCAGCCAAAGCGATCGGCCATTGAGGCTAGTATCGGCAGAAACACTAGTTGTCCCGTGGCTGTACTGGCGGTTAATATGCCCAGAACTAAACCCCGCTTTTCCAAAAACCAGCGATTGACGACAATAGCACCCAAAACTAGAGCAATAACTCCGCTACCAGAACCGACAACTACACCCCAGAGCAAGACTAGTTGCCAAGACGCTGACATCAAAGTGGTTAAACCGACACCGAGGGCAATCACAGCAAGTGAGAATACCATCATCCGACGAATGCCGATTCGCTCCATAACTGTGGCAGCAAAAGGGCCAATTAATCCGTAGAGTACTAAGTTAATGGAGATTGCCAAAGATATAGTTGCTCTACTCCAGCCAAACTCCTGTTCGAGAGGCACTATAAAAACTCCGGGAGCAGAGCGAATTCCGGCTGCTACTAACAATGCTAAGAATGTTAAACCCGCGACGATCCAAGCATAGTGAAACGAACGACGCGCTAGGAAGGAGGGTAAGGACATGGTTTGGAGGGGGAAGGGGGCAGGGGGGCAGGGGAGCAGGGGGGCAGGGGAGCAGGGGAGCAGGGGAGCAGGGGAGCAACACTTCGGCTACCCCTGTCTCT
>NZ_JBWQXL010000053.1:0-45352 GCF_056620565.1 Nostoc sp. LEGE 12454
AATTGTTGGAGATTGCGACAAATTAGTTACTTGGTATAAGCCAAAAACTTGCCCCAAAGGATTGGATAAAGATGAATTTAATGCTTTACCTCCTTCCATAACTGTGCGAGAGATTTACTATTATATTGTTATTTCTGGTTTTCGGACTCAACAAGTTAGCTTAATTACCACTCTTTTAGATGAAGCAACTTATTCTACTCTGGCAATTGTTGGGCTTTACGGCCAACGCTGGGATGTTGAACTAAATTTAAGACATCTCAAAACTACCTTGGGTATGGATATTTTGCGGTGTAAAAGCCCCTCAATGGTACGCAAAGAAATTTACGTTTTTTTGCTTGCTTATAATCTACTTCGTAGTTTGATGTGGGATGCCGGAACTACTTACACCACTCCTCCATTACGCCTATCGTTGCAAGGTACTCACCACCATTTAATTAACTTTATTCCCAAATTATTAACTACAACTTCAACAACACGTCTTAAAATTTATCGCACTCTACTCAAAGTTATTGCTCACAAGGCTGTTCCTGACCGTCCTGCTAGAAACGAACCACGAGTCCGTAAACGCCGCCCGAAAGCTTATCCCTTAATGACCAAACCCCGGCACGAATTACGAAAGCAGTTGCAAACTGCTTAATACACAAGCGTTTCGGCTTTTCTTAGTGCCATTCGATTTAGAGATGTAGATGAATATAAGACCATACAAACAATCTGATGCTCAATTAGTCAGTGCTTTGTGGGATGAGGTGTTTCCTAATAACCCGTCGCACAGCAGCCCAAAATTGGTAATCAGTCAGAAGCTTGCTGTACAGCCTGAGTTATTTTTCGTTACTGAGATGAACTCTGTAATTGTAGGCACTATCATGGCAGGATATGACGGGCATCGCGGTTGGCTATACACAGTTGCGGTCAGTCCTCAGTATCAACGGCAGGGTATTGGTAGCAAGCTAGTGCAGCACGCAGAGAAGGTATTGATAGCGATGGGATGCCTCAAAATCAATCTCCAAGTTCGTGTCTCCAACGCAGAAGTAGTTGAGTTTTATAGAAAACTTGGCTATCTCATTGAAGAACGCATCAGTATGGGCAAGCTTATCGTATAGATGTTTGGGGAGTCGGAACAGAAAAACTTTAGAAATACGCCAGTATTATGGCAAAAAGTGGTTGTAGCATTACCAAATTAAACCTAAATTAGGAAAAAATTTATGAAGCTTAATGCAGTTCATCATATTCAAGTTACCTATCCTCTGGAAGTGGAGGATGCAATGCTGTTTTTCTATAGTAAAGTTTTAGAATTGACTGAAATTCCCAGACCTGATGTCATCAAAATTGATTCAGGAGCATGGTACAAGTTGGGAGACATTGAACTGCACGTTAGTAGAGAGAAAAACGCCAATAACCAAGCATCTAGACGGCATTTTTGTTTCCAAGTCGATAACTTGAACGCCTTTGAAGAACACCTAAAAGAGCATGGAATAGAAATTATTCCCGATCGACGACCACTTCCAGGATGCGTGCGGTTTTTCCTCCGAGATCCCGGCGGGAATCGTATAGAGATTGCAGAGTTCGTTAAGAGTACTTTTGGACAGCGACAAACAATCGATTTTGTAGCCTGAAACCCTTACTGTAGAACCAATCGACACCAGTCAACGTTCGCGCAGCGTCTCGTAGAGAAGTTATAACGGTTTTCAAGGTTCTGGCGAGAGGTGTCGATGAGTTCAATACATTTGGAAAAAGAGCATAGGATCTTACCTGTGCTTGTCAAAATTTTATCAATCTGACTCCTGAATTCTGAATTCTGAATTCTTTTTCAAATCAACAATTTTCTCCTGATGTTTCACACGCACCAATACTCACCCAGGTGCTAGAACCGTCTTGCCAATGTTCTTTCTTCCATATAGGGGCATTGTGTTTGAGCGTATCAATAGCATATTGGCAAGCTTCAAACGCCTCACTCCGATGAGGAGAACCCACAGCTACTAAAACGCTGATTTCCCCAACTCGCAAACGTCCAACGCGATGATAAATCGCGACTCGATTCACATCAGACATAGATAAGCGAATATCAGCAGCAATTTGATAAAATATCCGCAACGCCATCGGTTCATAAGCTTGATACTCTAGAGCAATCACAGGTTTACCATCGGTTTGATTGCGAACCATGCCACTCATCACAACCACAGCACCATTGGCTGGATCGTCAGATTTGGCGTAGATTTCTTCCAGAGATAACGGTGCAAAGGTAATGGCAAAACTATCTTCGGCTCTTGGTTTAACAGCAGAGGTAAGTGTGGTTGTCATAACTGCGTTGATATTATATAGGCTTTTTCTATTGTCTCTGAAGAAAGCATTACTAGTCTATGTTGAGTGGCTAAGATGGATGGAGCAACAACCATTCGCACATTGCAAGATATACAGCATATTGCAGGTAAATGAGGTACAGTAACAATTTGGTGCATCAACTCAGAAAAGAAAAGCTTACTCTATCGACTTACGAGAAAAAATAGTTTTGGCTTACTCTCAAGGTGATACCTCGACCAAGATTAAGAATCAACGAAAGAATGAGTATTTCTCGCTTAGTTTAGTTTACAGAACTCAGAGGACTCGCTTAAACCTTTAGTAATAAGCATAGATTAATGAAATTAATTTAGACTCTGTTGATAATATACTCTTCTTGTTAACATGATGCGGCTACCCTGGCCTACCATCTCTACTACTATTGTTAAAATGTGATGCTTAAATTAAGTATTTTGTCACTCGGATTGGGATTTGCAGCTCATTGGTTTGCAGTTGCATTTGGGATCAATGCTACAACCATTCCCTATCTTGAAGAAATAATGAATACTGCCATCGCATTAAGCCTATACATCAATGTATTAAATATTGATAAAACTTTATTTAAAAGACATTTAGGATTAATTATCAGGATTTTAGTTCTTGGAGTCCCAATAAAAATTGTCTTACCGGGTTTTATTCTAGCTCTTCTTTCACCAAATCTAGCTCCTGTCGCCTACTTATGTGCAACAGTGATTGCTCAAATAGACCCAATTGCCTCAGCTAAATCTCTTGATACTAGCAATATTAGCAAAAAGTCGGAAACTATTTTAAGAGCTTGGACTAGTTTTGATGACCCAATTAGTATACTATTTGCTTTTTATATTTTTTTACCACTACTAGTCTCAACTAATTTTAGTTGGAGTCAATATTTTGTACGGATGGGTGCTGATATTGTTGGTTGTTTTACAGTTTATTACTTGAGCAAGTGGATAAAGACAATACGTCCTAATCTAAAAAACTTTTTAGAAATAATTGGTGTAATCATAATTATTGTTTATAGTGTTTTATCTGATTCATTTATTTTATCTGCATTTGCCGGACTCTTTCTTAGACCACCTGCATCAGATAAACTAGAAATAATGGTTTCTCCTATTTTTTATTTTAGTGTGATTGTTATTGGTTTATTGTCTACTAATCTAACCTTCGATTGGCTTTCTGGGGGAATCCTGGGATTTTCCACATTTTTCTTAGGACAAGTTATTGTCACCCTCCTGTTTTTAAAAGAGTCTATGGCAAACAAAGCAAGAGTTATGTTTGGTCATCAAAATGGCATGACTGCAATTTTGTTAACAGTTGCTATTGAAGTAGCAGGCTCAGAAAAAACAAGAAATTTGTTATCAGTTACATTACCTGCAATTATCTTAATTGCCCTATTCTACTTTCTGACTAATTATCTTTTAGATCGAACTTTACCACGCACTCAAATCTAGTATTTTGGTTAGACTTAAATTAACCGCAAATCGATAATAATTTATGTTTTTGTACACAACAAAGGAGCTTTCATAGTAATTATAAAAACTTCTCCCGTTTCAGAGAACCTAAATTACATCAGATTGCTGGTTTAGGAAATACAGTAACAGTAGTTTGTGAACCAGTTTTTTACAGCCTTTTTACCTAAACCTTATACAACGCAAGAATTCTTAAAAACCCTACATACAGTTATTAGTCACTAATCTGCACAATCTAGACGATCGCAGTCATATCTACCTTTAATCTCTTGATTGAAAAAGCTGCCAATCGAGTCCGAGGAATGTAAATCTTCCCAAGTATCCTCGTCTACGCCTAAGTACTGATAAACCGCTCCACTTTGAAACTCAACTTGCAAAATCTGTTCGTTGCGATCGTAGCCTACAGCCATCGCCATTGATGAGACAACTGGTAGCATGACAATTGGTTCTTCTTCAAAGGGTAATGCAGTCGTTTCGGCAATCGCCTCGTTCAGTTCTTGCAATCCTTCATAAGCTTGTATCGGTGCCGGAATTTCCAAAAACTCTAGTTCGTTGCCTCGGTCGAGCAACAACTGCAAATATCCATCAGAGTGAGCGATCGCTACTAAACTGCTCAAGTCTACCTTAGATAGCTTCATTTCTTTTGTACTCTCCTATTAGCATATTCGGGAGTGTTAAAGTTTTATGCAACATTTAAGTGTTTTTATAGTACGTTTATACTATAAAAGCACTTTGCCGTCAAGTTTTTTCTCCCAAGGGAAAATTTTAGGTGTGTAGAGACGCTTTAGCAAAGCAGCAGGAAGTGTTTTTCTCTGACATCCTGGGAAATACTCACAATTCAGCTTGAGAGAATGGGCGTGTTTGAGTCACCTGTTGCAGCAATCTCTGCTTTCTTAGGGGAACTCAAGAGGCGAATTGAAAAATTGTATAAATGTGCAACTCACCTCAGTTCAGTACTTGAAAATTTCAGCCAATCTTTTCTGTGTCTAGGCTTAACAAGTCTCTATTGCTCTTTGTGTCACTCGATTAGCTCACCCTTTTGGGTGAGCCATAGATCAACCGATCAGATGACCTGACTGAAGGAAGCTGAGATTAATAATAAAGAGGACTCTATTACTAAGGAACACCGATCGCATTTTACCTAAATATAACTTATGAAACTTATTAACTTAATAAATTCTGCACTGATTTTTGCTTCTATTACTTTTGTACCTGGAATTGCTGGCGCTCAAACAGCTACTACTAACAACAGTGAAACAATAGCTGTTAACTCTAATAATGTATCCACTAACTCGACTTCTGCGAATTACCTCCAGCCTTTGAATCTAGTTACTTTTGCTTATCAAGGAGGTCTACAACAACATGGTATTCCTAGCGGAGAAGCGCTAGTACTTAAAACTCTGAATAGAAATATTCTTGCGAAAGATTTGGTTAAAGCTGCTGTGAATGCAGATAAATTACCATCACAAGTTTTAAACGATCAAAATTATTTAAGTGCTGTTAATCTAGAACTCAACGTATTGCCAGATTATGCTGCTGCTGATTAATTTGGTTTTTCTTATATTGTTTAAGAAAGCTAAATTTTTCAGTATGATATATTCGTGTAATTATTAGCAAACAAATAAAAGCCTTTTATACATCGGGATGTTGCGTATAAGTAACATGGTGCAAAAAAGCCAAAATATATAACGAAAAGTAAAGTTGCTCAAAAAGCTCTTTCCTCCTGCCTCCTGCCTTGTCATAACGACAATTTTCAACACCGACCTACTTATAATCAAGTTTGATATTGAAGAGAATTTCTCGATTTTGACATAAGTTGCACTGATCCTGTGCTAAAGCCACAGAAAATTGTATAATCGACAGCTTATCGATCAAAAATTTCTATAGAGAATGGCAGAAGTAATAAGATCCGGGGGACTAAATAATATTGAGTCCATTGAGTATGAAGAGCGGTGCTTAGAAAAAGCTAGAGAAACAGGCGATCGCAATCGGGAAGTCATTTCTTTGGCAAGTTTGGGCAATGCTTACCAGTCACTAGGCGAGTACCACCTAGCAATTGAGTTTTATCAACAGTGGTTAGATATAGCTAAAGAAATAGGCGATCGCTTAGAAGAAGCCAAATCTTTATCTGGGTTGGGTAACGCTTACCAATCACTGGGCAAATATCAGCGAGCGATTGAATTTTATCACCAGTGGTTGAGTATTACCAGGAAAATAGGCGATCGCACTGGGGAAGGCATTTGCTTGGGAAGCTTGGGTAATACTTATGAATACCTGGGTAAGTACGAGCAAGCGATAGAGCTTTACCAACAATGGTTGAGTGTAACGAAGAAAATTGGCGACTGGACTGGGGAATGCATTTGCCTGGGAAGTTTGGGCAACACTTATGAATCGTTGGGATCTTACCAACTAGCTATTGAATTTTACCAACAATGGTTAGGGCTGGCGAAATTCATCAGCGATCGCAATGGTCAAAGCATGGCCTTGAGTGGATTGGGCAGTGCTTATAAGGCTTTAAGAAAATACCAAAGGGCGTTGGAGTTTTATCAGCATTCATTAGAGATCGGAAGGGATCTTAATGACCGAAATGGGGAAGCAAATGCCTGGTTTAATTTGGGTTTGGTGTTAGAAAAAATCAATCGAGAATCAGAAGCGATGGATGCCTTTTGCAATGCTCGTGAAATTTATCGCGCAATGGGACTCGATGCCAGCCTGCAAGATTGTAACCATGCCATTGAGTTTCTTTCTCAAAATGTTGCAAGCGCACCATCTACTTTCTGGTTGAGGAGATGGTTAAGTCATTTGTCCCAGTCGATCAAAACTGGTTCTAAATAAAGAGTGCTGAGTTTCGAGTTAAAAGACCCTTTTAATTCACTCAAAACTCACCAGGATACTTATTAAATACTGCAACTGAGTTCTTGCGATCGAAAGAAAGCACAGAAAACGGGTCTTTTCGATTCCCCATTTCCATCCCAGGAGTGCCTACAGGCATTTGAGGAACAGACAAACCAACAACATTTGGCTTTTCTTGAAGCAGACGTTTGATGTCGTCTGCTGGGACGTGTCCTTCAATAACATATCCATTAACAATTGCTGTGTGGCAAGATGACAAGTTATCCGGCACGTTGTACTTTTGTTTGACTGTTTCGATGTCAGGCGTAGAAAAATCTGTGATTTTAAAACCCTGTGTCTTTAAGTGCTCAATCCACCCGCCACAACAGTTACAATCGGGACTGTGATATACAGTGGCATTTAGTACTGTTGATTTTGATGGTGTCTGTTGCTCCTGGATGTGACTACTGCTAAAAACAGCTTGAGCATGACTCATCGGAGCAGTACTTCCCAAGATGCTCAACACCCCTAATGTTAGAACCACTATTTGCACAGTAGCAGACATCAAGATGGGAAGTAAGCATTTTTGCCAGCAATAAATCAATTGTTTGTGTGACATCTGATACTTCCTAAATACAACATTGCTTCCAAAACACTTTGCGTTTACTTTACGCCTCTTAGCGTTTAAAAAGACTACGAGTTTAGATAAAAGAGATATGAGTAAAATTAAATATGTGTTATCCATAACCCTTGTAGAAACATAGCAGTGCTATGTATTTACATTATCCTATAAAGCAAAAGCGATTCCTTATCCATCATAACTACAAGGTTTTTCTAAATAAAAAATACCTTAAAGGAGCGATCGCTTTTTTTAAGGCGATCGCTCCATGATTTATATTTTGATTCAGAAATACCTGCCATTTAGATTTGTTTGCCCATCTCTTTCCCTACAAGTTTGCTATTTTGTAAATAGTCTGTATAGCCTTGAATATTTTCTGGTTCAAATGGACTCAGTACGCGGGTAGCTTCGCGTATTAAATCCTCATTTCCGGTAACTACAATTAGGTATTTGCCAGCATTCAAACGGTTACGATACGCTAAAGCATCGCCACTGCCAACTGTTAAGCCGACTCCTCGACCGACTAAACCAGCGCCCAAGGCACCGGCTATAGCTCCTAATATCCCAGCAAGAAATTCATTGCCAAATCGAGTAACCTCGGGAAATATTTCAATTTGTGTGAGATAGTTGAAGGCATAACCTGCAACAAATCCAAAGGGTACAAGCCACCAAAAGAGCCGAGTTGATTGTTTGCGGGCTTGCTTCTCGGGATCGATTAGTCCAAATTCATCAGCACTTAGATAACCATCGCCCAAAATATTGACTCGTGAAGTTGGCAAGCCTGCTTTTTCCAAAGCAGAGTAGGCGGTTTCTGCTTGTATTCGATCTGGTAAAACTGCAACAAGGTAATTCATAAGACCTCGCGGAACTCCTTCCCTATCTAAAATCCAAAATCCCAAATGGTATGAACTATTCTGGCTTTTTGTGCCAATGCCCATCATCGCCTTTTTCGTAATCGCGCTTTACCGCACTCCAAGCAACACGAAAGGCACGTTCTTCTCCCCCATATTCTTCTTGAGCATTGTTAAATGCAGCCCGAAAAATTTCTTGGGCGTGCTTAGGTAAATGCTCTTTGACTGAATCAGGTAAGTCTGCAATCTGTTTGTAAGGCATAAAATACACCTCTGAATTAAATTCCAAATTTATACTTAAATCAGTTGTCGCACTCGATCTGAGAGGATTGTCAGAGCAATCTTCTCGCGGTTAGGTTCGCCTTTGGCAAGTGATTCGGCAAACTTAGTTGCTTGGTGTAGGGTAATTTTCGGAGGTAAAGGTGGTTCCAAAGAGTCAACGATCGCCTCTACAATTACTGGCCCTAGTGTCGCAAGTGCTCGATCCAAAATTTCACCGCATTCAGCCGGATCTTCAATCGTCATCCCCACACCACCACAAGCTTGGGCAAAGGCTGCAAAGTTGATTGATTCCAATTCACAGCCATACTCTGGATTGCCGAGAAACATCATTTGTTCCCACTTAATCTGCCCCAATGTGCCATTTTTGATAATCACTATCTTGATGGGCAAACGATATTTCACACAGGTGGCAAACTCTGCCATCAGCATTGAAAAACCGCGATCGCCCACAAAGGCAACACACTGGCGATCGGGGTAGGCTATCTGAGCGGCGATCGCTAAATTTTGCCTTAGTATTTTCAGAGCATCAATACCACTGACAAGTGTAGCGATCGGTAAACTCATGGCATCGCAGATGGCTTCTTGAGTGCTAATTTTTTTCAACAATTACACGTCTTAAAATAATTCGTCATTGAATTCTTAACTACGAATTACGAACTTGTACTGAGCTTGTCCTGAGTTTCGACTGCGCTCAACTACCGCGTAGTCGAAGTGCAGCCTCTCGTAGAGAAGGGCGTAGCCAAAGTATTACGAATCATTAATTACTTAGAGACGTGATGTTGTCAAAAAACTAATTGTTTGTGGTTTGAAACTCGATACACTATCCCAATAATCAACCTGGTTAATATTCACTTTTAGCAAAGCAATATCTGGTTCGTCTAGCCCTTTAGGAAACCAGGTTTGAAGTTCCGGCTTCCATAGCTCTCGCATTTTGTTGCGCTCTTTCACAAGTTGTGCTGTACCTGAGATAGAAACGTATCGCTGCTGTTCGGGTGATGAGAAACTAATATTCACCTGCTCATGGTGTTCAATTTCAGTCACCTTATGGGAACCAGCATAAGTAAAAAACCAGAGTATGCTCTCAGAGTTAATCTCACCACTCTTGGACATGGGGTAACTATGCAAGCTGCCATCATCATCGACTGTGGTAAACATACCATAATCAATATCCTTGATGAGTTCACGCAGTTTTTGAATCTGTTGATCCCGGTCTGTAGAAGTTGCCATTGTTTGTACTTTTTTCTGTATTTATCTATTTGTTTGTTGTCTGGGCTGCAATTTTTGATTACGACCAGATTTAATTTTGATAAAGTTATTTTTTAGTATTAACCTTTTTAGTTTAAATTGCGTGATCCTAAAGGTGTAATTATAATAAAACTATCTTTTTTAGTTATATCTATAGAGATATTTGTTGAGAATGACTATTCTGTGCATAGGGCCTTTTTAAGTATAGTCAGGTTAATTATGTGCTTATTTCTTTAGACATAAATTTGATAAATTTGGCACAAATTCAAACTGCCTCTGTAACTTTAGGGTGATGAAATCATAACTTAGCAGGCATACTACACGGCAATCGGTAACTGCTGACTTTCCAGTGGGAAATAACTATTTTGGGGCTGCCGCCTCCCTGATTTGCGGCAGCAGTGCAATGAGGAACATTTCTAGCTAGAGTCTAGAAACGAGGTTTTAAAATGGTTTTCGCTGAAATTTTGTAGTTTGATTTATTCTCGCCGATTTATTTACTCAGAAAGTATTTAAGTATTTTGAAAAAGTCAAATGCCATTTTGCTTGTGGAAAACACTGAAATGAATAACTAAACTGGTGTTTGAGAAAGCATTTAAGCCTTTTGCTTGCGGAAAACACCAAAATGAGAAAGCATTTAAGCCTTTTGCTTGCTGAAAACACCGAAATGAGAAAGCATTTAAGCTTTTTGCTTGCTGAAAACACCGAAATGAGAAAGCATTTAAGCCTTTTGCTTGCTGAAAACACCGAAATGAGAAAGCATTTAAGCCTTTTGAGAAAACAGTTAAGCCTTTTGAGAAAGCATTTCAGTATTTTGAGAAAGTATTTTAATCTTTTGATAAAGCAATTAGGTTTTTTGATAAAGTAATCAATAAATATACCTAACGATTAAAAATTACGGCTGTACATAGCTTGCTTCCCGTTCGCCCTTAGCGTTCCGTAGAGAAGGGTACAAAGCCGACGCTTAGATACCAGTAGCGATCGCATCTCGTGACAATAGTTATTACATTTGCGATCGCCACTAATGACTTGTTATTTACTTATTAAAGTATTAAAATTTACATAAACAAGTATTCTTACTCTAGTAAGTTAAATTTATACCTTCTGAATGAGCCTCTTCAACCCATAGCAGGAGTATCACTTTCCATTCAGCGTCTACTATAAACAACTAGGAAATCAAATTGCAGTATATCTGCCTTTTTAATTATGGACTGGAAGTACAGGTGGAAAAATGGTTATCGACCAAGCCGAGACGAAGCAGCAAAAAATCCTCATTTGTTAGATGAGAGCCAGTTCGAGACTGAACAAGACCGAAAGCTTGCTGAAGAAACTGCAAGGAAGCATTTGGGCGTACCTGCACCAACTTTAGACGCAGATCAATCAATTCTACCTCATGCAGCTTCGCCTAATGACAAAGTTTAATCCTAAGACATAGGCATTTTTTGCTTATGTCTGCTCCATACCATTATCAAGTTTAAAAAATGCAGATTTCGCAACTTTTCAATCGATTAAATAATAAGAAATTTACTAAGTTACTCACACAGACAGTAGCTTTAGGTGTAGGCGCTATTGTTCTATTCTCAACTACTAATGCTAATGCTGCCGAGCAAGTTGTTTTAAAATACGGTACTTTTCAGGGACAAGTATCTGTTGAAGAATTAAGTCAGTTTACAGAAACTGGCAAGACTACCCCAACATTAAGAGCTTATTTAGAGGCGGCGCAACAAGACCCCGCAATAGCTCGTAAGGCACTGAAAGCCCCAATCAAAGCTGATGCTGCTTTTTTAAATAGCTTACTAGCTAGTTGGGCAGGGCCAATTTTAGTTAACCAAATTGGTGAGGTAGTTCACCCTCCCGCAGGACAATTAGACCAGCAAGCGTTGCGAAGTGCTTTAAGTACATCTATTCAACAAAATGGTGAAGTTACATTACTTGGAGCCATTCAGAATTATCCAAATACTTCTGTTGAACTTGAAGGAGATCGTCTTATTTCTGTTTATGAACGTCTAAGCAATCTTGCAGAACTCTTATAAGAGTTACTTAGAGACAATGCAGTTGCGATCTGATGATTGATTTAGTATCTCAATAGTCGTAAATTTTAGTCACGATCGCAATGAAGTTAATACTGATGAGTCTATCTTAGGGTTCATACTGTGTTAATTAAAAATTCCCTAACCTAAATGTAGAGTTTAGTCTAAGAATAGGAAAGGGATTTTTATGACAACCGATGTTTCTAGAAATACTAACAAAAATGTGAATGGGTCACTGATAACAGGTGTTCTCTTGAGTATTTTAGGGGTTATTGCGATCGCAGCACCTAATTTCGCCACCATATTCGCCGAAACTTGGATTGCAGTCATTTTAATTTTCGCCGGATTTACAAAACTAGTTTATGCCACTCAAACCCGCCACCAAGGAGGTTTTATTTGGAAACTTCTATTGAGTGGACTCTATATTGCAACCGGCATTATGCTGTTTGTTTATCCTTTTACAGGTGTGCTCACACTAACTCTGTTGCTTGGCAGCTTTTTACTGGCTGAAGGTACATTCGAGTTAATTCTGGCATTCAAGTTGCGTCCACAAGAAAACTGGACGTGGATACTCGGTGATGGGATTATTACGCTGGTATTAGGCGCAATGATTTGGTTCCAGTGGCCCTTCAATGCACCCTGGCTTCTGGGTACACTAGTTGGTGTGAGCATTATTTTCACTGGCATTTCACGCGTGATGCTGGCGTTGAATACGCGTTCTACCTCGAATCCTACTAATGAAGCTGCAAATCCTACTTAGTAGATAAGAGTGGGGAGCAGGGGAGCAAGAAAGAAGTTACAGTCAGTTTTCTCCTCTGCACCTCGGTAACAGAGCGCAGCCTCTCGTAAAGGCGTGCTGCTCCTCTGCCTCTTGTGCCCCTCTCCCTCTTGTGCCCAATACCCCATTCCCAAACTTAAGTAGTCAAAGTTTAGAAGACGACATTGCAGCAGCGATGCCTACGGTGGTCACTGAGCGCAGCCGAAGTGCTGGCTATGCCTACGCCAACAAAATTGCTAAATTAACAAAGGAAATCAAAATCAAGGCCAGCTAGCTGCAATTAACAATGGTATCTATTGCTACTCCATTTTCGGATATTCAAAACCATTGGGCACGTTTATTTATTACAGCCTTAGCCCAACGCGGTATTGTCAGTGGGTTGCCTAATGGCACTTATCGCCCCGATAATTCACTTACCCGTGCTGAATTTGCCGCTATTATCGCTAACGCATTTGGGACAGTTTCCAAGAAGCGGCAGTATGTTCCCTTTGTTGATGTACCTACGAATTATTGGGCAGCAGCAGCCATTAAAACAGCTTACGAAAAAGCATTTATTAGCGGGTTCCCTGATAAAACTTTCCGTTCTGCTAACCGAATTACTAGAGTAGAAGTCTTGGTTTCTTTGGTAGCAGGCTTAGAAATTGCTACCAAGGTAAAACCTGACCTGCTTTCAAAACTTTCACAAATTTATCAGGATTCTGTTCAGATTCCTGAGTATGGTAGAAATCACGTAGCTATTGCCACCAGCGCTGGATTGGTGGTTAGTTTTCCAAATATTAAATTGCTCAATCCTAATCTCGCAGCCACCCGTGCAGATGTGGCAGTGATTATTTATCAAGCCTTGGTGTATTTAGGTCAGGCAGAAAAAATCGCCTCTAGTTACCTAGTACAGCCGCCAATATTAACGCCGACGCCAATACCAACTCCAACGCCAATTCCAACGCCAATTCCAATACCAACGCCAACGCCAACTCCAACGCCAATTCCAATTCCAACTCCAACGCCCACACCTATCGGCAGCGTTAGGGTAAATCATAGCCGGGAATTTCGGGGGGCATGGGTAGTATCTGTGTGGAATGGTGATTGGCCTTCCAAACCGGGACTTTCTGTTGCTCAACAAAAAGCAGAACTTACCGAGATTATTACTAAATTGCAAGCGCTAAACTTCAATGCCCTGATTTTTCAGGTGCGACCAGAGGGAGACGCTTTGTATGAATCTCGATTAGAGCCTTGGAGTGCTTGGATTACAGGAACTCAAGGGAAAGCACCGGAACCATTTTACGATCCTTTAGCATTTGCGATCGCAGAATGTCACAAGCGCAATATTGAACTCCATGCTTGGTTCAACCCTTACCGCGCTAGCACTTCCACCGACCCAGCAAAAACAGTCCGTCCCCACATTGCAGCTACCAATCCAGAAAGCGTTTATTTGTGGAAAACACAACGCTGGATGGACCCAGGACTAAAAATAGTTCAGGATAGGGCGTATAACGTAATTCTCGATGTAGTGAAGCGCTACGATGTTGATGGCATTCACCTAGATGATTATTTCTATCCATATCCCATCGAGGGACAACCTTTCCCCGATGATAAAACCTACGCTGCATATAAAGCAGCTGGTGGTACACTCAGCCTTGGCGACTGGCGACGGGATAATGTTAACAAAATGGTACAGCGCCTTTGGCAGGGAATTAAAACAACCAAACCCGACGTTAAATTTGGTATTAGTCCTTTTGGGATTTATCGCCCCGGACAACCGGCGGGTATTACTGGATTGGATGCTTACAACGTGCTGTATGCTGACTCAAAAAAATGGTTAGAAGAAGGCTGGATTGATTATATCGCTCCTCAACTTTACTGGCGCACAGACCAACCACAACAAAGTTATCCGGCGTTGCTAAAATGGTGGACACAAGTAAACACAAAACAAAGACACGTTTACACTGGTAATAATCTGACAGAACCAAGCAACAAGAGTCGGGAAAGTGATGAGATTGAAAAGCAGGTGAAAATTAGTCGTAGCCAAGCTGGACAGTTGTCACTGGGGAATATTTTCTTTAATCTCAGTGTTTTGACAGAAAATAGTCAGGGCATTGCTGATAAATTTCAAAGTCTGCTGTATAACAAACCCGCGCTACCGCCAACTTTGCCCTGGCAAGATACAACACCACCATCTCCACCCATTGGACTACAAGTCAATAACCGCAAACTGAGTTGGCAGCCTGGTGATAATCAGCCAGTTCGTTCCTGGACACTTTATCGGCTGAGTGGCGATACTTGGACAATTCAGCGAATTTTATCTGCTGGCACAACCTTTGCTACCGTCCAACAAGCGGGAAGCTATGCCGTGTGTGCAGTAGATAGATTAGCTAACGAGAGTGCGGGAACAGTTATTACAGTTAGTTGAACAAAAGTGCTGCCCAGATTCCTGATAACTTTTATAGAGACAACTGACGAATAGGGGTCTGACTCTTCAACATATAGCAGTTGCCAGGTAGATTAGGACATAATGACAAGCGTAAATCTCAGGAATAGCAAGGTTTTTACCTCCTGCCTCCTGCCTCCTGCCTCCTGCCTCCTGCCTCCTGCCTCCTGCCTCCTGCCTCCTGCCTCCTGCCTCCTGCCTCCTGCCTCCTGCCTCCTGCCTCCTGCCTCCTGCCTCCTGCCTCCTGCTATAAAACCAGTTTGATAATAGATGTAACTGCGGCATCAAAACCATCATTACCCGCGCAAACACTTACGCTGGAAGTTTTTTGAATAATTAACTCTTATAAGCAAAAAATAGTTTTAACCTTTTCATAACTTAAGATTAACCCAAATTTATCCGGTATCAGCTCTAGAATTTCTGAAGTAAACATTGTACAAAAAAGCTAGGACGTACAGGATGTAAATTACATGAGTCGAAAAGCCAGTAAAGTGTTTATACAGTCTGGGGTAATTCCTTACAGAGTAAACAATGGTAAAGTTGAAATCTTGCTAATTACAACTCGTGACTTTCAACACTGGGTGATTCCAAAAGGAGATATTCCTAACGGCATGAGTCCACCTGATTCCGCAGCCAAAGAGGCGTGGGAAGAAGCAGGGATAATTGGGCAAGTGGATGCAAATGAACTGGGAACTTACAAGTACCGCAAACAAGGCAAAATTTACTGCGTCAAGATGTATTTACTATCAGTTGATATGCTGAGTGAAGATTATCCAGAAGCAACTAAAAGAAAACGGCAGTGGGTAGAAGTGAATAAAGCTATTAGGCGGGTTAAGTTTAATTCACTCAAACGAATCCTTAAAGGTTTTTTCCAGGTCGAATCTCAATTTTGTTCATTACGATGTTAAGTAATAACTACAATCAATCCAACTATTATATACAACGTAAAATTAATTAAAGGTTTGGAGCCGTTGATCGCAAACCTTTGTTTATTCACACCTACTTACTTAAATCCATAGCAAAGCTATCCAAGTTTTTATACCGACAATTCCATCGGCTTGCAATTTTTTAGATGTTTGAAAACTAACAATTGCATTCTTAACTGACTCAGAAAAACGCCCATCGATAGCACCAGTATATAAACCAATATCTTTTAATTGCTGTTGTAATTGTTTTACTCTTAGCCCAGAATCTCCTAGCTGCAATCCATTAAATCTATTCAAATCGGCTCGACCACTAACACCAGTTACACCAGATATATCACCTTCATATTGATGGATTAAGTATTGTCCCTGCCAAGCACCAGGAATAGTTGGGTTCCTAGTTCCGTAGTGGGCAATCCATAAAGGATAACTAGCAAAATCAGATGGATTACCAAGTTCCGTCCAGAAACTAGGGAAGGTATAAATAATTGGTTTGATTGGTTTTTTTGTTTGTTGCAAAAGGGCTTTTTCCACCTCTGCTAACCACAACTTCGCTCCATTAATTACAGCTTGGCTACTTCCTTTATCAGTTACTTCTACATCCAGAACTGGTGGCAAGTCTCCCGGTTCTAATTTCCCCAACGTTTTTAAGAATTCCTTCGCTTGTTGAACCGGGTCAGATGTATGGGGGTGAAAGAAATGATAAGCACCCCGAATCAGACCAACAGCTTTCATGGTTTGCCAGTGATGAGCAAAAGCAGAATCTTTGATGCTTACTCCTTCTGTGGCTTTGACAAACGCAAAGGTTTTACCAGAGTTTTTTACTGCCGTCCAATCTACTCTGCCATCTTGATCGGCAACATCAATTCCTTCCATAAAATTTTTTAACCTTTTTGATTAGTACAATCCTGAACTATCAGAGGCTTTGATTAAATTTATGCTTTTTCTGGGTATTTGAGTAAATTACAGAAATTTACTAGGGTTGAGTGTTAACGGCTCGTACTGGAGTCACTCTAACTTTGCCTGTACAAGGCTTGATTTGTTCTGTAAGGGTAAAGTGCTCGTAAGCATTAGGAGGTGTGATTTGAATTTTACTAGACATTGGGCAGTTTTGATCTGGAGAACTAATGTGGTTGTAAGCTATCTGAAATGAGGCTTGTTTTCCAGGAGCTAGAGTTACTTGTTGTCGAGGTTGCTTACTCGAAAAGTAAGTATCCTTGGAGCGAATAACTTTAATCCCTTGCAAAGGTTGGTCTTTTGCATCAAGTAGTCCCAATCCCGGATAACCGTTGAGGGTGCAAGGAGATGAGCCGTTATTAGTGAAGGCGTAGGTAAGTGCAACATTCCCAACGCCAGCATCTTCAGAGACTCGACGCACTGACAATTGACTAGTTTCACAGCGTGTCAGATTCGTGGCAGTAGTGGCTTCGGGGGTAGAATGCTCTATAGGTTTTGCAGTCGGTGTAGCTGTTGAGTTCAACACAGCTTCTTTCGTCGGCTGTTCAGTGCTTGCTGGTAAGGCTTGCGGCTGTTTTGTAACAGAGGAAGAACCGACACAGCCAGTTGTCATCGCAGTTAGGAGCAACAACATACTGCTTTCCACAATTAGAATTCGCATATCTTCTTTTTTTGTAGTGAACTACTTACACTGATGCTTCATATACATTGTAAGTTTCCAAATTTACAATCGAAGCTAATTTGAAGGGAGCCAGTATCCGAAGTGAAGGTACTGCATAATTCAATACGCTTGGCTTTGTGAAAAATTGTAGCGACTTGTCTTGAATGTCAAGTGCGATGGCGTACCCCAGAGCAGGCATCGCACTTTGTACACACAAGTCTGAAATAGCTGATAAATCACGGTTTTACCCCACCCTAACCCTCCCCTTGTCAAGGGAAGGGAACTAAATTTTCTGTTTCCCCCCTTGATAAGGGGGGATTAAGGGGGATCAGAAGGACTTGTGTATACACTGTAGTTCTAAAGAAAGGGTTAGGGTAGGGTAAAAACCAGACTCGTAAACTACTTCAGACTTATGTGTACACCGTAGCTTACCAAGGGGGGACTACAGGGGGGTTAAAACGATCTCAATTTCTCAGGAATGATTTAGGGCTGCTATATAAGCAACAGATACCTCGAAGTCATGTTGAAGTACTTGAAAGTCGTTTTGAGGTACTCCAAAGTCGTGTTGAAGTACTCCAAAGTCGTTTTGAGGTACTCCAAAGTCGTTTTGAGGTACTCCAAAGTCGTGTTGAAGTACTCCAAAGTCGTTTTGAGGTACTCCGAAGTCGTGTTGAAGTACTCCAAAGTCGTTTTGAGGTACTCCAAAGTCGTTTTGAGGTACTCCGAAGTCGTTTTGAGGTACTCCGAAGTCGTGTTGGAGTACTTCAAACTTTGTCGCACCGCATAGAGTACACAGGTGCGGGCTACGCCTACGCTTGACTTTTAAAACAGTCGCTACACAGTTTAAGGTTTTTGGCGTTAACTGAACCTTATTGCTGCATAATCCCTTCGCATTTTGCTAAGGATTTCCTTGTCGTGAGTTTGTCTTACATCCACTCCTTTAGCAAACTCCCCCGTCCCACAGACTAAATATTCAACCGAATTAAATATTATCTGTTGCCTCAATCAAAGCACTACGAATTCCTGGTTCGCTCATCGAATGTCCGGCATCAGGAACCACTATAAATTCCGCTTCTGGCCAAACGCGATGTAATTCCCAAGCTGAGATCATTGGACAGACTACATCATAGCGTCCTTGAACAATTACAGCCGGAATATGGCGGATGCGGTCTATATTTAAGAGTAATTGATCTTCAGTTTCCAAAAATCCCTTATTCATAAAGTAATGGCATTCAATCCGAGCGAAAGCTGAAGCAAATTCACTCTCGCCAAACTTTTGCATGAGTTCTGGGTCGAAGAAAAGTCTACTGGTACTAGCTTCCCAAATTGACCAAGCACGCGCTGCTGTTAATTGAATTTCTAAATCTGGATCTGTTAACTGCTTGTAATATGCTGCGATCAGATCGTTACGTTCATCTATGGGAATTGGTTTGAGATATTCTTCCCAAGCATCAGGAAAAATATAGCTAGCACCCTCTTGGTAGAACCAGCGCAACTCTTTTTGTCTCAGCATGAAAATCCCACGGAGAATTAATCCCGCGCAGCGAGAGGGATGGGTTTGACTGTAGGCTAATGACAAAGTGCTACCCCAACTACCACCAAAAACCGCCCACTTTTCTATACCTAAATGTTGGCGCAGTTTTTCGATATCACTGACTAAATCCCAAGTGGTGTTTTCTCGTAATTCTGCATGGGGCGTACTTTGACCACAACCGCGCTGGTCAAACATCACTAACCGCCATTTTTCGGGGTGGAAATATTGCCGATAAAAAGCTGGACATCCACCACCAGGGCCCCCATGCAGCAAAACGATGGGTTGACCTTGCGGGTTTCCTGACTCTTCAAAATGAATGGTATGAAGTTCGGAAACCTGTAAACTACCTTCTAAGTAAGGCTCGATCGCTGGGTAAAGTTCTCGCATTTTGCATATTTTATCAGTAATGTTGTGATGGCGATCGCTATGTCTTGGTGAAACAACTCCCTTGTCCCAATTTTGGGAGAAAGGGGATTTACGTTAGAGGTTTAATTTTTTTACCTGGGAACTGGTACTTGATTAATTACCGACGCAATTACCGCATCCATTTGTAAACCATCCAGCATCGCTTCTGGTTTCAATATGAGACGATGACGTAGCAACGGTGATGCAACTGCTTTTACATCATCTGGCGTTACAAAATCCCTCCCCGCTAACCACGCTAGAGCTTGAGATGTCTGCAACCAAGCACCGGTAGCGCGGGGTGATGCACCCAAAGTTAAATCAGGATATTGACGCGATGTTCTCACCAACGCTAACAAATAATCAACGATCGCTTCTGATACTTTAACTTCTTTGACTGCTTGTCGTGCTTGCAAAATATCGGCTACTGTTGCGATTGGTTTCAAACGGCTAATATCTAAACGTCGTGCTGCAAAACCCGCCTGACGATTGAGTAACATTTGCTTTTCAGCAGCTTGATCTGGATAATCTACCACCAACTTAAATAAAAATCTGTCTAACTGCGCTTCTGGTAAAGGATAAGTACCCTCAAATTCTAGGGGGTTTTGGGTTGCAATTACCCAAAATAAATCTGGTAAAGGCAAACTTTCACCATCCAGTGTTACCTGCATCTCTTCCATTGCTTCTAGCAGCGCCGCTTGTGTCTTGGGCGGAGTACGGTTGATTTCATCTGCTAGCAATACTTCAGTAAATATTGGCCCTTTTTTCAAAGTGAAATTGCGGCTATTCAAGTCAAAAATATTTGTACCAGTAATATCTGAAGGTAAAACATCTGGTGTTAATTGAATCCGGCGAAAATCCCCTTGAATTAACTGCGCTAACACTTTTACGAGTAGAGTTTTCCCAGTTCCCGGTACTCCTTCTAAAATTACGTGCCCACCCGCTAGCAGTGCTACTAAGAGTTGCTGTATTAAGCTAGATTGTCCGACAATTACTTGATTAAGACCTTGACCTAGACGAATTAAGATAGGATGAGTTTCGCTCATATTTGTATTTATAAATTATTTACTTAGAAGTACTCAGGCACAGAGATATTATGCACAATTCCAAAAAATTAATTACGAATTACGAACTTGTACTGAGCGTAGCCGAAGTATTACGAATTACGAATTTCCCTAATGCTTCGCCATTTCCCCAACCAGCTTAACAGGTCTCCTTCACTGATGGGTTGTTTGCGAGATTGTAGCTTTAAAACTGCATCTAGTTCTGCTGCACTTGCACCTGTTTTTTCCATCCAGAATTCGATCAAGGCTTGACGTTCTAAAAGTATTTGCCCTAACCCCAAGGCTTTTTGGAGTTGTAGTTGTTCTTGTTTACCCACCATTTCAACAACAAAGTCGGTGGTATCAGCTTTCTGCAACACCCCGGCTAAAGCTTGGATGTATGCTTCGCTATTATCTACAACTGGTGTATCTAAAGCTACTGGCTTGCCAAAGCGGCGATTCTGCGCCCAAACTAGCACTAATAGCAGGATACCTACCTGTATCAATATTGGAAGTAAAGGAGTTTTGGCAAAAAAGCTAGATAAATCTCCTTCGCTTTCTTTCTTCCTGATATCGGCATCTTTATAGCCGTGGATGTATTCATCGACAAAGACTGTGTTACTTTTTTCAGTAACCAAACTAGCTAAATACTTGAAATTACTTAAATAATCTTGGTAGGCATTGGCAGCTAAATAAGGAGTGGTAGAAAAAATCACCTTTCCTTTTTTGTAATTTTCTTTCCAGACAACAGCACCAAAGCGATCGCCTAAATTAACTTGCTGGGAGTTAGCTTTTTTATATCGTCTACGTGTATCAATTTTAATATCACCTTCAGGAGATTTTTGCATAGTGCTAAACTCCGCTTCTGTAACCCGCGCCTTCGCACCCAAAATTACCAAAGTATTCCCTTTTTCTACCCATTCCCGCTCTTGACTATCCAGTGTGGTTTCTCTGGGATAGCCGCCTACTTGGAGCAAGGTAATTGGGCTGTTCTCTGGCTGAATATCACTAAAAGGCTTTTGCCAACGCTTGATAGAAATTCCCTGTTGTTGCATAAAAGCGTACCAAGCACCATAGCCATCAGAGTTACGGTTATAGGTAGAGCCAGTGTTAATTTTAGTATTATTGGGAGCCGCGAACAAACTCAGTAAAACGATCGCAGCGAGTGCGATCGCTCCCATCCAAGCAAGGCGATTTGGACGTTTCATTTTCGACTTTCATAGCCTTTGAATATCACTGTTAATACTTACTTATTTTTCAGTTAAAGTCAAAATATACTTTCTTTAACTTCTTGCAGCGATCGCCTGTTTGATGAATGCTTCTAAATTTTGGGTAGCAGTGGGATTGTCAAACAGAACCTTGCTTGAGAGTTTTAGGGCTTCACGAACTGAGTATCGCCAATCAATATCTCTGGCTAATCGCACTGCAATCTGAATATATTGCGAGGTATCATCTGCAATTGTCTGTGTTACAGCGATCGCTTGCAAAAAACCATAGGAATGACGCCCCCGCATAAACTCACCAGGACAAGTGACGATTGGTAAATGACAGGCGATCGCATCCAGTGTTGTGTTACCACCCGCCCAGTCAAAGGTATCTAAATAAATGTCTGCCAAAGAAAGCAAGTCAAAATAATCATCACGCGGTAGAACAGGAGAGAATACACAATAGTCAAGACTATCTAACCCGACAGCCGCAAATGCCCGTTTCAGACGTTCTTGAGAAATCCCAGAGCGAAGAAACATAAACTGAGCATTGGGAACTTGACGGGCAATTTCTGCATAAACGTAATCGTACTGCGGTAGATATTTATAAGCAGCTTGACTAGAGATGTAGACGATAGCATCTTCTCGTAATCCAAAAAATAATCGGTTGCGCTTAACTGAGTCAACTTCGATCGTAGGATAGGAAATCCCAACACCAGGCAAACGTATAAGGCTTTCGGTGTAGTGATATTGGCCATTCACAGGCTCCATCAGTTCGCTAGATAAAAAATAGTCAATGGTGGGTAATCCAGAAGTTACAGGTTGCCCCCAAGCCATACATTGAATCGGCGCTAAACGGAGTCCAGCAATGCATAGTATATCTTGTCTAGCTGGATGTGTGAAAAGAGTTCTGAGAACATTCGTCAAGTCTTCTGCGTTAGCGAAGCTCGCCGAAGGCATCGCAGTTTCTAAATTAGACCAGTCAGGAAAAATAATCAAATTAATATTTCTTAATTCATTAATTAACATAGCGTTGCAATTACTAATGATACGCTCGTCTATTAAACTCGAAAAATCCTAAAAAGCCTTCAGTTTCTCCTGCGACTCAAAAAATTTTTGTACTGAATTTTGTGTAACACAATATACTCAAATTGCGTAAACAACTACGGATTTAATGTGTACTATAGCTAATCGATAGAACACTAAAGAATTGCTGTAATCATGTATAGGCATGAGTTACAACTGCGATTATTGGAAATAGTGTAAATCCTGCATCTGGCTGCATTATCGCTTATGTTTTAAAAGAGAAGATTGTTCGTGCTATTTGAGCGGTGTTTATGGACGAAAATGAAAAACGAATCCTTGACTCATGGCAGATGAATGCTAAATTATGGACACAAGCAATTCGTAATAAACAAATTGAAAGCCGTGCGATCGCCACAGATGCCGCTATAGTTAAAGCGATAACCAAACTTAATCCAAAAACATTCTTAGATATTGGATGCGGTGAGGGATGGTTGTCTCGACAGCTTTTTTCTTTAGGAATCGATGGTTGGGGTGTTGATTTTTGCACCGATCTCATTGAGACAGCAAAGGATAGTGGTGATTATCGCTTTGTTGTCTGTTCGTACTCGGATCTTGCATCACAAAGATTTAGCACTATTAACTATTTCTCTTGCTTGATCTGCAACTTTTCAATTCTAGGCGAATGCGCTCTTGATGAGATCGCTAAGGCAGGTCATAGCCTGTTAGAGGACAAAGGCAAAATAATCATTCAAACACTTCATCCGATAATTGCTTGCGGTGACTCTCCATACTCTAATGGGTGGCGCGAAACTTCATGGCAACCAAATGCAGATCGACCATTTTACCCTACTCCTTGGTATTTCAGAACCCTGGAATCATGGATCGACGAATTCCATGCTTTGAATTACCGATTGCTAAATTTATATGAGCCATCCGATCCCAAGACAAATAAACCGATTTCCATTATTTTTGTCTTTGAACGGGAGCAAAGTATTAATTAGCCGGACTTGATATTAGTCACCCTTGAGAGAAAGCAATTTTTATTTCAATCTTAATGATGGATTTAACAGCCAATCTTTATACCAAGCTACTAATTCCATGCTGAAGCAAAACTAAAGCTCCCCTTCTAACTGTTGGGCTACCAGTTTGGTAAATAACCCTGATTGGGCAATCAATTCCGAAAAAGTACCTACCTGTACGACATGACCTGCGTCAATAACATAGATGCGATCGGCATTACGAATCGTGCTGAGGCGATGGGCAATTACCACTCTGGTAGCATTTAACTTAGCTAAACTTTCAGTTACAATTGCCTGGGTGCGATTGTCCAAAGCACTAGTCGCCTCATCCATCAAGATAATTTTAGGCTTGGAAACAAGCGATCGCGCAATCAATAATCTTTGCCGTTGTCCACCGGAAAGATTACTACCACCCTCGGCAACGATCGTATGCATCCCCATTGGCATTTTCTTGATATCATCAGCAAAACCTGCCATTTGTGCGGCTGACCAAGCTTCTTCTAGCGAAACCAAAGCCCCGGCGCTGATGTTATCAAAAATTGATGCTGTGCCGATTTTACCATTTTGCAGTACCACTCCTAACTGTCTTCGCACAGCCTGGAGTTCCATCTCTGCTAAGTCTTTGCCATCATAATAGATGCTACCTGTCAATGGAGTTTCAAACCCCAATAACAACCGCAATATCGTTGATTTCCCACTTCCAGAAGACCCAACGATCGCGATAAATTCCCCTGGTTCGGCATGGAGGCTGACATCATTGAGGATTAAGCTGCCATTTTCCGAGTAGCGAAAGCTGACACGATTTAGGGCAATGCGACCGCTTAATTGACCGGGGTTAACCTTGGTTGAGTCATATTCAGGCTGCGATCGCCAAATCGGTTTTGCTCGTTCCCATATTGGCACAATACTCCAAATTTCCGATACAGTATTGCTCAGGTCAATTACTCCTTTGATAAAAATCGTCAAAGCATAGTTAAAAGCAACGAATGTACCCAGTGTTAGGCGTGTCTGCATCAACAGCATGGCAAACCCAAACAGCAGTATAGAACTTATCAAAGGGAGTGCTTCGTTAAATATAGAAATACCATCTTTAATCTCTTGCCAACTCGCTTTCAGTCGGATCTGCTGGCTGTACTTTTTTGCCCAAGCTGCAAATGCGCGTTCTTCTGCCATTGTGACTCGCAGTTTGGCAACACCGTTGATTAGTTGTACCGTGAGTCCCTGAATTGCACCATTGAGTTCTTGCTCTTTTTTCGATTTCTTCACCAAGAGGAAACTTGCAATAGTCGTAACCACAGCGGCAAATATTGCTAAACCCACGCCCACAAGCGCTAGTTGCCAACTGTAAATAAACATCAGCACTAGGTTAAATAGAGCAAAAATTCCACTCAACAAAGTCCGTTGGGTAGCACCGCTAAGTTTTTGATGAATTTCCCTCACCGCCATGACGCGGTTGACTAAATCACCAGAAGTATATTGACGAAAAAAACTAGGACTTAATCTCAGCAGGCGATCCCAGATGGCTGGCTGTAATATGCTATCAGTGGCGCTTTCCACTCGTAGAGTAATAATGCTTTGGGCAACTTGAAAAGCTAACTGTCCAAAGGCGACTGCAAACATTACTAATCCTATCTGCCACAGCAAAGCGCGATCGCTATCTGGAATGGCATGATTGATTAAAATTGCTGTTGCTTGTGGTGCAACCATCCCCAATATTGTGCCCAGTAGCCCTACCACTAAAATACTGGCGATGTCTTTTTCATAACCCTTGACCCCAAACCGTAGCAGATCGATGGCGTTGAGCGCAATTTGAGGTAATGGTCGATACAGAACGTAAGCTAATGGTGACAGTGTTTTTGCTATTGATTCATTTACAGGTGTCCGAGTCCGCGCTACGGGGTCAAAGATTAGATAATCCCGATTCTCTTTAGGTAACAATGCCACTGGGCGCTTTTCCAACTGGGTATAAGCTAACATTGCCCCTTGGTCTTGACGCCACCAGCCATCTGCTAAAGTTATACGCCGAATCCGAATTTGCGATGCTTGTGCGATCGCGGCTACAGGGTCTTTAATAGAATTCAAATCCTCTGCTGGTGGACGAATCTCTATTCCCAGCGATCGTCCAACTGCACCAAATGCTACCAATAAGGGCGGCCCTTCCTGAGAAAAAACCGCCTCCTGCTGTGGCTGCAATACTGTTGCTAAATCAGAGAGTGCCCCCTCTATAACTTGCTGATTAAATTGTTCGCGTTCCTGAAACTGCCGAAATTCTGCTTCTGTTTCTTTGTTTGCCAGCAAACTGAAATAGTGAAAGAAATAAGTATGCAAACTGGCTAAACCTGCCAGAAGTTCCTCGAAATTTTCTAAATCTGCCGTTGGCAACATCTCTCCGATAACCGTATTTTCTGCCTCCAGCCACATATCACTCGTGAGTGGAAACGCTGGTGAGGTAGAATTCAAGGTTAATTCCTCAACTCCCATCCAGTGAGTATTGCCTTGCTGCAACTTCACCCATAGAAGTGTTGGTTGCCTCCACTGTAGCGTTTCACCAGGGGATAATGAAAAATCCTGCCCTAATGTCTGCACAAGGTTTAATGGCGTTGTCACAACTGTTTGCTGGGCACTAAGAGATTGTCCTAAATGATTTATCCAACCTTCTAAAAGTTCTATGGCTTGAGAGTCAGCCGCTCCGATTCCCTTAACCAAATCAACCATTGACATCTGGCATAATTGGGTAGGTTCAATTGCGATCGCTACAAAATTCCATTGGCTTTGTGTTATTACTTCCGGTAATAACGCTGCACTAAACAATGCTTCACCAGTGTTGACATGAAACAGATAGCGGCGATGCTCCTTTGGTAAACTGTTTTCAATAGTCGCAAACACTGCCAATGTTCCAGACTGCACTATCCAGAATGTTTCTGGGTTATTCAACAGTAATGGTTCGTTTGCCTGAGAGAGGTATGGTTTGGAAAGAGGATTCACTTAAGGTAAATCGATGTGAGTTCGACGATTGGAAAAAGATATAAGAAAAATTATTGTATCCCGGCTGAATGTAACACAGATTTTTTGTGATGATGATATAGCAGTCCTAAATTATTTGTAAAAATAAATTAACCGCAGAGACGCAGAGAACGCAGAGAGAATAATCGGGGATTTTCACGACTCATCTAGGATTGCTATATTACTTTAGAGGACATCAGCCTAATACCAATTTAATGTGAAGTTGCACATATCTTGATCCCCCTAAATCCCCCGATAAATTGGGGGACTTTGAATTCCCCCCTTTTTAAGGGGGGCTAGGGGGGATCGAATTCTATGCAGCTTCAGAAAGAATTGGTATAAGGGACTTGCAAATAAAAATAATTAATTGCTCAGTCAGCAAGGAAAGCAGGGCAAGAAAAATCTGATAATCGTCTTGGATGGAAAAATTGAGTAATTTAACGTGCGCCTCCGTTGGAGACTCACGTAAATTTAGAATTGCTGAAGAAGATTTGCCTTTCATGTCGCTTGAATAAGGAAAATGATAGAGTTAAAGGCGATCGCATAGCGAAAAATGTAAATAAGATATGGCTGACCAAAAAGATAAAGCTCAAGAAAAAAACCGCCTTGAACAGCTTCAAGAAGAACAAGGCAACACTGATTCTAAGCATTCAGGCGGTGCTGGCGCTTCTGGTGGCAACTCGGGTGCAGGTAAATCTGGCACATCAAAAATTTCTGCCACTGGTACACCTGATGATATCGAAAAAATCGATCAAGAGTAAAGCTGATTTTGACGCTGAGTCAAGGTTTAACTGCCTCGGCAATCATTAGCAACTCAACAATGGTGGATTGAATACCTGATTATTCAGTTCACCATAGCGACCGCAACGCTAAACTTTTAACTTTACCCAATCTCATCCTGACTCGAATGGCACGCTTGAAAAGCTCTAAGCTATGCAGATCGGGTTCGGTTAAAGACTTATAATTAGGACTGATATCAAGTTCGGATAATTACTTATTATTCAAAACTCTCCACGTAAGAGCGTCCCCGCATCAGGCTCAATCATCTCATTATTCAGCAACGTCTTCTAACTCTATATTATTATGCCTCTGCCGCGTGAAGTAAGCGAAGATAAGTTCCACCTTGCTGCCATAATTCTTCATGAGTGCCACGCTGCACGATTTTACCTTGCTCTAGCACAATAATTTGATCACAATCGCGGATTGTGCTGAGGCGGTGGGCTACTACAATACACGAACAACCACGCTGTTGCAAGTTACGGTTAATAATCAACTCGGTTTCTGCATCCAGGGCGCTGGTTGCTTCATCCAGTACTAAGACTGTGGGATTTCTCACCAAAGCGCGGGCAGTTTCTAAACGCTGGCGTTGTCCACCACTAATATTCATACCGCCTTCAATCAACTCAAAGTCATATTTCCCAGGCATAGATGCGATCGCATCATGAATCGCTGCATCTTGGCAAGCCTGCACTAAATCAGCTTCTGGTACAGTTGAATCCCAAAGAGTGATATTTTCACGCACAGTCCCGGCAAATAAAAAGATATCCTGTTCAACCATTGCCAACCAATTAGCCAGAACAGAACGCTTAATTTGCGATCGCTCTACACCATCAAAGCAGATTTCCCCATCCCACGGTTGATAAAGCCCACAAATTAATTTAGCAACTGTGGATTTACCAGAACCACTTCCCCCCACAAGCGCTATTCTTTGCCCTGGCTTGACACTCAAGCTCAAATTCTCAATCAACGGAGGTTCTACACGACTATAGCCAAAAGTGACATTCCGTAACTCAACGTGACCCTGTAATTGCCAAAGAGATGAGGGAGAATCACTAATAGCTACTGCCTCCTGCTCTCTTCCCCCTGCCCCCTGCCCTCTACCTCCTGCCCCCTGCCCCCTGCCTCCTGCCTCCTGCCTCCCCTCCACTTCCAAATCAACGGGATTTTGCAATACATCATCAAGGCGGTTTAAATCAGCTTCTAAATCTTGGAGTGTACTGCCGAAATTAACGAGGCTATTAACTGGCTCTAAAAAGCTCAGTGTTAAACTTTGGTAGGCAACCAGCATTCCAATACTGAGATTGCCCTTCATTACCTGTAAACCACCAACTAGTAAAATAGAAGCTGTGGTTAGGGCTGTCAAAATTGTGGGTAATGTGGTGAGAATTTGAGTTTGTAAGCCTAATTGTTGTTGGGCGTTCAAGGCTTTAGCGTAATAACCCGCAAACCGAGCAAATAAGTCTGACTCTAGCCCAGAAGCTTTGATGGTTTCTATCGTTTGGATGCCGCTAATCGTTACTCCGCCCACTTTGCCATATTCCTGAGCTAGGCGCATATTTGCATCTACACGAGTTTGCGATAAAAATAAGAGAGCGAGAATGTTGATTAAAGCAAAACCGACTGCGATCGCACTCAGCAATTGGTCATACTGAATCATAATTAGCAGGTAAAATATCATCATCACCGCGTCAATTACTGTAGTTGCCAAAGACCCTGAAAGTACTTCTGCCACCCGGTCATTGAGTTGCACCCGGCTACTAATTTCCCCAGCAAACCGTTGGTCATAAAACCCGATGGGCAATCGTAAGATATGCCAGAGAAACTGTCCTGATGTGCTGACTGACAACTTAACCATTAATCGCCGCAGGTAGGTAAGTCGCAGTCTGGCAAGGAATGCCCGTAATAAAGTAGTTAACAGCATTCCTAACAGCAAAGGTCGTAACCAATCTTGTCGGTCTTGGATTAAAATCTCATCGATAAATACCTGAGAAAAGGCTGGTACAGCTAACCGAGGCAGTGTTAGTAATAACCCCGCAAGCAAGCAAAATAAGATAGTAACTCGTGAGTTTTGTAAGCGGCTACTTAAGGCTGAGAGAATGTGATTTTTTTTGCCTCCCTTCTCAAAATCCGCTCCTGGTTCCATTGTCAGCACAACACCCGTGTATGCGCGATCGAACTCTTCCCAACTTACTGTTCTCCGACCATTGGCAGGATCGTTGAGGTAGACGCGTTTTTTGCTATATCCTTCTACTACGAGAAAATGGTTAAAATTCCAAAAGGCAATGTAGGGGAGACGAGTAGTTTTGACGTTTTCCAGAGACAGTTTTAAACCTTTAGCATTGAGTCCATAGTTTTTGGCAGCTTTGAGAATATTAAAAGCTTTACTCCCATCCCGCGAGACACCGCATTCTTCACGCAGTTTAGCCAGTGGCACAATTCGGCCGTAATAGCTCAGAATTATTCCTAAAGCAGCTGCACCACATTCGACCGCTTCCATTTGCAAAAGTGTAGAAGTACGGACACGATTTGGTTTAATTTGTGAAAATAGAGGGAAAGCGACCATTTTAAACTTTGATTTCTAATGGATAATTTTAAATATTCTTATACCAATTCAATTATTAATTGCAACACATTATTGGGTAAAGACGCGATTAATCGCGTCTCTACAAATGGTTTATTTGTCGCATTATTTTTTCAAATTAGTATTAATTCTGCCTCCTTAATAAATTCCCGTCCAAGAGCGCAGCATAGGAATAACATAAGAAATCGGTGCTTTTTCTCCAACTTTCACTTGAACTGATGTAGTTGTGCCAGAAGATATTTTTAGGGCTGGGCCATCAGAGGATGACCATTTGTAGCCACTGACTGATGTCGGGTTTTCTTGAAGTTGGATAAAAGCTTGCACCTGATTTTCACCTTTACCTGCAAGACTAACGGCAATTTCTTTGTTACCAACGATCGCTGTAATATCTTGTGTAGTTACCGGAAATGAAGAAATATCTGCAACGGTTCCGACAATGCCACCTTCGCGCTCACGTTTAGCAAAGCTGGGAGTTACCTGTACAGGCATCCCAGGCTTGATTTGCTTACCATCTTTATTAGCAAAGTAAACAAGACTCATAAGTTTTGAATTTGGCTGTTCAGCCTCAATTGACCCCAAGCGACTACCCGGATTGATCATTTGTCCAGGGACAGCACTCAGTTCGAGAATGTGACCATTATATTTGCTAATAATTCTACTTTCTTGAGATAATTGCAGTTCTAATTGGGCAATTCGCCGCTTTACTTCCCGAATTTGATTTATTTTGTCAATTGATTGTTTCAGGTCTTGTTCGCGTAGTTTAGTATTTTGAGTATTAATATCTTTAATTTTGGTTTTAATTTCGTCAATTCTGTTGAGATTTTCTAGATATTCTCGTTGCGTGGTGGTTTCTTGGATTTCGAGATCCTTGAGTTGCACATCAATATTCGACAGTTCACTTTGAGTATTAAAATATTCTTGTTCGGCTTGCACCAGCATATCTTGGCTGATCACATGCTGCTCAAAAAGCTGACGACGATTATCAACACGTCCTTTAAGAGTTTTGAGTAAGTAATTAATTTGTTCTTTGCGGGAATTAATGCTTTGGCGTTTTTGAGCGATCGCTCTTTGTGTTTGATCGCGTAACTTTGGCGCATCCTGCTCTCGGCGCAGATTATTTTCCAGATCAAGTTTTTGCTGCCCAAGGGTGATAATTTGTTGGTCAATCAGCAGCTTTTGTAGCCTGTCAGTCTCTTGATTTTGGGTTTGCAGTTGTTGCAACTTTACTTGCTCTTGCTGTAGTTGCTGCTTTAGCGCTGATTGGTCGATAATACCCAGCACATCACCTTGTTTAATAATATCTCCCGGCTTGACCTTGAGAGCTAGTAACGGGCCAGAACTAGGTGCTTGAAATTCCACAATGTGGTGCGGTTTAATCAAAATACCTTGACCTGTGACGGTGAGGGGAATTCTGCCGAACACACTCCAAACGCCAGCCACAGCAACTACAAAACTCAAAGTAGATAAAGTTAACCAAGCTTGGGGCTTGACCACATTTATCGCTTGATCCAGTTGTTCTGGTGAAGATAAGCGCTCTAGGGCTTCTTGACGGAAGATGTGGCTGTGTTTTAGTTGCATTGTTCTCCTTCTTGCTGACAGCACCTAGAGCCTCAAGTTTTCTAGACTTCTAAGATTAAAGTGCGATCGGGGAGAACTAGGGGAGAATTAAGGAAGCGATCGCTTTTACTGCCTCAATTAGGGAGTATCCCACTTTTTTGCATGTCATTGCGTTCGCCCCTGGTGTTCCCGTTGGCGCAGCCTCTCGTAGAGAAGGGTACGAAACGATTTTGGGGTTGGGTTTTGTTCTTCAATCCAACAAATGCCTACATTAATCAAAGTCTTTAAATAAGATTGCTGTATCCTGCCATAGCTTTTTACATACCCTATTTATACTAAAAATACAATACCCTAAACGACGTATTTATTTAGAGGTATGTCTTGTATTTCAGCTAACAGAAAAAGTTTACTTATTATTAATAAATAAAAAAGCTCCTATCCTTAATCATAAATATCCCTGACGGGGGGATTGTAAGTTATTAAATATTATGGTTTTAATTATCTAACACCTGATTTAGGAACATTTAGATGCTAATTAAAAAATGGAAAGAGTTGCTATTAGCAGTGGCAATGTTACCTTTGTTTATTCAACCAGTTTCAGCACATATTATCTGGTTTGACTATGATAATGGAGAATATAATCTCTTGTTTGGTCATCCAGAAGACGGGCCAGAACCTTACCAGACATCTAAATTTAAGCAAGCTACAGCTTATGATTTTAATAGACAAATAATTCCGTTTGATATCAATCAGAAAAAAGACGGGCTATCTCTAACTTCTAATGGTGAAATCGCAGCATTAACTGGATTTTTTGATAATGGCTATTATGCTAATGTAGGCGGTGAATCTCGCAGTATTTCCGAACAAGAAATTGGACAATATCAAGACGTTAGCCATTATCTGAAGTATACTAAAGCTCTTTACGATTGGTCTGACACTCTGGCTAAACCATTCAATCTGCCGTTAGAAATTATCTCATTACAGAATCCTCTTGCAGTCAAACCAGGAGAAAACTTGAAAGTTCAAGTTCTTTATCAAGGAAAACAAATTCCAGATGTGACAGTAGAATATTTGGGCAAAAAGTTAAGTGGCGACCAAGATGGTACTTATTTGGTTCCTATTGGTGATGAAGGATTACAACAAATAGAGGCTAGTTACACAGTTGCTTCAGCTACCAACCCTAGTATTTCTTACGAAACTGGCTTTACAGCACAAAAAACTTCTGTACCCGATCCATCGGCATTACTTGGTCTTAGCGTAGTTGGATTGCTGGGATTATACAAAAAAAGGTTTTTCGTCTAAAGCTTAATGATGAATTAGTCTCAATGCGCTTGGGTTAAGCCAGAAAAATAAATTTGCGTAGGTTGGGTAGCCACTGCGCCCTTGCGGTTTCCGGACTTGTTCGCTCTTAGCGTTCCCGCTTACTTAGCAAGTGGCGTTTGAGCAACGAAACCCAACATTCTCGAACATTTGTTGGGTAACACTAAAGTTCAACCCAACTTACAATTATCCTTAACCCAAGCGTATTGGAATTAGTCTTACCTGTAAAGATACCCTATTAACGTCTAGTGAGGTAATAGGGTGTGAGCGGCCAAAGCAATTTTTGCGTATTACTTGGCACTCAAGATGCGAATAACAAGCTCAATCCCATAACAATATTGAAGGTAAATCATTGTTAGCCAGACGCAGCAATTGATAACCAATTCCAGATATACCGGGTAAAAAGCCAGGATTAAATACAGAATTGGGTAAGTTGGGGAACAGTTGATAAGCTCCAGTTCGCTTGGCTCTAGCCACGACATTTGTTGCATTCTGGCGAGCAATTTGATGCCAATCAGGACGTGAACAGATTTTTGCACCGACTAACAGCACTTCCGCCCGGCCGAAGTTGCCACAGCACAAGTGATCGATCGCTTGTAAGCCAAAATTCTGAGTAGTTTGGAGAGCAATTTCAATTTCTTGTTGAATATCCGGCGTTTCCACGATTCTCAAACTGCCTAAGCGTCCCAAACCAATGCCGGCTGCACCATGACACCACTTATTTGCAAAGTCAGGTTGTCCTGCTTGTCCCATTCTGCGGAAGTCGGGCCAGTTGGCAGTGGACTGGCAAAAGACGCTACGCTCATACTCAATTCCTGCTAAACCTGCTTCTAAGAATTTGCCCTCCAAGGTGGCGGCATAAAGTCTTAGCAAGGCATAAGAGATGCCTGCGGCTCCATGAGAGAAGCCAGTTAAGGGCTTATCCCAATAAGTATGCCAAGCTTTGGGCGCACCATTGTGACTAACTTGACGGTTGAGTAAATGTTGTCCACAGGCGATCGCTTTTTCTAAAACGGTTGCTTCTCCTGTGGCTTGATGCAGGGACAATAACCCTAGAATTGCCCCAGCTGCTCCACTCATAATATCCAAGTGTTCATCGGCAGCAATTAGTTCTGGTGTCATCAAATTGGCTAATACTTGAGCGTCTGGCAATAGCGTTGCATCGTTGAGGAATTGACTAATTTTCACCAGGCTATAGATCATCGATCCTAAACCTGTCGCACCCCCAACGCCCATGAAACGAGCCATGCGTTCCCAAGTTTCGGGATCGATGGTGTGGATTTGGCGACGCAGAGATTGCACTGTTCTAAATGCTAGATCGCGGTAACGGGAATCACCAGTTACTTGGCTCAGTGCCGCTAAAAACAAGGCAACTCCAGAGCGTCCGTCACAAAGAGAATTGTTTAATACTTGCAGTTGATATCGTTCGGCGCGAGGCACAAAGTCTAAGCCAATCCAGTTAACGCTGCCATCAGGATCAAAAATGGCTCTGGTTTCCAGTTGAGTGGCGATTTCTTTGGCTTCAGCAATCAATTGTTCCGAATTCAGCAACGGTAACGATTCCCCTTGCCATTGCCCACCTTGGCGGCTGGAAGTGGTTGCGATCTTGGCATCGAAGGAGCCTTGAATAATCGCTACTTGTCGAGCTAAATCGGTTTCATCTAGAGATTGTAACTGGTTGAGCAGGTCTTGATAACTGGATTGCTTGAAGTAGTTGGGAATGGAAGAAGAACCGTTTAAACTCAGTTCATCAACCACAGCGCTAGCCGTGAAGAAGGGAATATCTAATTGTTCCATCGCTCGGAGTTCTGCGCTCAAAACAGGAAAAGCGTTCGGTCTATTTTGAGCAACTAGAAAGGCACGACTGAGAACATCGAGTTGAATGCTGTAATCTACACCGTGTTTGAGGTGATCGGGTGCCCAAGCTTTTTGGAGGATGATGCCATAGATGCGGGTGTTGCGGAAGATAAAGCGCACCTGCTGATTTTGCATAGCAGATAGCAAACTTTGGCGTGAAAGTAAGAAATCTTTGTGCGCCATCAAAAAGCGATACATCTGCTCAAACCCAGTGGTGATTTGTAGTTGATAATCGTTTGGAGACAGAGCATTTTCACCCAAGAACGGCACATTTTTCCCAATCGGCAAGGTTACAGGCTCAGACAACAGATGCATATTATCTGTATTAATGTTCTGCCAACGCGGTACTTTGCGGGGAGATAGTCGGGGGTCTGTGCTGCCTAGTCCGCTAATATCATAAGCGACACTGCGATCGCCACTAAAGTCCCAACGCGGTAAAAGTCCGGTGCGGAGTACGGAATCCCAAAATTGTTGTGTGGCGGTTGTTTCTAAATCTTGGGTAAGCGGTGAGTCTTCAATGAGATTCGGTTCGTGGTGTAGCAAGGTTTCCATGTCAATCAGCACCAGATGTTCGCCATTGGCAATTAAGTTTTCGTAATGGCAATCTGTAGCTCTGAGGGCGTAAAGCACACACAACAACATCCCAGAACGCTGATAGAATCGTTTCGCAGCTGCTTCATCAACACAAGGCAACTGTTCAACATGTTCTACCCAACCATAACCGTTGCGTTCAAGTACTTGAATGACTTTAAAATCTAAAAGATTGCTGTGTTGATTGCACCAATCCAAAAATTGATTAAAGACAACCTCTAGTCCTAAATCTTTGGGTTTATAAACAAGTTTAAGTCCAGACTCAAAGGTGAGCAAAATCACCGTTCGTCCGCGTTTATGTGGGTCGGAAAGAGAGGCTTGAATTTCGGCAACTTTGTTTTCAGAAAATGGGGCGATCGCTTCATCAAAAGTTCGTTGAATATCTGTCCTATCTGCAACTAAACGTTGGAGAAATTCAGCAGTGAACTCAACCCAAAAATTGACCGCTGTTGCCACTAACCGACCGAGAACTGGATACTTCTGGAAGAACGTCAGCATTCCATCTTCTAGGAGTTGATTGACGAACTTGGTGTAGTGAGTGTTATTGTTTTCTGTCTCCAGTCCCAGTAAGCCGAGCAAGCTTTGACCAAAGGGACGCACCTGAGAAAATTCAAAATCTAATGTCTTAGTGCAAAGTCCTGCTAATCGTTGCAGTAGACCACGTTCCAAAGAGGTGTAAGCAGCTTGGGAAAGAATCGATAAGGGAAGAGACTCTTGGGTGAATTGACTGGCGCAGCGAGTCAGTAATTGCTGTCTGGCTACCAAGATAGCAGGCAAAAGGACATCTTCAAAAGCGATCGGATTTTGTGAATCGATTGGTAGAAATACTTGCGTTGCAAAATTGAATCCTGTAGCGGTTTGGATGATTTGCTGCAAGGTTTCTGCCCACTCAGGCAAAGGTCGATCGGCAAGTAACTCGATAGTTCCCAATCTGGAACTAACAGTATCGAGGTTTAGCCCTTCCCACTGTAAGCGTTTGTGCAATGTATCCAATTTACCTTCTGCTGCAACTTCGCACCAGCGATTTCTACGACGGTTAATTTCTTGTTCGTTGACTCGATCGCCATTAATTGCAAATCTGCTTTCATCAAGCCGTTCCCAAATAAAGCTAGCATTAGCTGCGATCGCCCTTAAATCGTCTGATGTTTTCTGTGGAGATAAGCGAACAACTTGTTGAACCATAGCTGGATTTCTCATAGTGGGAGTTAAAACAGAGATATCAATGGGATAAGGCAGAAGGTAAAAGTCAGAATTATATTTTCTTAAAGTTGGTGATAATTATGAATGGAATTCCCTCTTTACCTTCATAAAAAAGCAAAGAAGGAATTCAATATTTGTCGGGTTTTGGGGAAAAGGAAAAGAAAAAACCTTTACCCTTTTCTCCCCTCTTCCAAAAGTGCTTTTTGCAAGAGATCTATACTTTTTTAGCAGCAACCAGCGTGTCCACCACCGCATGAATCTGTATGACATAGCTTAGGCGCACTATCAGCCATCATCCCGCCGCTAACACTGAGTAATTCCTCTTCACTCAGTTCGTTGGAATCCACAAAGGTCAGTTCTGCCAGCATTTGAGCTACGCTTTCGGCTGTGAAAGTATAACCTTTTTCTGCACTGGCAATTAGCAACAGTTTGATGGCTTCTGTTTGGGTAACTGCTGCTTGCATATTCTCGCGTAGTTGGCTATTTTGGAGTAAACTTTGAATTTGTGACAACATAATTGTATTTTCTCCGAGTTGATGATAGTAGTTGTTAATAAAATTCCCTCTTTTCCTTGATTAAAAAACTAAAGAGGAAATCTGTTATGCAGCATCTTTTTCTGAGTTTAACCTCAGTCCCAAGTATGGAAATTATCCAAATTAAAATATTGGAAAAGTTGGATCTAAAAAGCTCTTTTAGAAAAACAACTGACCTTGGAAGCTACAATGGCAAAGAGAAAGAGAAGCTACATCCCTTTTTTAGCAGTGTCCGCCACCACAGCCTTCTGTGTGGCATAACTTAGGCGCACTATCAGCCATCATTCCACCACTAACACTAAGTAATTCTTCTTCACTCAGTTCATTGGAGTCCACAAATGTTAGTTCTCCCAACATTTGAGAAATAGCTTCAATTGTGAAGTTATAACCTTTCTCTGCACTGGCGATCGCTATCATTTTGATAGCTTCTGCTTGGTTAGCTGCTGCTTTGACTTGCTGTTGTAATTGTGCGTTTTGCAGCAATTCTTTAATTTGGTGTAGCATAGGTTTGTTCTCCATTTTTATTGATTTATTTATACGGCAGAGATTGCGCGCTTAGTTGGGGCGGTGTTCTCTGCTTTTCTGATTTGAATTTAGAAATAAATAGGGGAGAACTAGGGGAAATAGTTACGATTGCGGAAAAATTTTTCAGCACAGATTAATTCGAGAATGACATCGATATCCATCGAAATGCACGATGTATGTCTGCCTCACAATTGATTCTCCAGAGTTTTACTGTAGCTCCTCTCGTTTGGAGTCAATGAATGCATCCCTTGCTATAGACAGATTCATCCAAATCAGTGTTGTAACTGACTGGATATTGTTTGCTTCAAAGGCTAGCCGCACCCGTAAACAGAACTCTCGCCCAACGCGCCATTGTTCCATCGGTGCCGTTTTAATGAATGGCACTAAGAAAAGATGAAACCTCGTCAGGGCAGGGTGTAGGGTGTAGGGTGTGGGGTTAAGGGTTGGAAGAAGATGTTGTTCTATTTGATGCGCTAAAATTCAATTTTCTTAAACACACTCAGCCTACACCCAACACCCTATACCCAAAAGCCACTAATATCAGGGATTTACGCTTATCAAGCGTGCCATTCGCCGTTTTAATCCAGACGCGGACTAACATACCTGTGTGGGAGAGGTCATCAATGCCTAGCACTTCAGGCAATTCTGGTAAGCGATCGCGCCATTCTGGTTCGTTATACAATTGCTAGGATACTTACCTGAGAATCTCTAAAACATGCTTCGGGTCGTTTTCATAGGCCACCACAATAGAAAAGTCTACCCGCAGGTGTTTGTTTATTCTAATCAGCACTTTAATGGTTCGATGGCTTTCTTGTCGATTCCCACAACTAAAAATTGTCTAGAGCATTGTACTCATAAATAAGCTACTAACTACAATAAGCCAGACTGCTTAATCCAGGAGTATTTACTAAGTCAGTATTGACTATCCAACCATTACCAGATAATTCTCCAGGGAAACTTCTGGAAAGGTCGATTTCTACCCAAATATAATTTTCAGATTTGTATGACTTAACAACATTACCTGTAACCAAGTTCACATACACAGTTGTGTTTGGAGGAAGTGTTGTAATAAAAGGTTCTTGTGTACTTGGTTGGCGACGTATAGTTTCCTGTCGTACAATTTGCCGACATACACTGCCAATAGTAGGTTTACTCGATATATTTTGAGCGTTGTTATTCGGCTGACAAAATTTCAGGACAGCAGTTTGAATAAACCCTGAAGTCGGAGCTTTAATTCTGACAAATCTATCTCCACTAGCTGGTATATATGCTAAAGTAATCCTTGTTTTTGGCGACAATATTCTGATAGCGTTGGATGATGTTGAAGGTTCTTTGAAAACTGGAGTATTTACTTTAGTTGCACGACAATTTGACTGTGCAGAATTAAAGGGAGTCTGCGCGATTTGAGCAAATACAGGTACACTCAGAGCAAACGTAGCAATATTTACTAGAGTAAAAATATACAATAACTTCTGAAATTCCACGTTTTTTCCTCAACATCACTTACGAAAAACTGTACATTAGATTCGGAACTTATAAACTCTGATATTAAAAGAGCCTAACCAAATTATTTTTACCTATTAGAGTATCATATAATGACTTATTACTACTAATTACCACCTACGCGCCATCTCTTAATTATGAATAAATCCAAGAATAGTGGAATAGTTGAACAGTTTGTTAATACAGTGATGGGGGTAAAAACTGGAAATAAACCACAGTCTCTAAACACATCAATAGCTACTACACAAGAACTAGATATCAGGGCAGTTTTAGTTTATACACTAGGGACTATCCTACAAATATTAGTTATGATTCTCGTGTTATTGGGAATGGAAAAATTAGTAATGCTCATCGATAATTCTTCTTTTCCCAGTTGGGTTAGCACTTTATTGACTGGATTGTTTTTTGCTCTATTAAGTATCCGTTCTCGAATTTTTTCTCTTTTAGAGAATACCCGTTCTCGTCAGACCTATGACCAGGTAGTTAGACCAAGATGGTCTCCTCCACCTTTAGTATTTCCCATAGTTTGGATGATAATTGCTGTTTTGCGGGTAATTTCTTCTGTATTGGTTTGGCAGCAAATGAATCACCAGTTTTTAGTATTGCCTTTAATTTTATTTGTGGTACATCTGGCTTTAGGGGATACTTGGAATACGATTTTTACTGTAGAACGGAGATTAGGTGCTGCTGTACCTGTAGTTATTTTAGGCCCTTGGTTATCTGCTGTAGTGGTGACGGCAATTTATTGGCAAACTAATCCTATAGCGGGAATGACTTTATCATTTTCTTGTGTGTGGTTAACTGTAGCTGCTGTCTTGGTATTTAGAATTTGGCAATTAAATGGATCTGAGCCATTGTATCCTTTAAAACTAACGCTTGTGGATCGATAAATATCCAAAATTAACCTTGAGATGAAAGCTTGCAAAAATATTACTTGAGTTTGGATTACCGCATTCAACATACATAAAAAACGGTAGATTAATTAACAATCTACCGTTTTTTAAACTCTTTAAGGAAGTTAGCTTCTAAAGCAATTTTATCTAAATATTTTTTCTTAATCATACAAATGACAAGCATCGCCAAGTTCTAAATAGTACCGAAAGTAACACCCTGTTGTTTGAGCCACTTTCGGTATGCTATAGAATAGCGATCGCTCGGTAAATGTACTTCTGCTTGCAAATCCAAAGGTAAGCGTCGGGGTTGCTGGGACTCGACAATGGCGATATCTTGACTAGCAACTTTATTTTGAATATCTAGATACACTTCCACTTTTAGATCGCGGACACTGTTTACCATTAACCAATATTGCACCACGCACTCATCTTCATCGACTGGTGTAATTGTATAGAAGATATTTAAACGACGATCTCCAGGCCCAAGTTTAAAGTATGCCACTAGCGGACGGAAAATGCGGTAATCGTAAGTGTTGAAAATCATTGGTGCTGACAGAGGATTACCGGAATTAAAATCTAGTTCCCACAAACCACATTTGAAACTAATCCCATCTGGAAGAGACTCTAATTCATAGTGCGTCAACTCAGGACGGCTGGCGTGGGCAAATAATCCCGAATGCATAATTGGGAAGTGTGCCGGATCGATGAAATTTTCCAGCACCCGCAGAGGGCTAGAGTGATAGTAGTAAGGGCCACAGAAAATCTTTTGATAGACCGGATCGTACCACTCAGAAAACGGAGCTATGTCTTGTTTTGGTGTCCCTAAACAAACCCAGAGCAGATCGTAACGCTCTTGAATCTGGTAAGTTTTAACACAAGCTTGGGTGGGGGGCGATTGTTCGGGATTAGCCGGAACTTGTACACATTTTCCCTCGCTATTAAAGGCTAAACCGTGGTAAGGACAAACAAGAGTCTCTTTATCAACATATCCTAGAGAAAGACGAGCACCACGATGAGGGCAAACGTCTTGCCAAGCTAAAACTTTGTCGCCATTATGCCAAAGCACTAGATTTTCGCCTAATAAGCGCTTGTGCAGAACTGTTCCAGGTTGGAGGTCTTGCGATCGCGCTATTACATGCCAATCATTCAGCAAAATCTGGTCTTGCACCATGAGTATCGACACCGATCAGGTCAAATACCTATATCTTAATCATCCTGTGGAAAAACTATCAAAGCACTTTTAGGATTTGTTAACAGATAAATGTGCGCTCTCCATGTACGCAACAACTCAAAGTCGCACCTTGCCGATCGCAGATTTGCAAATAGCAACATTTATTTCCATAAATCACGGTGAAAGAGGAAGTCGAACGGTAAATGTACTACCTACCCCAGGTTGACTTTGAACGTGAATATTACCTTTGTGTGCTTGGGCGATCGCGATCGCTATGGCTAATCCCAATCCCGAACCGCCAGAGGTGCGAGAGCGTAGGCGCAGCCCACCGTAGGCATCGCGATCGACTCGATAGAAGCGATCGAAAATTCGCTGTTGATGTTCTGGGGCAATACCAATTCCTGTATCTTGAACTTTAATTATGGCATAAAGCTCACTTTTTTCTAAAAAAACCGTGACTTTTCCACCGCTAGATGTCGCTTGAATTGCATTGACAATTAAGTTAGAAATTAAGCGATAAAGCTGATCTTCATTTCCCATCACATACAATTTTTCTGAGACTTGCACTTGCTTAGAGAGATTGACTTGAGTCTCTACCGCCAAAAATGCTAATTCCTCAATTAAATCGCTAATGATATCATTCAAACAGCAAGGCTGATATTCTCCTATTAGTTGTTTCTGGTCTATCCTCGTTAATAACAGCAAATCTCCAACTAATTGTGATAAGCGCCGATTTTGGCGTTTGAGTACATCTAAAATTCCACCATTGGCTTTTGGTTCTTGCTGTAACTTGATAGCAGCTTCAATAGTAGAGTACATTGCTGCTAAAGGTGTGCGAAACTCATGGGCAGCATCAGCAGTAAATTGTTGCATTTGTTGGTAAGAAAGATATACAGGTTGCATTGCCCTTCCTGCCAACCACCAACTAGACAAACCAACGAAAATCATCGAAATTGGCAATCCCAATACCAAAGTTAATCTTAAATAAGTAAGATGTTGGTCTAAATCAGTGATACTACGCGCTACTTGTAGATAACCCGAAACCTGGTTTTGAGTATACAAAGGTAAAGTGATTTCGCGGTATCGAGTGCCGGAGGAATCTGTTAATATCTGCCAATTATCTAATGTTGAGGTCATCGGTAATTTGTCAAATTCCATGCCTCCACTAGCAAAAAGTTTTCCTGAGCGATCCAATAAACGGATATAGTAATTAACTGGATTTGCCGCTTCTGCAATCGATTTTTTAATAGATGTTGTTTTAGGCAAACAATTAGTCTGAGCCACACATAATTCTAAAGAAAATTCTTTAGCAAGGCGTTGTAATTGTCCGGGTTGTTGCCAAGCCGGTTCAATACTTTTATGGAGTGCGTTGGCGACTGATTGCAATCCCTGGTCTATGGTTTCATAGTAGGTATGGGCAACCACACTATAAACTCCCAAACTAGATAGCCCTAAAATACCGCCCATGACAAGGGTATACCAAGCTGCAAGCCGCAACCGAGTTTGGTGGAAAATGGGATTGCGTTCCATATTTTTAAACCCTTGCTGAAAGTATTGCTGTCAAGTTAGCAAAAATCAGCAGCATGAATATTTAGGCGATAGCCCACACCATAAATAGTTTCAATTAAAGATTCGCTATCTTCTTCTCCTAATTTGCGTCTCAATAAGCGAATTTGTGCTGCTACTACATTGCTAACTGGTTCTGCACCAATTTCCCAAAGTTGATTGATAATTTGGTCGCGGCTGATAATTTGGTTAGGATGCCTGATGAAATATTCCAATAATTGAAATTCTTTGGTAGTTAGTGAAAACACTTGCTTTTCTCCGTGAACATACTCACGAATAACTTGATGAGTGCTGTAATTGAGCGTCAGACAACCTACTTGTAAGCGTCGCGGTTGGACTTGAGGTGTCAGCGTTGCTCCGACGTAAGAGGCTCGCCGTTGTAATGCTCGCAATCTTGCCAACAGTTCTGCCATATCAAAGGGTTTAACTAAATAATCATCGGCACCACTATCTAGACCAATAATCTTTTCTTCCATCCGGTCTTTAGCCGTTAGCATTAATATAGGTAGAGTTAATTGGCGATCGCGCAACCATTTACACAACTCTATCCCCGAAGCTCCAGGCAGCATCCAATCAAAAATCGCCAGTGTATACTCAGTCCAGCCAGTTTCTAGATATTGCCATGCCTGATTACCATCTAGAAACCAGTCAACTATATATGCCTCATGGCTCAGGACTTCTTTGATTGCTACACCTAAATCTACTTCATCCTCAACTAATATAAGCCTCATAGTCAACCCATTGCTAAGAGGTTGTTTGAAAAATAGTTGGCTGTAATTTTAATTACATTATTACCCCCCTTAATCCCACCTTGTAAAGGGGGGAAACAAGAAAAATCTGGTTCCCTCCCCTTTACAAGCGATGCCCTGAGCTTGTCGAAGGGGGGAGGGTTAGGGTGGGGTAAAGGATGTACTATGGATAATTGATTTAACAGCAAATACTTCAACTTTACAAGGGAAGGGTTAGGGTGGGGTAAAGGATGTACTTCATTTAAATGCAAAATGCTGTATGCCATCATTATTAATCTAGAATAGGTTGCATCGCCTCTGGAGTTAGAAAAGTCTATTTAGCAGAGGGAAGCTTTAGTTCGATATTTAATTTGTTCCCTATTTCCATAACATTGTTTGTAAAATCTGTCATACCTGCGATCGCGCCAGCGACTAGAGTAGCAGCAGTTAGTAAAGCTACTAAACGCTTTTTGAGTTTGGGTACATTGCGTTCTTTTTCTGGCTTTTGAATTTCTGCTTCTACATCATCAATATCAATGGTGATGTCGTCGCGGATATCTGGTGGGAATTGGGCGGCAGTTTGGCGCAGGTTGCCGATCAGTTGCAGAATTTCGCTGATGTTTGCGCCGCTTGTTTGGTTGAAGTTAGAGGCTTGCTGAGTGGCGTTGTCTTTAACTTGGTTGGCAAAGTTGGCGATGTTTGCACCTTGAAGGTTGTTTGTGTTTTCTGTCATGGGTTTAAAATCTCCTTGGTGATTGCTATTGTAAATGTTGACAATTGGAGAGCGATCGCTTTCTGGATCAACTTTTTGTATTTTCTGACGCGATTCTCGTGATTCATAGCCATCTAGTAGTTGACGGATATTGATGTTTATTTTGAGTTTACCGATTGGATATTCAAGAACGCCCATCGCTTCGAGTCCGAGTAGTTCTTGGTAGTCGAGGGGCGGATGTTTGGGGTGATTGGGGACGGGAACCCATTCGGTGATTTCGAGATTGGGGAGACTTTTGTGGATTTTTTGGAAGACATCGCGGAGGATGCCGAGAAATAAGCGGCGAGTTTCTTTGCGTCCGCTAATAGTGATGAAGATTTTTTTGTCTTCTGGATCGGCTTTGATCCGAGCAATGTTGTAGATTTCGTTGTTTTCTTGATATTGCAGCATTACGCCACTGCGCCAATAGATTTGGTTATAAATTTTTTCGTGGGTGTTGACGATGAAGCGGGAAATGATGCTTTCGGGGAGAACTTTGTAATGGTATTGAAATTCCAGGGTTTCGCCTTCTAGTTCTGTTTCGTCTGGTTGGTCTTTGGGCAGAAGTCCCGGAATTAGAAATTGTGGTGGTTTACAATCTAATTCAAAGCAAAGCTCAAATTCTTTCATCAGCCCGATCAGATATTTGTGACGCTCAGTGGGGTAGCGCTTTTGATTGAGAATAAAGGGGAGATCATCAGAGGTGAAAATGCCTTTGTTTTTAGTTTTGAGGTTTTCATCGCTCAGGAGCGCATAAATGCCTTCTGTCACCCAGTTGGGTTTGAGGACTTTGGTATCTTTGAGGATGGGATGCTCGCGGAAGTTGAGAACTAAGCCAAGTCGATGGAGCAGATCGATGAGTTGATCTTGGTTTTGTTCTTCGGGAATATTGTTTTTGTAGCAGATGCCGATATAGCTGCTGTAGGTGATGAAGTCTTCAGTCATGGATTCGAGTTGTTGTTTAACCTCAAACCATGAGAGGGGTAAAAGGTCGTAGACTTCTTTGAGGTTGGCGATTTGCTGCAAAATAGCGGTGCGAAGTTCATCAATGCCGATATTAGACCTCTTGCAAAAGTCCCAAATACGTGGGACAAGTAGGTTAGAGTTGGGTAGCATTGATGACATACGAACAAGTAAAAATCTTAAAGCCAGAAGACTTTAAACGCTTGTGTGGTGTACGAC
>NZ_JBWQXL010000054.1:0-41832 GCF_056620565.1 Nostoc sp. LEGE 12454
CAAGGTTACAGACCAAGAGCTTGATACTATCGCAATCGAACGAAATTCTTTTCATGGTGAGTGGAACTATATTATCAAACCCAAAGTAGTCAGTTAATTGTTCAAGTTATTTTTACATAACTCCTAATCTCATCAACAGAAGCATCAGATGAAACACCTAAAACTTGGTAATACTGCTTTAGATTATCCACAGATAAACCTTTTTACTCATTAAACATACTGTCCCTAGTTCTGAAAAAATCATACACTATGTAGGGAATGTAAGTTATTTTGAGGTTATTACTCACAGTTAGTGTGAAGTAAAATCTGCTTGCTAATAAGAGCGATCGCCCAGCTACAATAATGTCAATCAGCACGAAATCTCTATGCGCGATCGCTTTTTTATCAAACTTAATTAGTTGCAAAGACTTAAAGGTGCTTCCCGCCAGAAATTCTACTTTTAAAAAATATCAATAAACATTAATAATCCTTAATAGTTAATACTATTAAGGATTGTTAATATGAGCAAAAACTGCTCACAAACCTGATTTTTCCTTAAAAATCATCGAGAAACTGACTAAGGCGACTGATTACGGGGTCAACCTCTTGAGGAGGGGTAGCAACAGTATAAGAAGTATTATTTACTACTTCTAATTGACTTGGAGACGGAATGAACGATCGATCGTTGACTATGAGCGCCAGTTGTGCGACTTGTTGAGAAAGTTGCAGTAGATGATGTTCCATCGCCTCCAAACGATTAGATCCCTTGGCAAAAAAACGTTCCTCAAGTCCAGCCACTTGACGTTGCAGTTCACCGATTTGTTGATCGATCGGTGTGTTTACTGCTGTTTGTGGAGCAGGTTGTACAGATTCCGGTACACATAAAGATTGCCACAAGGCTTCTTTACAGAGGTCGCTGAAAGTCTTGTCTGGTTGTTTTTCCAAATAACTTTCTACTTGCGCTAACAAGCTTTCATCAGCAAGCTCTGGGTTGAACGTGACGGATTTAACTACCTTTTTTGACCATTGGAACATCAGCTTTATGCCCTAGCAGCGCGATTGGAGGATAATTGTGCCTCTCCATAAATATACTGCCCCAAAGCATTCGCCTGACGGGAAGGTGCTGCTAAATGAGCATTAATCTTTGCTTCTTTGAGCAGACGTTGAACGTCGTCCCAGAAGAACTCACCACCGCCGCCAGTAAGAATTACATCGGTAACGCGTTCTGGCAACCAGGCTAGCACACGGCTACAAATTTCGCGCGAAAACATCTCTGTGAGGTTGGGAAGAAAATCATCTAGGTTGGTGGGCTTGCTAGCGCCTTTAGGACGGTAAAAGCGTTCACCTCTGGGTTTGTTGACAGCAGAAATCAGTGCTAGAGATTGACTATCTGCTCCCTCAATTTCGGCAGACACCAATTCATAAAACTTATTCATCCCGAAGTCTTCGCTCTTAGAAGCACCTCTGGCAAAACGGAAGTTATCTACCATCAAAAGATCGACGGTTTGATGACCAATATCGACGATCGCCACCGATATTTTTGTAAAATCGGGACTACCAGGGTTTTTCTTGGGTTGAGCTTCAGACCATAACAGGCTGCCGTAGCCTTCTGGCATTACCCATACCTTACTGACGTTCAGCGACACAGATTCGCCTCGGAAGTTCAACACATGAGGGCCACCTACTTGGCTAATCAATTGTGCTTTTTCTTTTTCAAATTGCTCTAAGGAAAGAAAAGGCAGACCAAGTACGACTGAGATATCGTCTCTGAGTTTGAAGTAGCCAGCACTTGCTAAAACTTTTACCAGTGCAGCTTCTACCTTAGATTGTCCGACTCCTAAATTCGCCCCAAAATCGGCTGCCAGTTGACCAACAGCATATCCATTTCCTTGATACTCCAGCCACAAATCCATTAAGGGATCGGTAGCCCTGGCTTCAAAAACACCACCGCGTACTTGTTCGATTGACATCTGCTTGACGTTGGCAGGTACGAACACCACACTGCCTGGTTCGCGACTCACACAAGTTTTTGTGGAAGTTCTGCCTAAATCAACACTGAGAATGGTTTTCCCAGAACCACCAGCTGGCTTGCTAGTGGGAGGATTATTATTAACAGCATTGATAGGAGTCGATGCTAACGGCTGCCTATTCATAGGTATAGCAGCAGCATTGATGGGGGTAGCGGCGGAAGGTTGGTCTGTCATGAAAGCTCCTAGTTCAAACTTAACTGTAAAAAGTTGTCATGCTCATCTTACAAAAATGCGAGCAACCAGAAATTCTAGGTTGCGTCAAGTGTAGCTAGAAATACGCCAAAAATTAATTCCGGCGATACCTCTGGTAAGCTCTGCCAACGCACATCTAGTATTATTTGGCATAGTGTAGGCGAATTTTGGCCAGATGTAACCCCTGCTTTCACTGCTTTCAAACCAAAAGCGTCCGTGTTTCATCTTCTAGTGCGTCTAGTGCGTCTTAACTGGCGCTTGAATATCCAGAAAACAAATGCTAGAACCAAACCGCCAAGTACGATTTTAGATACAGGAGCAAGGTACTTGTCCACAAGTTCATACTGACTACCCAATATGTATCCTGAGTATGTTAACAAACCTACCCAAGCAGCGCTACCTAATGTTGTGTAAAACAAAAATGGTAGCAAAGGCATATTGCTAATACCTGCGGGAACAGAAATCAAGGTGCGGATTCCTGGCACAAGACGACCAATTAATACTGCTGTTCTACCTTGTCGGTCAAACCACTCTTTGGCCTTAGTAATATCTTTACTGGATATAGCTAGCCATTTACCATACTTGTCAGCCCAAGCTTTCAAACGGATTTCACCTAAAAACTTACCCGGATAGTACCAAATAAGTGCGCCCAATACAGAACCCAAAAGTCCTGCGAAAAATACACCAATAATATTCAGCTTTGCCTCTCCTGGTTGATATGGACTTGCTGTAAATCCAGCCAGTGGCATAATCAATTCTGAAGGAATGGGGGGAAAAAGGTTCTCTAAAAACATTAGTAGGGCGATTCCCCAATAGCCAAAATAGTTGATAGTATTAGTTATCCATTCAAGCATTGAGTCAATTCCTGAAATTGCTGGACTAGTCTTGTTGCTAAATTCCGCTTTAGCTTTTTTAAAGGGTAATTATTCCCGCTTGCTAGAGTCAAGGGAATTTGGCTGCACTAAAAATTGGCATCACAACTGAAAAACAGAGTCAGACAAGTGGAAGTTAGGTGTCTGCTTCATTAATGTTGAGAGTTATAAAAGTTCGTAAGTACCTCTAGCCTTTGAGATTGAACGATTTATCGCTCACCACAAACCTCACAAAATTAATCAAACGAACTACTAGGTTTTGTTTTCTAATTTTTTAGATCCCCCTTAGCCTGCTTTTTTAAAGGGACTAAGAAGGATCTAAAGATTTGATGGCAAATTTAAAACATATTCTAGCTTTTCTACTGAAGTTGAGGGCTGTGGGGTAGTACGGAGAGAGAAGGGAGAAAATTTCACCTTCCTTGTCCCCTTATCCCCCTCATCCCCTCTTCTTCTAGACTGTGGGGGTCAAAGATTGTACCCTTGGTTCAGATTGCCAGTCTAAGGGATTCCAAACTCGATCTTCTAGCGCCATCTGCTCAATTAAACTTGCAAGCCTCAAGGCTTTGAGAGCTTGTTCGCCACCTACTGAAGGTTGATTGCCACCGTGTACGCAGTTGACAAAATGTTCTAATTCTGCACTTAGGGGTTGAATATTGCTGGTGTAGACTTTTTCAATTACACCATCTTGCCTGTAAAGTACTTGTCGGTGGTCGGTGAGAGAATTGGCAGCCGTTTGTCGGTGAATCAAAATTTCATTCTTGAGAAAATCTGCCTCAGTAAATGAATTTTTGCAATGGGCGACAATTCGGCGAATTTTGCGGTGAGTGACTTTACTAGCAGTCAGAGTAGCAACAATACCATTGGCAAACCCCAAGGTGGCGGTTACGTAATCTAAATAACCAGAGTCTAGGGAGCGAGTACCGCTAGCAGTCAATTTTGTGACTGGGGAAGCAGCTAATTCCAGAAGTAGGTCGATGTCATGGATCATTAAATCCAGCACAACTGAAACATCGTTTGCTCGATCTGAGTAAGGACTCATTCTGTGGGCTTCTAGCGCCAGCAATTCCTCTGTTTTTAGAACTTGGCTCAGTTCTTTAAAAGCTGGGTTAAAACGCTCAATATGACCTACTTGCAGGATACACCCAGACTCAGCTGCGGCATTTACTAAAGACTCTGCCTCAGAAATACTGGCTGCGATCGGTTTTTCAATCAAAACATGAATTCCCGCTAACAGACAGTTGATGCCCACGGCATAGTGCAGACGGGTGGGAACAGCTACACAAACTGCTTCCACAAGGGGTAGCAGATCGCAGTAATCTTCAAAAAAACGCACCTTGTACTTGCTGGCAGTTTCTAATCCTCGCTCGACGTTAATATCTGCCACTCCGACTAGTTCAACATCTTTCATTGAACTCAGCACGCGAGCGTGGTGTTGTCCCATGTTACCCACTCCAATCACGCCTATGCGGATTGGTCGTGGCTGGTTGCGCTGTGTATATGGATTCGGTTCTGCCACTGACATGCTATTTTGCACTATTATTCTCTCCTCAACCACCAAATTTAGAGACGCTACGGCCGTTGGCGTTTATACTCGAAAGCCGGTTACGATCCGTCTAAAACCATCCAGATGGTAACATAGAGCCTATGTTTATGAAGAATTTCAAAGTTTGCGATCGGTTCCCGTAATCTAAATATCTTTTGTATAGATATTTCGAGTTTGCTTTGGATTTTGCACTTTCTACAAAAATATATGTATTTTTATTAATTTTAAACCTTTCAGTAAGACTTAAGTATAAATTCTCCTTGGCATCGCTTTCTGGCGCCTTGTTAAGGTTTGATGCAGTGATTTGAAATCCAAAATTTGCAACCGAGATGAAAGCTGTAATTTTGTTATCTGGGGGATTGGACTCTTCCACAATTCTGTACAAAGCTCAAGCTGATGGCTGTGAATGTCATGCTATTTCCTTTGATTACCAGCAGCGACATCGACGAGAGTTACAGTCAGCGCTCAGTGTCGCTCAAAAAGCTGCGATCGCAAAACATCAGGTAGTTAACTTTGACTTACGACAATGGGGCGGTTCGGCCCTTACTGATAATGCCATTGATTTACCCCAGGAGCGATCGCTTGATGAAATGTCTCAAAATATTCCTGTCACTTATGTTCCGGCTCGTAATACCATATTTTTAAGCTTTGCTCTTAGTTACGCCGAAGCGATCGCAGCAGAGCGCGTCTATATCGGCGTTAATGCCCTCGATTATTCAGGATATCCTGATTGTCGCCCCGACTATATTCAAGCAATGCAGGAAGTTTTTCGCTTGGGAACCAAACAAGGGCGTGAGGGACAACCAATTAAGATTGTTGCACCCCTAATCAACCTGAAAAAAACCGAAATCATCCAACTGGGGAACCAATTGGGAGTTCCTTGGGAACTAACTTGGTCTTGCTATGCTGGTAATGATGTTGCTTGCGGCGTATGTGATTCTTGTCGCTTACGGCTAGCAGCTTTTGCCGAATTGGGACTTGTCGATCCTGTGGCCTATGCACAGTAGAGGCATTGGACAATTCAATTTTAGATTTTGGATTGACAATTTTGGATGAAATTTCAATCTAAAACCCAAATTCTAAAATCTAAAATTCTTACTCCCCTGCTCCCCTGCTCCTCTGCTCCTCTGCTCTCCCCTCTTCCTCTAACCGCCGCAGTTGAATTTGATGCAGGCGTGGCCCAACAATCGATACCACGGTGAATTCGAGATTTTGATAACAAAAGATTTCGCCTTTAGCAGGAATTTTCTGTAACTCATACAGCAAAAAGCCCCCTAGTGTTTGATATTCTCTGGTCAGGGGCAAATTGAGATGCAAAACTTCGTTGAGGTCTTCAAGGTTGATTTGTGCTTGCACCAAAAATTTTTGCTCACCTAACATCTGAATCAGTAAGTCTTCACTGCTTTCAAGGTCGCTGGGATCGCCAATAATTTCGGCAATCACATCTTTGATTGTCACTAGTCCCACAGTACCGCCAAATTCATTCACTACCATGACCATAGCGGGTTTCTCTTGCTGCATCATGGGCAAAAGTTCACTCAAGGGCGTGTGTTCGGGAACAAACCGAGCAGGACGCATCCAAGGTTGGATCTGTGTCTCTAAACTAAGGTTGCCGACTGCCAAAGGTTGTGCCAAATCTTTAAAATAAACAATACCGCGAACATCGTCTAAAGATTCACCAATCACAGGATAGCGAGAGTAACCAGTAGAAGCCATTTCCTTGAGTAATGTCTGGAAAGTAGCATCTTTTGGGAGTGTGATAATACTGGTGCGCGGGATCATCACATCTTGCGCCATGACATCCCCAAACTCGAAGACATTATTGAGCAATTCTCGCTCTGCACGCTGTAACCCAGTAGACCCCCATTCTGTAGAGATGATCAGTTGTAATTCTTCAGGAGTTACAGGCGGTCGCCAGCCTTGGCCTGTGTATTGGATGCCAAAAATCCGTAATAAAAAACGAGTTGATTGGTTAAGAATCCAGATGAAGGGGCCAAAAAAACGCACGATCGCTTTTACCGGAGGCCCCAAAAATCTCGCTAGCTGTTCTGAGTACAGCATGGCTAAGGATTTGGGGCATAATTCTCCAATCACAATTTGCAAATAGGCAATTAAGAAAAAGGCGATAGGAATTGATAGGGAATGGGCGAGGAAGGTAGTCATACCACTGGGTAAAGGCCAGGATCTTAACCAGGCATTCACTAGCACAACAATCGTACTTTCGCCAATCCATCCCAGTGCCAAACTAGAGAGGGTAATGCCTAATTGGGTGGTAGATAGCAGTCGGTCAATACTGCGTTGTAACATTTCTACAGCGATCGCGGGAATATCCCCAGCCTTAACTAGCTGGTGAATACGCGATCGCCGCACGCTCACCATCGAAAATTCCGCCGTCACAAAAAAGGCATTTATGGCAATCAGTAGTAGCACTGATAACAACCGCAGCGCCACTTCTATCAAACTTAAATTAGGAAAAACACTCACCGCCAAAGCTCGTGTAAAACTCACGTCCTCCATTTAGGGGGAATAGGGAATAGTAGATAATTACCAATGCCCAATGCCCAATGCCCAATGCCAATCTACCTTTCTACAGGAATATTCGATGCCTCTAACTTCAATTGTTGAGCGGGATAATCAGTGAGAGCAAGTGATATTTTCTTGACATCATCAAGTAAAGCTGTAGGAATGCTCACTGTACCTGAAAATGCTGGCCCATTTACAGGCAATTCTGTTGGTAAACCCTCTGTACTAGCACTTAGGGTTCGTCCTTTGTCATCGGTAACATCTAAAAAACTATACAGGAAGCGCACAGAATCCTTACCTTTGTTCTGCATTTTCACTTTCAGTAGTAAATCACCACCAGAGTAGCGAGCAGATTGCACAGTCATTGTTACACCCTGACTTTGGGCAGTAACTGGAAAACCTGGTAGGGGCTTTTCTTCAACTACTTCTGGGGGTTTTTCCTCTGGCTTCTGCTTGCTGCTATTGGTTTCTTCATCATCTTCTTCGGGTTTTTCCGATTTAGCGGCTTTGGTCTTACCCTCAATTCGCGCCTTGACTATTTTCAGAATTTCTTCCTCTTTTAATAGCACTAGCCCTCCTTGTTGAGAGCTATTTGCCTTATTGCTGGCAAATTTAGTTGTAGGACGCCCATCTGGTGTAGTCACGCCTTTAAGTGCTGAACTCCCCAGTTCAAAGCCCAAAAACGCGCTCACAGAACCTGCTCCCATCATCAGAATTAACAAAATCAAAGTAAGAAGTACAGTAGAATTTATTTTCATCGTTGACAAGCGATCGCAATAGAATGCTGGTCTATTTAAGAATAGTGAAGCTTTTGACCTCAATCCTTAAAGGAACTTAATCAATATTAGTTTGCACTATATCTATGATCAAATTATGTAGTATAAAAATCTAATAAACTATTGTCCAGTATTCACACGTGGTAAATTTGTGCTATATTCATGGAATTGGCTAAACTCAGTGAGTGAGGTATTTTGCTCACTCTAAATTTAGTAAATAAGGTTGACCTAAGAGTTGAAGTAATTTTCTCGTAGCAACCCACAACCCAAAAAAACAAGCGCCTTTGGCCGATTGGGGAGGCAACGAACTCATAATTCGTTTTCAGGCTGGTTCGATTCCAGCAGGGCGCACTGAATCATCAAAAATGGGCATGGGGCATTGGGCATCCCTTCGGCTTCTCCTAACGGAGACGCTGCGCGAACGCTCAGGGCAAGTGGGAATTGGGAATTGGGAATTGGGAATCGATCAATAATTAATAGTTCTTCTTCCTCTGCTCCCCTGCTCCCCTGCTCCCCTGCTCCTCTGCTCCTCTGCTCCCCACTCCCCAATCTTACCGAGATGGTAAAGTTTCAAACCTGAATTCTGTTCCTACTTTAAGTTTGTTGCTATAGCGAGGAGACACGAGCAACGATGTGTCATAAGGATTTGGTAAATCAGGAGTACGAATATAAGGATCGTTGCCAACTTGCTGAGTCAGGGCATCATGATATAAAGTATTAACCAAATTAGCATCGCGGGCAATTTCATTTTCTGGGAAGGAACCACCGAAACTAGAACCAGATCCAAAAAATGAGTCTAGCTGACGCTTGAGGCTGCTACTATTTTCGTAGAAATTGCGATCGTGACGAAAATAAGCTCGTTCAAATACATCATTCAAAGTTTCAGAATTGGGTGTTGCCGTTTGGGCGGATGCAATAGAGGGAAAAGCAATACCAGCAGCAAGCAGCACCAATAAACCACCAAAGGTTTTAAATTTTATACGCACGTTTTTGACTCCTCAACTTTTGCTTTGGGCGAATCTTAATTTATGCTGAAGTTCAGAACTCTTATGAGTTCAACCTTTGGTGTAGCACAACTTTTAATGTTTTGTAATGACGTATCCTACTGAAACTCTTACCCACTCAGATATTTGGGCAACCACTTCTGATTTGACCACTTTACGCCACAAGCTACTAGATTTATTTTGCCAACTTGCTTATCAAGAGGGTGATTTTCTCCTATCTTCTGGGCTGCGTAGTTCTTATTACGTCAATAAGACACAGGTAACACTCCATCCTCAAGGTGCTTTAGCAGTCGGACGATTACTATTTCCTTTATTACCTGTAGATACACAGGCTGTAGGTGGTTTAACAATGGGAGCCGATCCAATTGTGACAGCAGTGAGTATAGTTTCTGTTTATGAAAACCGCCCAATACCAGCGCTGATTATTCGCAAGGAAGCTAAGGGTTATGGGACAAGAGCTTATATAGAAGGCCCCAGTTTACCAGAGGGCGCAAAAGTAGTAGTTTTGGAAGATGTAGTAACAACTGGGCAATCTGCTCTAAAAGCGGTTGAGCGTCTTAAAGATGCAGGTTATACCGTAAATCAAGTAATTTCACTGGTAGATCGACAACAAGGGGGAGGTCAGTTGTACCAGTCAGCGGGGTTGAAGTTTGAAACTTTGTTTTCGATTCAGGAAGTTCAAGAACGCTACCGACAACTTGCAAATTCATGAACAAAAGGAGATAAATATGCAAGCAACAGTATCCACAGAACTAACACAAGAAAAAGTCAATAAAGCTGTGAGCGCAATTCTTGAAGTACTAGGAAAGCCAGAAAATGATTTACACCACAAAGCGTTAACAGCTTTTCAAAGTGGCGATTATCAAACTGTAAAGAGACTGGCATCTACCAACTTGACTGATGATTATTGCAAAGCTTTGGGATATCTGGGAGGAGCGCTGAAGCTGACTCCAAACACCGATACTATTTTGGCGGAATCGGCTCGTAGTGCAGCTGAATTTGTCAAAGAAAAAGCATTGCAGCACCTTGGTATTAAGATCGCTGATGCTTTGAATTAATCAATGCAAGTGCCAGGCGATCGCTTTTAGGACTTACGCGCGAGTTACAAAATAACGAACCGCAGAGGCGCAGAGGACACGGAGAATCAATCGCCCTCCCAAAGGCGGTATTGTACTTATTTTTTCCGACTTCCTGTAGTAACAAAAGAGGGATTACTTCATCGATAAGGTGAGGGTGAACGCTGTTTGACCAGAAGGTGTTAAATCAAGGGTAAGGTCGCCTCGATGTGCCCTGGCAATTTCTCGGGCTAGGCTCAGTCCTAGTCCGATTCCTTCTACCTTGCGGTTACGTGAGGGATCGCCGCGATAAAATCGGTCAAAAATGCGATCGCGATCGCTTAGGGGAATATCTTTTGATGCATTGACAATGGTGACGTGAAAAGTTGTTGAAGTTTGATGAGTGCGAATCTGTATCCAGCCGTTGGCGAGATTGTATTTAATTGCATTACTAAATAGGTTTTGCAAAATTTGAATTAAAAGATCGCGATCGCCTTTTACCCACAACTCATCAATAAAGTCAGTTTGTACAGTCAACTGGGGAGCTAGCATTTCCACATCTTCTAGCATCTCCATCACTAACTCAGACATATCCACTTCAACTAGATACAAGCTCATTTTTCCGGCATCTGCCAGAGATAGCAGCAAGAGTTTTCGCATAATTCCACTCAGGCGGCGCACCTCATCTAACAGATTGCTTAAGCGCTGTTGTACTTCACTACCGGGATCGACCTGTTGGAGTGTTCGTTCTAGTTCGCCTTGCAAAATAGTTAGTGGGGTTTTCAGTTCATGAGCTGCGTCACCACTAAAGCGGGAAGCTTGGGTAAAGCTACGTTCCAAGCGTGACAGCATCAGGTTAAACACCTGAATCAGTTCGATAAATTCAACATCAGTTGTCCCAATGGGAATTCGCTGATCTAGCCCTTTGACAGTTACCTGTTGAATTACACCAGTTAATTGACGAATGGGACGTAAAGCACCGCCAGAAACCAACCATGCCCCCACCGCAACCAACAGCAGCGCTCCCGGAATTGAAACCAGGAAGATATTGCGAATGGTAGCCATATCTCGATCTACGGCTTGCAAGCTAACGGCAATAGCAACCTGAGCATTGGGAAATTTAGTTGCGCCAATCCGCCAGACTGCTGTTGCCGTATTCTCTGTGACAAATTGAGGTGGGCGTGGACGAATCAGTGGTGGCCGCTCAAAGGATGGATTTCTATTGGAGGGTAAAGGTGGTGGTTCTCTCTTTGGGGGCGGTGGTAAAGGTGTCAACTCAAGACGCTTCAGCAACAGACGATTCACCTCAAGATCGGTAGGTAGGGAGTTGGATTGATAAAGTATATTGTTATTTGCGTCCAGCACCACCAGGGCGACGGGGGTTTTTGTATTGGTTCCGAAAGCATAAGATAATGAATCTTCGTAAAACTGCCATCGGGAGCGTTCTCGTGAGTTTTCTCTTCTGGGAAAGGCTGCGCCAGGGGGAGGTTCCTCTCGTGGAGGGAAGTTCGGAGTTGCCCGCATCAAGTGATTTAATAGTTCTGCATCTAGGCGGCTAATCTTAGCATTGTAAATCTGAAACCAGGAAACCGCGCCAAATCCGACTAATGTGCTGCCAGCTAGAGCCGCAGACAACAGAGCAATGCGGAGTCGAAACGAAGGAAGTTTCATGATGATGAATCTGGCTTGCGAAATCGATATCCAACCCCTCGAATGCTTTCAATCCAGACTGCTTCATCAAGGGGGTCAATCTTTTTCCGAATTCGCTGGATACAAACATCCACAACATTGGTGTTGGGGTTAAAGTCGTAGCCCCAAACGTGTTCCAAAATTTGGGTACGAGTGAAAACCCGTCCGGGAGAACGCATGAGATATTCTAGAAGATTAAACTCGCGGCTGGTGAGTTCTATCGCTTGGCGATCGCAAGTGACTTCCCTGGTGATGCGATCGAGTTTGATCGGGCCAACGCAAAGTAGATTTTGGCGTAGGCGTAGCCCGTCGTAGACATCGCTCACACTCCGGCGCACAACTGCATGAATTCTAGCCACTAACTCTTCCACAAAAAACGGTTTAGCGATATAGTCATCCGCTCCCAAATTTAGTCCTTGCAAGCGATCGTCTAGCTCATTCCGAGCCGTCAACAAAATCACCGGAGCATTCCGACCTTGCCGCCGTAATAGTTTTAGAATTGATAGTCCATCTTTTCCCGGCATCATAATGTCGAGTATTATCGCATCATATTCGTTGTCTAATGCCCGCAGATATCCGTCATCACCGTTATCGCAGTAGTCTACAACAAATCCCTGCTCCTTTAGTCCAGCCCGGACAAAGTTAGCAATTTTCGCTTCATCTTCAACAAACAGAACATTCACAGCATTTATTAATTCATATATTCTTCTATTCTAAATTCATTATTTTTTATTCAAATTACAAAACTGTAATTTAGAAAATAAGAAAGCTGTAATTTTGAGGTGGCTTAATTAGAAATATGAACACCCTAGCTTTTGAAGGTTGATTTTTATGCATATTCGTCGAGTCTTAGCCGTAGCAGCGATTCCTTTTTTGATTGGTACATTCGGTTTTGTTGCACCCAATCAGGCAAATGCCGCTAATCTATCTCATCGGAACGCCGAGATTTCACAACAGCCCAACAAACCAGAAATATCTGAGAAAAAACCACAAATCAGACATTCTAAACCCCGTCCCCATCAGAAAAAGCGTACTCACCAACGTCCCCAGGCTCATAATCAAGAAGCAGTTCAAAACCGGGTAGAACGCAATAACCGTTAATTTATGCACCCTTGCATTTCGCCTCGCCCTCAGCGGCGATCTCGTCAGAGTATTGTTGTTTATAAATTACAGTTTTGTAATTTATAAACAGGGCAAACTGTTATTTTGAGAAGACTTAATTAGAAATATAAACCTTTGGAGATTTAATGATGAATATTCGTAGAGTACTAGTAGTAACAGCGATTCCTGTTGTGGTTGGCACATTTGGTTTTATTTCACTCAATCAAGCAAATGCTGCTAATCAATTCGATCGAATTGCACAGGCGCAACAACCGCCCAACGAACCATCAAACGAACGGCCGCGTCCACCCAGACCTGATTTTGCAGCCGCAGCAACAAAATTAGGAGTTACAGAAGCACAGTTAAAGGCAGCATTGGGAGTTCCAGCCAACCCGCCAAATCCAGGCGATCGCAATCAACGCCCACCCAGACCTGATTTTAAAGCCGCAGCAACAAAGTTAGGAGTTACAGAAGCCCAGTTAAAGGCGGCGTTAGGAGTTCCAGCCAATCCGCCAAATCCAGGCGATCGCAATCAACGCCCACCCAGACCTGATTTTGCAGCCGCAGCAACAAAATTAGGAGTTACAGAAGCCCAGTTAAAAGCGGCGTTAGGAGTTCCAACCAATCCCCCAAATCCAGGCGATCGCAGTCAACGCCCACCCAGACCTGATTTTAAAGCCGCAGCAGCAAAGCTGGGTGTCACCGAACAACAGTTGATCGACGCGCTAGGTGTTCCACCTCATCCTCCTGGCGATGGCGGAGCGTCTCCCCAAGGAAACCGTCCTAATCAACCAAAATAGTAAATAGACTACGCGGTAGGGGCGCAAGTCCTTGCACATAGGTGTCAACTTAACGCTAAACCCGCTTGGTGAGAACGTTTTGCCCTCACCCCAGCCTCTCTCCCATCCGTGAGCTACCGTGTACACACAAGTCTTTTAGAGTTGTTGCGTAACGTAGGGAAGATTAATTTTTGCAGGTCAATGCATTAAAGGTGCAGGTCAATGCATTAAAGGTGCAGGTCAACAAACTTATTGTGTACACCGTAGCATCCGTGAGAGGGGAGCTAGACATTCAATTCCCCTTCTTCTTTGGGAGAAGGGGTTAGGGAATGAGGGCGTGAGGGATTTGCAAAACGCCTGTCCGATATAGTTTTCGGCTTAAGTTGACACCAATGGGCCTTGCGCCCCTACGACAGGTGTGGTTCGAATGGCACGAATAAAAGGTGAAACCTAGTGAGGGCAGGGTGTTGGGGGTAGGGTATAGGGTGTAGTGCTTAAGATAATTGAATGCGAGGTACGTCAAGGAGCTCAACATCTTTTTAATTCACCACACCCGACACCCGACACCCTACACCCTTTCATCCAGGAATACCAGGGATTTACGCTTTTCTTAGTGCCATTCAGGTGTGGTTCCAATGCTGCTTGGTTAAAGGGAAAAAGGAGTGGAAGGCTAAATATATAAGGTTTTTCCCCTTTAACATGAATCCCTTTCCCCCAAAACCCTACAAGTATTGGGTGTAGTTCAAATACATGAAAGATGCTGTATATATAGTGTGAGATTATTTGATTTTTTCTTTCACCAGAACTACTACAATTACTATTGATGCTAGATAATGGGAAGGCTTTGACATTTTCTTGCCAATCTAGCCCGGAAACAATAACTAAGACTTATGCGAACTCACTATTGCGGCGAACTCCGAAAAGAACATATTGGAGAAACTGTTACCTTTTACGGATGGGTAGACCGTCGCCGCGATCATGGTGGTGTGATATTTTTAGATTTACGCGATCGCTCTGGAATTGTCCAAATCGTCAGCGATCCGCAACGCACCCCAGATTCTTACGAATATGCAAACGCCCTGCGAAATGAATATGTTGTCAAAATCACTGGTAGGGTAACACAACGTCCCGAAGAATCGTTGAATACCCGCATCCCCACAGGCGAGGTAGAAATCTACGCCGATAAAATTGAACTACTCAATGCTGTTCGCAAACAGTTACCTTTCCAAGTTTCTGTAGCTGACACCGAGACAGTACGAGAAGACTTACGCCTGAAATATCGTTATTTGGATTTGCGACGCGAACGTATGGCGCAAAATTTGCAACTGCGTCATCAAATTGTCAAAGCCATGCGTCGTTATTTAGAAGATTTGGAAGGTTTTATCGAAGTCGAAACCCCAATTCTTACCCGTTCTACCCCAGAAGGAGCGCGGGATTATGTTCTACCCAGTCGTGTCAATCCTGGTGAATGGTATGCTTTGCCGCAATCACCCCAGCTATTTAAACAATTGCTGATGGTATCCGGCTTAGACAGATATTATCAGATTGCCCGTTGTTTTCGTGACGAAGACTTACGCGCCGACAGACAACCAGAATTCACTCAGTTGGACATGGAAATGAGCTTCATGTCCCAAGAAGAAATTATCGAACTAAATGAGAATTTAATTTGCCATATCTACAAAACAGTTAAAGGCATTGAGTTACAGCGCCCTTTCCCGCGTCTCACTTATGCTGAGGGGATGGAACGCTACGGTAGTGATAAACCAGATACACGCTATGGTTTGGAATTAGTTGATGTCTCACATATCGTCAAAGATTCTGGTTTCAAAGTCTTTCGGGACACTGTTACCAATGGTGGTATCGTCAAAATTCTGCCCATTCCCAACGGTAACGATGTAATTTCTAATGTCCGCATTAAACCAGGTGGCGACTTATTTAAAGAAGCCAGCGAAGCCGGTGCTAAAGGTTTAGCTTATATCCGCGTCAGGGATGATGGCGAAATTGACACCATTGGGGCGATTAAAGACAACTTAAGCGAAGAACAAAAACAAGAAATTTTACGCCTTACAGGTGCAAAAGCTGGACATTTGCTGTTGTTTGGGGCAGGGGAAGCTGCTACAGTTAATAAAACTTTAGATAGATTACGACAAGCGATCGCTAGAGAATTTAACTTAATCGATCCCGAAAAAATCAACTTGCTGTGGATCACAGATTTCCCGATGTTCGAGTGGAATGCTGACGAAAAGCGTCTAGAAGCATTACACCATCCGTTTACAGCACCACATCCTGATGATTTGAGCGATTTAAAGACTGCACGCGCCCAAGCTTACGACTTAATACTCAACGGGGTAGAAGTTGGCGGCGGAAGTCTGCGGATTTATCAGCGAGAAATTCAACAGCAAGTGTTTGAAGCGATTGGATTATCTCCTGAAGAAGCACAAAGTAAATTTGGCTTTCTTTTAGAAGCATTTGAATATGGTACACCGCCGCATGGTGGCATCGCCTACGGTTTAGATCGTTTGGTAATGTTGCTAGCTGGAGAAGAATCTATTCGGGATGTCATTGCTTTTCCAAAGACACAACAAGCACGTTGTTTGTTAACAGATGCGCCTTCGAGTGTAGATGCTAAACAGTTGAAAGAATTACACGTTGCTTCGACTTATAAACCAAAGTCTTAACTCGACTTTATCCAATTAGGCGGCATAAACAGCAATATCGTTTGTTTCATTGCCAATACCAAACAAGCCAACCCAAGGTGCGCTCTATCACTCAGTGTTTTGGAGCGCTCTTTGGGTTGGAGTACTACTTGTATAATCCAATGGCAATTTTGATTATTTTAATATTCAAAACTCAGTGACAATGTTAACAATTTTATCTTCGGTGTCGTATCCAAAGTAGGTTGGGTAAATACCATCTCCATACCCTGATGAAAAGGCAATTATATTGAATTGGGTAGATTTATCTATACAAATATTTGCCCAATCCCATGTAGGTCTGTAATTTTTTCTTAATTCATCTTGAATCAGGTCTATCAAGCTTTCTTCTTGGGGATTAGCAATGTATGCATAGTATAGCAATCCTAAATGAGTCGTGAAAAATATAGATGATAAGGAAACGAACCGCCAAGAACGCCATCGCGTAGCGTCTCGTTAGAGAAGGACGCAAAGGGAAGAAAAAAGAAAGAGATATATAATTTTCACAAATGATTTAGGACTGCTATATATTGAATCGTCAAGAATTTTTACTGCATCAAAATCCATAAAGCAACCGACTCCAGAATCAACTGGATAACCCAAGGTGTCATTTTCTGTAAGCGAAGCTAGTTCTTCATCAGAGCAAATACCTAATTTCCAATTGACGGGAGTTTCTTCGCTAATACGAATTATGGCATAAGCCACTCTTTGGTCATTATTTCTTGGATAATGAGCAACAATTAAGAAAACAGGATATTTACCAATTGGTAAAGACTTTTGAAAAGCTTCACTATCAGGAAAAGCAAGTGGATCGCAAGCTACTAATCTTCCTGAAGTTATAATTAATTCCCCAACATAATGGGTTGTAAATGTAATATCTCCAATTGAACTAGATAGTTTTTCACCTCTTAAAGCTTTATAAAAATTAATAGTATCTATTTTTGTAGAATACTTGAAATAGATATTGTAGCACAAAAAACTTCAAATCCTTAGAATGGTTAAGTGCTTGATAGAACCTGTTATCTTTGATGAAGTTTGGAGTGCAAATATTTTTTGCATTTAATCTGATTTATGCATTGGCTCTGAATGCAATTTGCTAGAATTACTATAGTTTTTGTTTCTGAAATCTGGAAGAAATCTAGCATTTTATTATTATGATTATGCGCCTTCCCACAATTGCTGCGACCTTTCTGGTTGCTAGTCTTGGTATCGGTACACTTTTGAGTATTGCTGCTCCAGCTTCGGCTGAAGAGATAATAACTTGTTCAAGCCAAAATAATCGAAGGAATACTTGTTCGGTAGATACAAGAGGCAGAGTGAGGCTTGTCAGGCAATTGTCTAACACCAGTTGTAGAGGAAATTGGGGCTATCGGAGAAATCGTATTTGGGTGAGAAATGGTTGCCGAGCTGAGTTTTCAGTTGGCGATCGCAGAAACGACAGATATGACAGAAATGATAGATACGATCGAAACGATAGATATGATAGAAACGACAGATATGACAGATACGATCGCAACGATAGATATGACAGATAGGAGACTGGGCATTGCATCAATATAGATAGTTAGGCAGAAATTAAGAAACTTACTTCTGCTAACTTTTATAAGTAAAGCCCTTATCAACTCTAAGAGGGTATTGATTTCTATGTATGTTAATCAGACATTGCTTTCGAGTGCGTGTTTAGTAGGCATTTATCCAAAGTTTCAAAACTTTGGATAGATGTTTCGGGTATATACAGCTAATTTCAAGTTGATGAAGTACACAAGCTGTCAAGTCTTCTTTGCGTATCTTGCTAATGCGATCGCTTCTTTTTTTGTAGAGAAGCGATCGCAGTGCTTATTTTATAGTCGCAGATAAGATAAGAGAGTAACATGCTCCTCACACACAAGTAGCAATGACCTCAACCCTGCGGAAATTTCCCCGTCTCAATGCTCCGACGCTACACAAGTTGCCCAATGGTTTGACAATCATTGCCGAGCAAATGCCAGTTGAAGCCGTAAACCTCAACTTGTGGATAAAAGTTGGCTCTGCTGTTGAACCTGATGCTATTAACGGCATGGCTCACTTTTTAGAACACATGATTTTTAAAGGAACAGAACGACTGGCAAGCGGCGAGTTTGAACGTCGAATTGAAGAACGGGGTGCTGTCACCAATGCCGCTACTAGCCAAGACTATACTCATTACTATATAACTACTGCCCCCAAAGATTTTGCCGAGCTTGCGCCATTACAAATAGATGTAGTATCGAATGCGAGTATTCCTGATGATGCCTTTGAACGCGAGCGATTGGTAGTTTTGGAAGAAATTAGGCGTTCAGAGGATAATCCCCAACGGCGTACATATCGGCGGGCGATGGAGACAGCTTTCGATCGTCTACCCTATCGCCGTGCAGTATTGGGGCCAGAATCAGTGATTGCCGGACTTAAACCCCAGCAGATGCGAGATTTTCATGCTAATTGGTATCAACCCCAGTCAATTACGGCTGTGGCTGTGGGCAATTTGCCCGTGGAAGAATTAATTACAACTGTTGCGGAAGGATTTACAAAAGCTACTAAAACTCCCCACTCCCCACTCCCGTTCGGCTACGCTACCTCGGCTCCGCTCGGCACAAGTCACGGCAAGCCTACTCCTCACTCCTCCCTCAATCCTGAGTCACCATTTACAGAAATTGTTCGTCGAGAATTTATCGATGAAAGTCTGCAACAAGCAAGGCTAGTAATGGTTTGGCGGGTTCCAGGAATGACTCAGTTAGATCGTACCTATGGATTGGATGTTTTAGCCGGAATTTTGGGACACGGACGGACATCAAGACTGGTGAGGGATTTACGGGAGGAACGGGGATTAGTTTCTTCAATTTCTGTGAGCAACATGAGCAACGAGCTACAAGGGGTATTTTATATTTCAGCTAAATGCGCAGTAGAAAATTTACCAGTTGTAGAGAATGCGATCGCTCAACACATTAGCAAACTACAAACAGAGTTGATCGCAGAATCAGAAATTGCTCGTATACGGCAGCGAGTAGCTAACAGATTTATATTTGGTAACGAAACACCAAGCGATCGCTCTGGGTTGTATGGTTATTATCAATCTTTGGTGGGAGATTTGGAACCCGCCTTTAACTACCCAGCGATAATTCAGAGCCAAGATGCAACAGACTTGATGCAAGCAGCCAAAGAGTATCTATCTCCAGATGCTTATGGTGTAATTTTCGTCAAGCCCTTTTAGAGTTAGGAGTTAAGAGTGAGGAGTTATGAGTAAAAAGCCATGATTGTGACTCCTAACTTTTATTTAGCTCCTTACTTCTAACTCATAACTCCTAATTCCTAACTTTTTTTTAATCATGTGGACTCAAATCGACACCCATATTAGCCAGGTGACTGGCGAAAAATTCCAGAGTCAGCAACGGCGATCGGTTGGTGGCGGGTGCATCAACCAAGGTTATGCTGTCTCTAATGGTGAGATAACCTACTTCGTCAAACAAAACCTTGCATCCCAAGTTGCGATGTTTGAAGCTGAGGCGTTGGGTTTAAAGGAAATGCTAGCAACAGCTAGTATTCGCATCCCCAAACCAATTTGCTGGGGTACTGCTGATAATTCTAGCTACATCGTCCTGGAATGGTTGGAACTTGGTAGCGGTAACAGCAATTCGTGGCTAGAAATGGGACGCAAGTTAGCAGCGATGCACAAAGCTAGCAATAGTCAAGTTTTTGGTTGGAAAATTAACAATACCATTGGTTCCACACCCCAAATCAATACTTGGACAGCAGAGTGGACGGAATTTTATATTAAACATCGCCTGGGTTATCAATTTCAGTTGGCAAGGCGGCGGGGAGGTAATTTCCCTAAAGAAGACAAGTTATTAGCAGCTATCCCTGAACTATTGGCAGATCGTCAAGTGCAACCATCCTTAGTACATGGCGATTTATGGGGTGGAAATGCTGGGTGTACTGCATCGGGAGAACCAGTGATATTCGATCCAGCAACTTATTTTGCGGATAGAGAAGTTGATATCGCCATGACAGAATTGTTTGGTGGTTTCCCCGCAGCGTTTTATAAGGGTTACAACGAGGTATTTCCGTTAGATGCAGGCTATGAGCAGAGAAAAACGCTTTATAATCTGTATCACATTTTGAATCACTTCAATTTATTTGGGGGTAGTTACGATTCGCAAGCCAATAGGATGATTGACCAGATTTTACGATAAGGGATGCGGATTAAATAAAGTGTAAAACTAGTGACACGGCGTCGCGGAAAGTGCCACGAGACACAAGGGAGCCAGTGCGGTCTTGGGCAAAGCCCCAAGTGGAGCATCTAGCGGCGTCCTTACTTCAATCCCACGCTTAAAAACGTGGGTTCCCTTCTGCCTTCTGAATTTGTCCTGGTGTCACAGACTCGATTGCGAGATTGATGGTACTTTATTTTTGCACAAACTCCTTTATCCCAATCGCATACAAGCTATGACACTCAATTTATATTTACTGCGACATGGAGAAACTACCTTTAGTCAAAGTGGTAATTTCTGCGGTGAAACTGATGCGGAGTTGACAACAGAGGGGATGCAGATGGCATCCGCTTTTGCCGATGTTTATCAACAATTGAAGTGGGAAGGGGTTTATGTTAGCCCGATGAAGCGTGCAATTGCCACTGCCAAGCCATTTTGTGATGCTATCGGTATAGATATGCAGTTGCGTGACGGACTTAGAGAAGGTAGTTACGGCGAATGGGAAACTAAGAGTAAATCGTTTGCCCAAGAGAATTACGCAGAAAACTATCTAAAATGGGTGACAGAACCCGCTTGGAATGCACCACTAGGTGGAGAAACTGCGGTAGATATTGCTAACCGTTCTATGCCTGTAATTGCTGAAATTCAAGAAAAACATCCCCAAGGTAATGTTTTAGTAGTTTCTCATAAAGCTACGATTCGGATTATGCTTTGCAGTTTACTGGGAATTGATTTGGGACGCTATCGCTATCGGGTAAATATTTTGGTCGCGTCGGTAAGTATGGTTAAATTTGACGTTAATGGCCCTTTATTAGAAATATTAGGCGATCGCCATCATATACCCGATAGTATTCGCTCTCGTCCGGGAACATAATATAGCGGTTCTCGTTTAGGTGCAATACAGTCTGACCTCTCTCCAAACCTCTCTCCTAAGAGGAGAGAGGCTTTCCGCCGTAGGCGATCGCGGGGTTGACAAAGCCCTCAGTAAATAGGAGATTAATTCGATCGGGTGTGAGGATTTCTGCCCTGCCGAACCGATTTCTTTTCATAGGTTCTAGCCGCCTAGATTGACTAATTAACAGAGGAGACTTTTCGGCCTATCCCACAAGACTTAACTCCTGGTTTCTATATCGTATAACTGGCATAGAGTGAGGAGTTTTTGTTTGAGGCGATCGCGCTCGTTTAGCAGGTCGTCAACTCAACTTAATTCGAGATACTTGCGAATTTTTTTAATGTCCAAATGCGAGGTCAATACTATCAATTTGATGGCATTCAAAACTTAAAAATTCCAGTTCGGATAGAATATCGTTTTCGGAATTAATAACTTTTTAAAACCTTTACCACGTTTTTTCTTTTTCGCAAGTTCTAGCGTCCAGCCACAAATTACGTTACAATTTTTAGCCCCTGTTAGTTCTGTACGCTCCCCACACTCATCGTGAAACACTATCAACAACAAACCAACGCCTTCCCCAGCGATTACCTAAATAACTTGTGGGGAGAAATCCAAGCTTGTCCTTACTTTGCTATCAACAACCTCAACCGCGATTTTGTCGCCACGAAAGGATTTTCCGTAGTATTTCAGCGTTCTGGATTAGCAAAAGTAGAACAGCAGTTTCCCTACTTCAAACCTTACCTAGATTTAGCTCTCCAGCCCGATTGTAATGCTTTTTACCTCAATCCTTTACAGCTAAAGGAAGGCTCTCGCGTCGATCCGCATATCGATCGCTCCTTACGTTCCTACTCCAAAACCATTGAACCGCCTGCGGTTGTTAGTGTTCTTTATGTGCGAGTACCAGCAGATATGGAAGGGGGAGAACTGGTATTGCGATCGCACAAACGCCAACTTGGGCAAATTAAGCCCCAATTCAATACTTTAGTTTATTTTCAAGGTGATTTAACTCATTCGGTTAACGCTGTCAAAACCCCAGGAAATCGCCTAAGTCTCGTTTGCGAACAGTATAGTTTGAGTGATGCTGAACTCCAGGAAATCCCTGAGTTCACTGTAGAGTCAAGAAGCACTCAGTCTACAACCAAAAAGAGAAAGTATGCCTCATAGTTTAGTGTTGAATTTGCTACCTCAATCGCCCATTCCACCACAATATCTCACAGGTAGACATCTACACGCCCTATTTTTAACCCTCGTTAGTTCTGTAGATACCACATTAGGCGATCGCTTGCACGATTCCACCGCAGACAAAGCCTTCACTCTTTCTCCCCTCCAAACTAACTCCCCCCTTTTGAAGGGGGGTAAGGGGGGATCTAAATTGCAATACTCACATCAACAACTCATTCCCGCCGGGACACCTTGTTGGTGGCGCATCTCTTTATTAGATGACACTCTATTTGGCAAACTTACCCAACTCTGGTTAAATCTTAATCCCAATCGCTCTTGGCATCTTGGCCCGGCTGACTTGTATATTACCAGCATTCAAGGCACACCCCAATCTATTCAACCTTGGGCAAATGCCACTACTTACGCTCAATTATACGAAGAAGCTAGCGATCGCAATTCTTCGATTAACCTTAGCTTCTGCACGCCTACCGCCTTCCGTCAAGGACAGTATGATACTACCCTTCCTAGCAGAGAATCTGTGTTTAATTCCTTGCTTTCGCGGTGGAATAAATACAGTGGTATAGAATTTACTCAGATTGCGATCGAGTCAATCTTTCCTTCTTTTGTCAACATTCATACAGAAATATTAGCTGACTCCCGCAGCAAATTTATTGGCATTCTTGGCGAAGTTACCTATAAAGTTTTAGGGGCAGTTGAACCAATACAAATTAAGCAAATTAACGCTTTAGCTGACTTTGCTTTATATACTGGTGTCGGCAGAAAAACAACAATGGGTATGGGAATGACGCGACGCCTGTATTCTCCCTAATTTCAAACATCATTTAAAAACCACCTAAGTTATGAATCAAACTGAATATATTTCCATTGCAGCATTGAATCAATATGCCTGTTGTCCGCATCGCTGTTGGCGGATGTTTTGTGCAGGCGAATTTACCGATAATCAATACACAATTGAAGGCACAACTTTACACGAACGCGTCCACACCACAAGCGATCAAAATCCTTTCCCTTCAACATGCACCCTTTTCCTTCTCTTACAAAAATATATTTTTACAAAAGGTCTATTGTTGAGCAAAAGCTAAGTCACTTTCAATTAACTTGGCATTTGTTAGGTTAGCCCCACTCAAATTACACAAGTGAAAATTTGCCCCTCTTAGGTCTGCTAGTGAGAGATTAGCTCCTGTTAAATCTGCACCAGTGAAATTGACTTCACTTAAGTTAGCACCACTGAGGTTAGCTCCCTGAAGTGAAGCTTGTTGCAGGTCTGCCTCGCTTAGGTTAGCCCTCATCAGGTATGCTTTACTTAAATCGGCTCCACTTAAATTCGCTTGACTGAGGTCTGCTGCTGTTAAATCAGCTTTAGTTAGATTAGCTTGACTTAAGTCCGCCCAACTCAATGAGGCATAACTTAGGTTAATTTCACTCAGCTTCATGGTCGCAAGTACTGCACACCTCAAATTAGCATTAACAAAATTTCTTTCTCCGATTGCATAACGGCGTAAAATTTCATCAGTTGTTACTCTGTTTAAAACGGCTTTTGATGCGCCTTGATAACACCACGTAGCTTGTAATAGTTTGGCAGCAGTGTTAACAGCTACCTCATCACTAGAAGCCACAATTACACCATTGCAGCCATCCCATTGACCGTTAAGCATTAGAGCAATCTCATTAGCAGCAGCAATTGAGTCAAATAGTAAAACAGATTCTTTATGCCGTTTTAACCAGTTATTCCAACCAATCGAGATAATATTTTTCATTTTTATAAATTTTGAATTTGTCAGACGATTATGGCTCTAACTATCTATTCTGGCTAATAACAATCAGACTGGTGTGTGTAACAACCGACCATTATTGTGCGTGCTTAACGAACGCTTCTAAAAGTTTTCTCTTGAGAAACGCTGGGTGGGTAAGCTGTTAAGTACTTAATTTACACGTTGAGACCGCAGGGGAGCAGGGGAGCAGGGGAACAGGGGAGCAGGGGAGCAGGGGAGCAGGGGAGCAGGGGAGCAGGGGAACAGGGGAGAGGGTTTGAAGTTTTTACCTACAATTGAAATTGTGCAACTTGTATGCACAACAGCTACGTCATCATACTTAAATATGTTCTTGTTGGGTGCGTAAGCTGTTAATCGTTGCGGTTAAAACTAGGAAAATTGCCAAAACCAATACGGTATTTCTGAGCATTGAGTTATCAAAGTGTTTAAGTGCGATCGCTACTAGTGCCCAGACTGTTACTCCTGCATAAGCGATGTCTCGACGCTGGATGACTATAACTGCTGCAACTGCTGTTGCTATTAATACCATGATGAGAGTCCAGATTACGGCAGAAATTCCCCAACCGTTCCACCTGTGAAAATCTAAGGCACACGCTACGTTGACAATAGTCGCCACGCTAATCCAGCCTAGATAAATGCTAATCGGAAAGTGAATACACCATTTTTTTTGTTGAGGTACACGCGATTTGCCAATTTCTAACTGCACATAAACACCAATTAGCGGCAACAGAATCAAGAGCATTGCAATTGTAGAAAGAGCAAAAAGCCGAGACAGAAACAGATACACCCAAATACTTTGAGCAACACAAGCAATTACCAACAGATAGCCTGTCTTACGTAAATCAGGCTCATCTCGTTGGTTAGGTAGAACTTGGTATACCCCAAAAGCAAACAACCCAAGGTAAATCAGCCCCCAGATCGCAAAGGCGTAATTGGCAGGGATAATCAGGACATTTTTAAACAGAGTATTGGAAATTTCCCCGATGCTAAGTCCATTGAGCGGAAAAACGTTCGATACTACGTTGATAAAGAAAGCAGCAAAGATTGCAGCCAAAGTAACAAGCTGCCGCCAAAGATCCCGGTAATTGCCTCTTGTGGATTGCTGCATAGGATGTTAACTCATAATCTTTTGTGCTTTTAGCTTACATCTGAAAAAGAGTGATGCATATAAGCCACAGTCATATATAGCAAGTTAATCAGGAGTTAAACTAATTATTGACCTCACTGCTTTTAAGGTACTGTCCATGCAGCTACTTCAAACTACCGACAAAGATTTTTCTGTCAAATTCAAAACTCTTGTAAGCGATCGCCGGGAAGTTACAGTTGATGTTAGTGGGACAGTACGCGAGATTCTAGCTGATGTGAAAGTGCGTGGTGATGCCGCAGTCAAGGACTATACTAGCCGTTTCGATCGCAACAATCTTCAGTCTTTGCATTTAAGCGAAACCTTTATTGCCGAACACGCCGCCCAATGTCCTGCCGATGTCTTGGCGGCGCTGGAATTTGCTGCTGAGAGGATTGTGGCTTTCCATCAAAAACAACTACCGCAAGATATTGGCTACACCGATGCAGTCGGGGTAAAACTGGGATTGAATTGGGTAGCGCTGTCGCAAGTGGGAATTTATGTACCAGGGGGACGGGCTAGCTATCCGAGTTCTTTGTTGATGAATGCTTTACCAGCCAAAATTGCTGGTGTTGAAAGAATTGTCATGACAGTACCGATGCCTGGTGGTGAGATTAATCCCGTTGTATTGGCTGCTGCTCAAGTTGCTGGTGTTACAGAAATATATGGCATTGGTGGGGCGCAAGCGATCGCAGCATTAGCTTATGGTACAGAAAGCATTGCCCCAGTAGATAAAATTGTTGGCCCTGGTAATGCTTATGTTGCTGAAGCCAAGCGTCAAGTCTTTGGCACTGTTGGCATTGATAGCATCGCTGGCCCTTCTGAAATTTTAGTGGTAGCCGACAGCCAGAACAACCCAGATTGGATTGCCTGGGATTTACTATCGCAAGCAGAACACGATCCTAGTGCCCAGTCAATCTTAATTACTGATTCCGAAATTTTCGCGCAACAAGTAATAAAAGCTGTTGAGAAAATTCTCACCGATTTACCTACTAGAGAAGTTGCCAGGGCTAGTTGGCAAAATTATGCAGCCGTGATTCTGGTTAGCGATTTAGCCGAGAGTATACCACTGCTCAATCAACTAGCTCCAGAACACGTGGAATTGTGTGTGGACAACCCACAACTCCTTGCCAATCAAATTAAGTGTGCCGGCAGCGTGTTTTTAGGACGCTATACTCCAGAAGCGATTGGCGATTATTTAGGAGGCCCCAACCATGTACTACCAACTGCCCGTTCTGCCCGCTTTGCTTCTGGTTTGAGTGTCTACGACTTTCTCAAACGAATTACTTTTTTAGAATGTGACAAACAATCATTACAGACAATAGGCAAACCAGCTGTCACTTTAGCAGAGGCAGAAGGTTTGCCAGCCCATGCAGGTAGTGTATCTGTACGCTTGCAATAATCATAAATCATCACCAAGACGCAATAAATTGCCAGACTAATTATTGTAGAGACGGCGATTCATCGCGTCTCTTGCCTAAGAGCAGGAGGGAGCATCTACACTTGACATTGATTAAAAGGTTCTCGAATAAAATAGAGTGCATCGCGTTTTTGAACTTCCATACCTCCTCTATTCCAGCTTCCCCAACGAGTTATAAATTTTTTATTGCGATCGCGACGTTCAATCGCAACAGTAAAATTATTACGGAGTTCCCGATAACATCCATCTAAATTCGTTAAAGTCAAATCCAGTGCTGGGATATTAAATTTATTCTCCCCTTTATTGACAACAAAAAATCCTTCACTGCCCCGCTCCATTAGCAATACAGTCGGACTATCAATTGCTGCTAAAATATTTTCTTTGGTATTTCTTCCCTGATTTCCTCGTTGATGCATAATTTGGCGGAATTTGACACCATATTTGATAAAAGCAGCATTTCTATTATCCCAGTTCAGTATTAAAGGAGTGCCACTTTCTCTCGCCAAGATATATGCTGTTGCGAGGAAAGAGTCAGAAGGATCGCTATAGGAGTTAATGGCATTAGAATTAATCTCGCGGATAGTATCGTGGTTTCTGCCAAAAGTGACACTACGCGGATCGTTTATGGCTGTGGGAACTCGCAGAGAACGCAAATTTCCACCAAAGCTGAAAGCATTTTTCATTGAATTGTAGAGAACAAAATCTGTGACAGCAGCAATCCAGTTATAATTTTCTGCACTGGTGTCGCTATCTGTGATTACCTCAAGATAATTCCATGCTTTTCCTTGACTTTGTCGATCCACATAGCTGATGTACTCTTTAAGAACATCTGCTGGGATATGCTTGGCAGCATCAAACCGAAATCCATCAATCCCTAAGTCTAGCAATTTTTTTAAATGAGCTTTTTGGATTTTTTTAACATTATTGGTAAATCTCAATTCAGGAAGTCCACCTAACCAACAATTAATTTCTGAATCTCTGTTGCCATCACTATAATTAATGTTACAAGATTTTTTACCTGGACGGTTTGAGTCCGAATTAAAGTCATTTATAGAAAGACCTGGAAATTTAGTTAAATCTTCAAAATCATCATTGCCATCTAAATTAGCCATGTGATTGAAAACAACATCAGCAATCACTTTGACCTGACAACTGTGGGCTTGACTAATAAGTTTTTTTAAATTTAAGAGTGAACCTCTACCTTCGATAATGCTATAGTCTACAGGTTGATAGCGTGCCCACCATTCTGGAGCAGGATTAGATTTTTGAGCTGGAGAAATTTGAATGTGAGAATATCCTTGCTTCCCTATTTCACAGACAAACTTTTCGATATCAGTATACTGCTGGTCAAATGCATGAAAAATTGCAGAAGGTTTTTCTCCTGCTAATGTCTTAATTGGATAAATACAAGTTATGCAGATGACAACTACACAGATGAAGATATTTTTCATCAAAGATATTACTCCTAAACGGTATCGCGTTTTACTATTATTTTGCCAAGGAAACTTGACTCTTTATTGAGTAATATCATGTCCGCTTGGTTACTTATTAAACCTCAAGAACCCCTCCCCTTGGCAAGGGGCTACGGTGTACGCACAAGTCGAAAAAAGCTTGATTTCCCATTGTTTTCTCGTTGATCTCGTTCCAATGCTCTGCATGGGAATGCCTGATTTAGAGGCTCTGCCTCCAGTCAGATATTGAGTCAGAGACTCAATGAATGCATTCCCAGTCTCCGACTGGGAACGAGGAAAAACGAGGAAAGTCTTATCAAGCTAGGTTTTTAGGACTTGTGTGTACACCGTAGCCCCTTTATAAGGGGAGGGTTAGGGTGGGGTAAAACCTTGGTTACTCAGTTATTTCAGACTTGTGTGTACACCGTAGTTGGCAGATATAAGAACTCGTTGCAATTAGGCGGCGATCGCTCATGAACAGCTTCTATCACTCTCCAAAAGGGCAACCTCTAGAAACTTCAATAAGTGAATAGAATTTGTCAAAGCCAATTACCAACTAAAACATAAGGTGCCCAGTAGCCAGGACGACTGTAATTGGGATAATCTTTTAACAACTTTACTTGGGCACGACGCAAGGCTTCAGCCTTTGTCACCTCAGTTTTAACTAACTCACGATAAAATTCACCAATTAAGATAGCAGTAGATTTATCGCTGATATGCCATAGTGAAGCTAAGGTACTACGAGCGCCAGCTTTCACGGATGCTCCTGCTAGCCCTAGCGTGGCGCGATTGTCACCAGTCGCAGTTTGGCAAGCACTTAACACCAGCATTTCCAAGGCTTCTGAGCGAGTTTGATCTCGACGGCGCAACAAGCTATCAAATTGCGTAACGTTGATCGGCCCATCATCTGCAAGTATAAAAGTATTCTCAACACTAGAGCTAAATTGACCGTGGGTTGCCAGATGTAACACATTAAATGGTACGGTATTTACCTTACTCTCTAGGTTTTTGCTGTTGAAGTCTCGATTTAGTAACTGGGTGGTAGACGCGATCGCTTGGGAAATAGAATTGAATTCTGATTTAATTTCTGGTAAGGGTGGAAATTGCTGTTGAAAGCCTTGTGGTGGTTGCACTAACCCGGCAGCTAGTACATTGAGTTTTGTTTGTGTCAAGGGTTTGAGTGCGAGTAACTGGAGTCCTAAGCTTAATGCTACAGAGTATTTTTCTACCAGATATTGCTGACCGTCATACAATATGGCCATTGGCACATTTCGCAATATTCCATCCAGTACAAATACAAGGGTTTTGACTCCACTATCTTTTAAATCTGACTCAATTTCCTTGATTAACCACCCATAGACTTCCTGTGATAACGCTTGCACTTCCTCAGTCCGGTCGGGTTCTAATAGATACTCTCTGAGTTTTTTTATAGTACCTTCTACCTCATTCTGGGACTTATTTACTGTATAATTACGCAGTGGTTGGTTAGGAATTTTAACAATTACTTGCAGTTGAGAAGGCAGAATAATTGGATAAACGATCGCGGCTGTGGGATTATCTTTATCTACCACTGTGTCAAGCAAAACAGTTTTGGCATTAATGCAAGCTTCCCGGAAAAAGTCGTCTAATTCAGCTAGTTGCAGTGCTTCAATTCTCTGTCTAGCTTTGTCTAGGATTGGTTCGCTCGGATGAGTTTGCTGAAACTGCAACAATAATTCTACGGACTCTCGATATACAGGTTCTACACTTTCTTTAAAGGAAAACTGGAGATCTCGATTCACAACTACTAAGTCACTACGGAGAGTCTGCAACTCACCGATCGCAGTATCATAGCTGGCAATAGCCCCCTCAATCTCTCCCTGCTGTTTTAACAAGCGTCCTAACTGCCAATGCCAACGATAAGCGATATCTGGGGCGTTGATTGTTTGGGCGATGTTCAATGCCTGTTGGGTGAGGTTCTGGGCAATTGACCATTGTTTAGTTTGTTCGTATACACTGCCTAGAGTCCCAAGGGCAAAGCTCTCGACTCGTTTATCTGCTAAATCTTCAGCTTGTTGCAGGGCCCTGGCGCAGATTTGAGCGATCGCTTCGGGTGTAGTTCCGAATTTCATCAAGCTTTGAGCTAGATTAATCTGCGCATAAATAGTTGTCACAGAAGCAGGTAGTTGTGTCAGTTGAGTTTGGATTTGCGGCAATAGTGTCTGCACGGCGGCTGTTTGTCTTGCGTTCACTAGTAAATTCAACTGATTAACTTGAGCCTGAACTTTGCTAATCGGGTTAGGAGCGATCGCAGCAGCTTGCTGGTAAAACTGTATTGCACCCTTAAAATCTTGCTGTACTTGTGCCGTGTTACCTAAACTGAATAAAGCCGCGCTGACATCCTGGGGAGAATCCAATTTTTGGGCAATTGACAAACTTTGCTGTAATACTTGACGGGATTGATTCAAATCTCCTGCTAATTGCAGAGCATTCCCGAAAGACCGTAATTCTACTGCTTTACTGACTGAATTAGGTTTTGATTGTAACTCCTGCTGCAATTGAGTCAAGATTGTCAAACCCCGACGGTAAAATCCTAAAACTTGCCATGCTTGAGCTTGATTGATGCGATCGCGGATAATGCCATTGCGATCGCCTAATTGCTTATAGCTAACTTCCGCACGTTGCCAGGTGTTAAGTGCCTGTTGAGCTTGTCCTAAGTCTAGTTGAATACTACCTTGAATATCTAGAATTGGAGCCAAAACCTGAAGATTTTGGGAATTAGAGGATTTTTCGAGCAACTTCAAGCTATCTGTAATTGCCTGTTGCGCTGGTGGCAAATTACCCATTTTTTGATATGCCAACGCCAAATTACTTAATGCCACAGCTTGCTGCAATTCATTGCCTTGGCTGCTAAAACTTTTAACTGCTTGTTGTAAAACTTTAACCGCTTCTGCAAATTGTCCTGCCTCATACAGCACTTTACCCTGTTGCAGCAAGTCTTGCGTTTGTGCGGGAGGATTTTTGATTGACACTCCAAGAGTTACGATATTTTGTGTCTCTATAGTTGCAGCGACAGGAAAAGCAGTAACGCACAAAAAAGCTGTCACCACAACCAAAAGCATGAAAACAGGTAACTTATGGATTTTAAAGAGATGAATCAACCATATATTAAATCCGTCACATATCCGTTGCCACTGATTGTTTTTATGAATCTTGGGTTTCATCGGAATTCCTCCCTTGAATCTTGGAGTAACGAATTATTGACCGCAAGACATGGCAGAGGGAATAAAAGAACTTTGCCCAGATTGAGCCACAAGCATAATATCACCGTTACCATCGACAATCCATCCTTGAGCCTCCACAATCGGATCGGTAGATTTGGTCATAGATGCAGTAGATGATTTATCCGCGATCGCTGTTGCTTGTGCGGGCAAATCTACCCAACCAGTAATCACTGCTCGTCCTCGCAACGGCTCGTTAGGGCTTTGGGGTAAACCACCGCGTCCGGTGGCGATAAAACGACTAGCGTTTTGTCTTCCTCTGGGTGTGCAACCTTGGGCAATTTGTTGAGATGCATCCACGAGGTTAGAGGGTAGTTCAATTAAGCCGCGACTGGGGTCAGTATCAGGACTGTTGATAGTTACTTCGCCACTGACTCCCAATTCCGAACTTGCTGTAATGTCACTGTTTTCGGTTGGGCGTTTTTGCCGGAGAATGCCAAAAATGCCGTTTGTTGTAATGTCAACTCTACCACCAATTCCTGTGAAGGCGTTAGCGCTGATATCGCTATTTTCGTTGGGAACTGCAACGATAAATCTTGAGTTGATATTAATATTACCGCCATCGCCACCTAATTTTTCTGTACCTGCGTTGGTGGAGATTTGACTGTTGCGGCGGAGTAAGAGTAAGTCGCTGTTGAGGTTGATGTTACCACCGTTGCCGGATGCAGATTCGGCATTGAGTTTACCTTGGTTATCTAAGGTAATTTTGGGTGAGTTAATTTCGATGTCGCCTGTGATTCCTGAACCAGTAGAACTGACAAATAAGCCACTGTTAGCGCCGATATTTTGTACCTTGTTAGGAAATTTAGTAATCAGGTTATTGTAACTAGGGTCAATACCATTAATTATTACTTTATCGTCAGCATTGACAGTAATTTTACCTGCACCTCCATTGCTTGAGGTAGTGGCGGTGAGTTGTCCACCATTGAAGGCGTCAAAAATATTTGTATTTACCGTAATATTGCCACCCTTGCGATCATTTCTAGTGCGTGCATCTAATAAAGCGCCGTTTGAGATGCGAAATATATTGGTGTTTACGGTGATATCGCCACCAATGCCAGTGGAAGTGGAATTAGTAGATGTGAATAAACCAGTAGAATCTCCGCTTTCTTGACTAGTTCCAGAAACAGTTACCACATCTTTTGCATTAATGCGAATATTCCCCGCATTTCCCTGTCCAGAAGTTAAGGCAGAAAGTCGAGCGCCATCTCGTAATGAGAAGTCACCAGAATCGATAGTAATGTTACCCCCATTGCCAACAGTCCCCGTCTCCACATTACTGGCAATCTTACTGGCAAAACCATTTTTTTCCCCAGCAATATCAACAGCACCCGTTACCTTAACATTAACATTCCCCGCATCCCCTCTTCCTGCTGGTTGAGTATCAAATGCACCACGAGTAATGGTTAACAGTCCAGCACTATCAGTTAGTGATAGGTTTGCTGCATTGATGTCGATATTGCCACCCTTACCTACACCTCCTGCTTCTACCGTGCTGAAGATGGCAGTTGGTTGACCTGCAAGGGAAACAGTATTTTTTGCACCCACTGTCACATTCCCCGCATTTCCCACTCCAAAAGTTGATGCTCCAAGTTGAGCGCCATCTCGTAATGAGAAGTCCCCAGAATCGATGGTAATGTTACCCCCATTTCCAACAGTCCCCGTCTGCACTGCGCTGAAAATCCCACTGCTAAAACCGTTTTTCTGCCCAGCTATATCAACAACACCTGTCACTTTCACATTGACATTTCCCGCATCCCCTCTTCCTCCTGGTTGGGTATCAAATGCACCACGAGTAATGGTTAGCAGTTGAGCGCCATCAGTGAATGACAGGGTGGCTGCATTGATCTCGATATTACCACCCTTACCCACACCTCCTGCTTCCACGGTGCTGAGGATGTAAGTATCTGCAAGAGAAACAGCATTTTTTGCATTCACTGTCACATTCCCCGCATTCCCCTGTCCATAAGTTGATGCTTCAAGTTGAGCGCCATTTTGTAATGAGAAGTTAGCAGAATCGATGAAAATATTACCCCCATTGCCAACTTGTCCCAAAGTTAAGGCAGAAAGTTGAGCGCCATCTCGTAATGAGAAGTTACCAGAATCGATGAAAATATTACCACCATTGCCAACTGTTCCTGTTTCTACTCTGCTGAAAATCCCACTCTTCAAACCGTTTTTCTCTCCAGCAATATCAACAGCACCTGTGACTTTCACATTGACATTCCCCGCATCCCTTCTTCCTGCTAATTGGGTATCAGATGCACGAGTAATGGTTAGCAGTTGACCGCCATCAGTTAGTGACAAGGTGGCTGCATTGATGTCGATATTACCACCCTTACCCACACCTCCTGCTTCTACCGTACTTAAGATGCCACTACCTATAAGGGAAACAGCATTTTTTGCATTCACTGTCACATTCCCCGCATTCCCCTGTCCATAAGTTGATGCTTCAAGTTGAGCGCCATCTCGTAATGAGAAGTTACCAGAATCGATGAAAATATTACCACCATTGCCAACTGTTCCCGTTTCTACTCTGCTGAAAATCGCACTCTTCAAACCGTTTTTCTCTCCAGCAATATCAACAGCACCTGTGACTTTCACATTGACATTCCCCGCCTCCCCTCTTCCTGCTGGTTGGGTAGCAGATGCACCACGAGTAACAGTTAACAGTTGAGCGCTATCAGTTAGTAACAGGGTGGCTGCATTGATGTCGATATTACCACCCTTACCCACACCTCCTGCTTCCACTGTGCTAAGGATGTAACCATTTGCAAGGGAAACAGCATTTTTTGCACCCACTGTCACATTCCCCGCATTCCCCACTCCAGAAGTTGATGCTTGAAGTTGAGCGCCATCTCGTAATGAGAAGTTACCAGAATCGATGAAAATATTACCACCATTGCCAACTGTTCCCGTTCCCACTGCGCTGAGAATCGCACTCTTGAAACCGTTTTTCTCCCCAGCAATATCAACAACACCTGTCACTTTCAGATTGACATTACCTGCATCCCCTCTTCCTGCTGGTTGGGTATCAGATGCACCACTAGTACTAGTTAGCAGTTGAGCGCTATCAGTTAGTGATAGGGTGGCTGCATTTATGTCGATATTACCACCCTTACCCACACCTCCTGCTTTCACGTTACTAAAGATGGTAGTTTGCCGACCTGTAAGGGAAACAGCATTTTTTGCACTCACTGTCACATTCCCCGCATTCCCCTGTCCATAAGTTGATGCTTCAAGTTGAGCGCCATCTCGTAATGAGAACTCACCAGAATCGATAGTAATGTTGCCTCCTTTACCTTTTGCTCCTTCTCCTACAAAATTGCGAATTCCGCTCTTAGAACCTGCAATCTTGATTTCCCCGGTAGCATTTAGCGTAATATCCCCAGCAACAAATTCAGGTGTACCCAAACCTACCCCAATACCAGCAGATAGCCCACTTCCTCCTAAAATCTCTAAATTACGGGCATTGATTGCAATATCACCGTCACCAGCCCCTTCGACATATATAACTGCTTGATTGGTAAGCGATACCGAAGCACGAGTCACATTAAGAGGAAATTTCAAGCTGAGATTATCCCCACTAAAAACAAGATTGACATTTCCAGGTGCTGCTAACCCCCCTAATTCAACTCTCCCACCATAAGCATTTAACTGCCCGCCATCCATGCTGATATTACCGCCCACTAGCAGCAAACTTTTACCATCTCCTACTCGTAAACCAGATGCATTAAAACCTGCGGGATCTATTCCTGCTGGTGCGACTGAGTTGTTTTGAATCGGTGCAGCAGTAATTTGATTGAATAGCAAAGCGGAAGGATTAACTGTTAGTAATGGGGAAGGAGTTTGAGGATTTGTTGCACTAAATTCCAACCCATTGCCAAATACAAAAGAATTCGCCGTACTTGCTACAAATGAACCTGCAACATCTAGGCGTGCATTATCCCCAAATAAAATCCCATTGGGATTGATAAAAAACAAATTTGCCCCACCATCTACCCCCAATGTGCCGAGAATATTCGAGACGTTACTTCCCGTTACCCTTGTGAGAATATTTTTAATTCCTGCGGGATTGGCAAAATAAACTCGCTGAGATTTTCCGACATTGAATTCACGAAAACTATGGAAGAGGTTAGCACCGCGAGTTGCTCCACCATCAATGCGGTCAGCCGGAAGTCCTTTAATATTAACATTGGGAGTGATTTTTGAAGAGTTATTACCCAATGTTCTATCAGGGGTAATCTGGGCTAAGGCGTGATTTTCACAACAAAATATGACATGAGCAAGCACTCCAATAATACTAAAAACTCTTAAGAAATTAGAGCGCCAATTCTTATCTCCACAAATTGCCATATCATAACCAGCCTTGCTTGTTCATTTCATACCTATGAATATGCAATTTCCTGAAGCCACTGCTTCGTAGCTACATCTTCAAAGGTTTTCAGCTAGCCGTCTTGATAAATTTTTCTACAATTAATTTCAGCAGATATTTTAACTAGATGAGAGTAAAGTTTTTAAAACTTAAAATTAGATAATGCATCTGATTGTTTTGATTACTCTTGGGTTTCATCGGAATTCCTCCTTTGAATCTTGGAGTAAGGAATTATTGATTACAGGATATGGCAGAAGGAATAGAAGAACTTTGCACAGATTGAGCCACAAGCATAACATTACCATTAGCACCGACAATCCATCCTTGAGCCTCCACAATCGGATCGGTCGATTTGGTCATAGATGCAGTAGATAATTTATCGGTGATGGCTGTTGCTTGTGCGGGCAAATCTACCCAACCAGTAATCACTGCTCGTCCCCGCAACGGTTCATTAGGGCTTTGGGGTAATCCACCGCGTCCGGTGGCGATAAAACGACTGGCATTTTGTCCTCTTCTGGGAGTGCAACCTTGGGCAATTTGTTGAGATGCATCCACGAGGTTAGAGGGTAGTTGAGTTAATCCGCGACTGGGGTCAGTATCTGGACTATTGATAGTTACTTCTCCGCTCACCCCCAATTCCGAACTCGCTGTAATGTCACTGTTTTCGGTTGGGCGTTTTTGCGGCAGAATACCGAAAATACCGTTTGTTGTAATGTCAACTCTACCACCAGTTCCAGTGAAGGCGTTAGCGCTGATATCGCTATTTTCTTTAGGAACGGCGACAATGAAAGGGCTATTGATGATCAGATTACCGCCATTCCCACCGAATTCGCTACTGCCGGCAGTAGTAGAAATTTGACTATGATTGCGTAGTAATAATAAGTCTTGCAACTTCAGGATAATATTACCACCATTCCCCGCTCTGGTTATGGCGGCGATCGCTCCTTGGTTATCCAGGCTCAGAGAACGAGCTTGGATGTCAAGGTCGCCTGCCGTCCCCGTTCCGGTACTACTGACAGTGACTTCACCTCCATCCCGAACACTCATCTGCTCAGTTTCAATCTTTAAACTTCCCCCACTACCAGTACCTTCTGGCGTCACCGCAGCGCTGATTTGGCTGTTAAAGTTACCATTTGGTGATTTCCCAACGACTTCGACAGATTTCGATGCATGAATTCGCAATCTACCTGCATTGCCCACTCCAGCAGTGCCAACCGATATTATTGCACCACCTCTCACACTCAAGCGATCGGTTTCGATTGTTAAATCGCCACCGTTGCCTCTGGGTGGAATCACTGTTTCGTCTGCGTCTACTTCAACACCTGCATTGATACCTGTAGCAAAGAGGTTATCAACAGGTGTATCAAATACCTCTACCTCAGAAGCCCAAATTGTGAGATTACCAGCGTCGCCTTGACCAAAAGTAGCGACTTGCACTTTGCCTCCATGACTGACACTCAAGCGTTTTGTCTCAATGGTCAAGTTGCCACCGCGACCCTCACCTCTAGGGTTTACCTGAGCAAATAAGCCAGCAGGATTTTCAAGATTAGATGTAAATGATTTGATTTTTCCACTGATTTCCACTGACTCGGCAGCGTGAATAGTCAAATTTCCTGCAAACCCTTTGCGGTAAACACTGCTTCCCACTTGACTATCAATGATATTCATCGTGACAGTTTCAATGTTTATATTGCCAGCATTCCCTTGTCCAAAAGTACTGGCAGATAGTTGTCCTTCTCGGACAATCAACTGATTGGTATTAATTGCCAAATCTCCTGCTGTTCCTGTACTCGATGTTTGAGTCACCAAGCTGCTGGGAAAGGGAAAAAGACTATTACTATTAGTAGCAAATCCTATCAGTTTAACTGATTGGGAGGCATTTACCGTCAAACTTCCTCCAGCCCCACTACCGTTAGTTCGAGCTGAAATCGCTGCTCCATCTTGGATTAACAACTGATTGGTGTTAATCGTAATCTTTCCTGCGGGCCCTGTGGCATAGGCGTTAGAACTTATTTTGCTAGGATACCATCTATTAGGAAACTGGGGAAGAATAGCAGTACCGACTAGCTGCACTGATTCGGCATTTACGGTTATACTCCCTCCAACCCCTTTACCTTCGTTATCGGTTATGATTCCGGCTCCATTTTGGATGAGTAACTGTCTAGTGTTAATTGTGATGTCTCCGGCGTCTCCCACTCCATTAGATGCAGCAAATATACCAGTACCTAAATTGGGATTATCTGGAATACCGATTAGTTGTACTGATTCTGAGGCATTCACGGTCAAATTTCCTGCCACACCTGCATTCGTTGTACTAGATGAAATCTTGCCTCCTGCTAAGATTTGTAACTGTCTGGTGTTAATTGTCAGGTCTCCTGCATCTCCTGTCCCAGAACTTTCAGCAAATAAACCACTGCGAATTCCAATAGGTGATTCTCCAACGACTTGCACTGATTCGGAAGCATTTACACTCAATCCTTTTCCAGGTAATGCTCCTAAAGTGCTGGCTTCAATCTGGGAACCTCCATTGACTGTAACTCCTTTACCCCACACCTGAATAGCGCCGCCACTTTCGCCACTGGTACTAACCAAAGCTTGATTACTGAGTGAGATATCGGCTTTAGCTACACTATCAGGAACAATCAAACTCAAATTATTACCATCCACATTCAGTCCGACTGTCCCCTCACCTGCAATTCCTGCCAATTCCACTCGCCCACCCGGAGCATTCAATTTACCTTCGTTGATGGCAATTTCTCCACCCACTAATAGTAAACTCTGACCATCTGGTACTCGTAGACCAAAGATATTATCTCCTGCTGGTGCAATTGACCTATTTTCAATTCTGCCAGCCTGAAGTTGATTGAATAGCAAAGCGGAAGGATTAATTGTTAATAATGAGGAAGGAGTCTGAGGATTAGTTGCACTAAATTCCAACCCATTGCCAAACACAAAAGAATTCGCCGTACTCCCTACAAAGGAACCCGCTACATCCAGGCGTGCATTGTTTCCAAATAAAATGCCATTGGGATTGATCAAAAACAAATTTGCACCACCATCTACCCCCAATGTGCCGAGAATATTGGAGATATTACTTCCCGTCACCCGTGTGAGAATATTGGAGATTCCCGTGGGATTGGCAAAATAAACACGTTGGGATTCTCCGACATTGAATTCCTGGAAACTATGGAACAGGTTTGCACCGCGAGTTGCTCCACCATCAATGCGGTCAGCAGCACTACCTTTAATATTGACATTGGGAGCGATCGTTGAAGAGTTATTACCCAATGTTCCATCAGGCGTAATCTGGGCTAAGGCGTGATTTTCAGAACAAAATATGCCGTGAGCAAGCACTCCAATAATCCCAAAAACTTCTAATAAATCTGAGTGCCAATTCCTATCTTTACAGGTTGTCATATCAGAACCAGCCTCGCTTGCTCATTTCCTACCTGTGAATATGCAATTTTCTTACGCCACAGCTTTGAGCCACATCTTCAAGGGTTTTCAGCTAGCCGTCCCGATCAATTTTTCTACAATTAATTTCAGCAGATATTGTAACTAGATCGGAGTAAACTTTTTAAAACTTAAAATTAGGTAATGTATCTGATTGTTTTGATTGCTCTTGGGTTTCATCGTAATTCCTCCCCCGACTCGTGGAGTAATGAATTATTGACTACAGGATATGGCAGAGGGAATAAAAAAACTTTGAGGAGATTGAGCCACTAGGATAATATCACCATTAGCATCGACAACCCATCCTTGAGCCTCCACAATGCGATCGGTAGATTTGGTCATAGATGCAATAGATGATTTATCCGCGATCGCTGTTGCTTGTGCGGGCAAATCTACCCAACCTGTAATCACTGCTCGTCCTCGCAACGGTTCATTAGGACTTTGGGGTAATCCACCGCGTCCGGTGGCGATAAAACGACTGGCGTTTTGTCCTCTTCTGGGAGTGCAACCTTGGGCAATTTGTTGAGATGCATCTATGAGGTTAGAGGGTAGTTGAATTAAGCCGCGACTGGGGTCAGTATCTGGACTGTTGATAGTTACTTCCCCACTCACTCCCAATTCCGAACTCGCTGTAATGTCGCTCTTTTGGGTTGGGCTTTTTTGGGGGACAAGACCGAAAATACCGTTTGTTGTGATGTCAACTCTACCACCAATACCTGTGAAGGCGTTAGCGCTGATATCGCTATTTTCTTTGGGGACTGCAACGATAAATCTTGAATTGATTTTGATGTTACCACCATTGCCACCTAATTTTTCTGTTCCTGCGTTGGTGGAGATTTGACTGTTGCGACGGAGTAAGAGTAAGTCGCTGTTGAGGTTGATGTTACCACCGTTGCCAGATGCAGATTCGGCATTGAGTTTGCCTTGGTTGTCTAAGGTAATTTTAGGTGAGTTGATTTCGATGTCGCCTGTGATTCCTGAACCAGTGGAACTGACAAAGAAGCCACTGTTAGCGCCAATATTTGCTACGTTTTCAGGAAAGTTAGTAACTCGGTCATCATAACTAAAGTCACTACCACTAATTATGACTTTATCAATAGCATTGACAGTTATTTTACCTGCACGTCCATTGCTTGAGGTAGTGGTGGTGAGTTGTCCGCCGTTGAGTGCTTCAAAGACATTTGCATTTACCGTAATATCGCCGCCCTTTTGATTATTTCTAGTGCGTGCATCCAGTAAAGCGCCGTCGGAGATGCGAAAAATATTGGTGTTTATGGTAATATCGCCACCAATGCCAGTGGAATTAGAATCAGTAAATGTGAATAAACCACTAGAAAATTTGCTCTGTTGATTACTTCTAGAAACAGTTACTGTATCTTTTGCATTAATGCGAATATTCCCTGCATTTCCCTGTCCATAAGTTGAGGCAGAAAGTCGAGCGCCATCACTTAGAGAAAAGTCACCAGCATCGATGGTAATGCTACCCCCATTCCCACTTGTTCCTGTGTCCATGAAACTGCCAATCCCACTGGGAAAACCGTTTTTCTCCCCAGCAATATCAACAGCACCTGTAACTTTAACATTGACATTGCCTGCATCCCCCCGTCCGGCTAGTTGGGTAGCAGATGCACCACGAGTAATGGTTAGCAGTTGAGCGCCATCAGTGAGTGAGAGTGTTGTAGCATTGATGTTGATATTGCCTCCTTTACCTACGCCTCCCGCTGACACTGTGCTGAAAATGTTACCATTTGCAAGGGAAATAGCATTTTTTGCACTCACTGTTACATTCCCCGCATTTCCCACTCCTGAAGTTGAGGCAGAAAGTCGAGCGCCATCACTTAGAGAGAAGTCACCAGAATCGATGGTAATGTTACCTCCATTGCCACTTGTCCCCGTTTCCACATTGCTGCCAATCCCACTGTAAAAATCGTTTTTCTCCCCAGAGATGTCAACAGCACCTGTTACTTTAACATTGACATTGCCTGCATCCCCCTGTCCTGCTGGTTGGGTAGCAGATGCTCCACGAGTAATAGTTACCAGTTGAGCGCCATCAGTAAGTGACAGTGTTGTAGCATTGATGTTGATATTGCCTCCTTTACCTACGCCTCCCGCTGACACTGTGCTGAAAATGTCACCATTTGCAAGGGAAATAGCATTTTTTGCACTTACTGTCACATTCCCTGCATTCCCCACTCCTGAAGTTGAGGCAGAAAGTTGAGCGCTATCTCGTAATGAAAAGTCACCAGAATCGATGAAAATGTTACCTCCATTGCCACTTGTCCCCGTTTCCACATTGCTGCGAATCCCACTGGAAAAATCGTTTTTCTCCCCAGAGATGTCAACAGCACCTGTTACTTTAACATTGACATTGCCTGCATCCCCCTGTCCTGCTGGCTGGGTAGCAGATGCTCCACGAGTAATAGTTACCAGTTGAGCGCCATCAGT
>NZ_JBWQXL010000055.1:0-41694 GCF_056620565.1 Nostoc sp. LEGE 12454
GGGGGCAGGGGAGCAGGGGAGCAGGGGGGCAGGGGGGCAGGGGAGCAGGGGATATCTTACTTTGTCCCCCTTGTCTCCCCTGTCTTCCTTGTCTTCCTTGTTTTCCTCATCTCCCTTATCTCTAAATAAAATACTCCCACTCCTTAGAATCAGGAGTGGGCTGCTATTTGCTACATTAACTGCAATTCAGTTATCTGTAGATACCGTTGTTAAAGCGATCGTCTCCTTCATTGAAGGCAGGCTCTAGGTCTGTCACGGTAAATTTATCGAGGTTGGCTTGCAGGGTTTGTTTTTGGCGATCGCTCAATCCTGGAAGATCCAATACATCCTCTACCTTTTGGTAGGGAGCATTGGTGATGATTTTCTTAGCCAGGGTGGGATAAAGCCCTGGAAACTGTTGAAAAGCTCGGACGTTGGTATTATTCAAATCAATTTTTTTACCAAATTCCGTTCCTAGTTTAGCGTCTGCCCGATTCTGCCGCTCAATTGCCAGAACTGGGACTTGGGGAAAAGCAAAACTGTTGAAACTAGCAGCTTGGGCTATCTGAGTTGTTCCCAACCATCCCCAGCAACTAAGTAACAAGCTAAACACTGTTAATAAACGCGCCAATCCTTTCACGATTTTTCTACCTCTCTCCATCAAACAGAAATAAAAGTTTTAAGCTAACAACAGTTATTAGTCATTAGTCATTAGTCATTAGTCATTAGTCACTTGTACTGAGCGTACCCCTTTGGGGAAGCAAGCTACGCGTAGCGTCTCGAAGAGAAGCCGAAGTATTAGTCATACCTTGCGGGAAGCCGCTAATGCCTCTACGTGAGAGCGCCAAGGACGAAGGACAAAGGACAAAGGACAAAGGACAAAAGCTGATAGCTTAGTCAACACAGCAGTCATCAGAAACTAATATACAGCGTATTAATATCCACAATATTTACCGTTACTGGGTTTGACTATACTTTTGCCAAAAATTTTCATCGTGGAAAGAGTGCCTGCATGGCTGCAATAGCGTTGCATCGACGATTCCAGCAGCATTCTCTGCTAGACGAAATCTTTTCGGGGTGGCTGATTCTACCTCTCAAGCAGACACAAAACTGCACGATTTCTAAGAGCGAAAACCTTACCAATAAAGACTTGATGTCGATGGATTTTTATGTAATATTTCTTAACTAATTAATCATCTACAGCATCATTTTTGATGTGCCGTAGATTGGCTGGGAAAAGTTTTGGTAAGAGAAGCTTACACGCTTATTGGAACACAAGTGTCTTCTGCCCTCTTCACGCTGCGATCGCAGCTAACAAAAATAGGCTGTCTACCAAAATTGTGCTTAAAACTGCGCCACCAAAGGCATACCAGTGTCTTTGATTTCGACCTAACGCTGAAATTCCTACTGTTAATAGCACTACGGCAAGAATTATCGCCCAAGTTTGTCCCCAAGGTGCTTGTACTTGTATGAGAGCATTTTGTAATATTTGCGGTACTACATCTGCATCTACTCTCATGATTTGCCGCCAATAGGGCATCAAATCTACTATATAAAAATATACATCTGTTAAAACTGTACCGAGTAAAGAACCTAAATAAAACCAGTTACCTACCTTGCCCCAATTTTTTGCCAGACACCAGCAAGCAAACGGTAAACCGATAAATTCCACCGGCAGATGCCATAAAGGTTCCCAACGTAACCAACCCCAGTAAATCGCTCCTGCTAACCAACTCCAGCTAAACCCCAAAAGCAAATCGCCCCAGACGTAAGTTGCAGGACGCGACATTAAGGCAAAACTGAGCCACACCCAAAATCCTGTCAGCGCTAAACTCAGACTTGGTAGCGATCGCACGATAGGCGCTTCTATAAATACTGGCACTGTTACCAAAAACACCGCTGCTGCAAACACTAACCAAGTTTGCCGGGCAGAAGTAGATAAGGGTAAAGAGGGAGAAAGGGAAAGTGTAGATTCCAATTGTCTGATACCATTCTGCCCAGTCTCAGCTAAATCCAACTCGGTATCAATAGAAGGGGTAGAAACGCTGTAGGAAGACAGTGTATTATTAATCAAAGTTTTTAATATTTGTTACTAAACTTTATTTTATTTAAGATATCACATTTTCAAATCCCCCCCTGGGGCATTGTAATTATACTGAAATTTCCACTAGCACTGGCGCAAACCAAACAAAACATTCTGCGCCAGACGAATCCATTAAAGTTCCACTATGTACATAACTCCTCTGTAGTTCCTTGTAAAGAGGGACTACAGAGAGGTAAAAAGTCAGCTGCTATGAGTCTGCTAAATATTAAAATTTGATGAATTTTTCAAATTGCGTTGACTTATTGAGGTGGGTGTAAGAACATAGTCAGCGTCTTCGATGATGTTTTCGATCGGTAAAATTGAGTTTTCTACAAGATTGGGTGCAATAGAGAGTATATAAAGTAACATCATCAGCTAAAAAATGTTCATCACGATCTCTATAACACGAAAAAGGTATTAATTCTATATGGAGTTTATTCAAGCTTTTATTTTAGGTATTGTTCAAGGGATTACAGAGTTTTTGCCAATCAGCAGTACTGCACATCTTCTGATTTTTACCAAACTATTTGGTTGGAAAGAACTAGGTTCTAAAGATTTTGTTGATGCAATTCAATTTGGCAGCGTTATCGCAATTGTGGGGTATTTTTGGTCGCTGATTTATAGTATTACCAAAGGTGGAATCGAAGCGCTAAAAGCCAAAGACTGGCAACGCGAAGAATGGAAGATTCTTGTCGGTATTGTAGTAGGAACACTGCCGGCTTTAATTTTCGGCTTCCTTTTAAAAGATATTTTACCTGAGAGTGCATTAATTATTGGCATCATGTCAATTATTATGGCACTTATACTAGCTCTAGCAGAAAAAATTGGCACTCGTAAGCGCGGTTTTGATTCATTGCAGATTCAGGATGGTATTTTGGTTGGATTAGGACAAACACTTGCCTTGATTCCGGGCGTTTCTCGTTCTGGTTCGACGTTGACAACTGCCTTATTTTTAGGATTAGAACGCGCTACAGCAGCAAAATTCTCATTTTTGTTAGGGTTTCCAACTCTTACAATTGCGACGCTGTATAAAAACTTGAAAATATTCAAGTTGTTTCAAGCTCATCAGTTGCCAGATAACATTGTTGGACTGTTAATTGTAGGAATTATTTCAACCTTTATTTTTTCCTACCTATCAATTGCATTTTTGATCAAATACTTAGCAACCAAAAACACTTTGATCTTCGTATGGTATAGATTAGCATTTGGTAGTGCAATCTTACTAGCGATCGCAGCAGGTTGGAAAGGATAATAATCATTAGTCATTTGTCCTTTGTCTAAAGTAAATGACTGTGGCGATGTCTACGACGGGCTACGCCTACGCTCGTTTGTTTGTAATACAATCTAACCTCTCTCCTACAAGGAGAGAGGCTTTGAATTTTACTCCCCAACGCTAGTAGGGAAAGGGCTGGGGGTTAGGTCTGTATTAGACTCAACTGAGAAACGCTATAATGCCCAATGCCCAATGCTCTATGCACTATGACTACCATTCATCCTGCCCGAATTACCAAGGTTCTTCCAGACTCAATAGCCGCAGAGATTGGTTTTGAAGCTGGGGATGCGATCGTTGCAATCAATGGTACACGTCCCCGCGATTTAATTGATTATCAGTTTTTGTGTGCTGATGAAGTCTTGGAATTAGAAGTTTTAGACGCTACTGGTAAAACTCATAGCCTGGAAATTGAAAAAGATTATGACCAAGACTTGGGGCTAGAATTTGAAACTGCCCTATTTGATGGCTTAATTCAGTGTAATAACCGCTGTCCATTTTGCTTTATCGACCAACAGCCACCAGGTAAGCGCACCAGCTTGTACTTTAAAGACGATGATTACCGCTTAAGCTTTTTGTACGGCTCTTATCTTACCCTGACCAATTTGCCAGAAAGAGAATGGCAGCGGATTGAACAAATGCGCTTATCTCCGTTGTATGTTTCTGTTCATGCCACGGAGCCGGAAGTGAGAATTAGACTGCTGAAAAATCCCCGTGCAGGACAAATCTTACAACAACTCAAGTGGTTTCAAAAAAGACGGCTACAAGTTCATGCTCAAGTGGTTGTTTGTCCTGGTATAAATGATGGCGAACACCTGGAGCAAACCCTAAAAGATTTAGCATCCTTTCATACTGGTGAAGTGCCTACGGTGGCATCGGTGGCAGTTGTGCCAGTCGGATTGACAAGGTTTCGACCTCCAGAAGACGAACTTACACCCGTAACCAGAGAAAAAGCGAAAGAAGTAATTTCTCAAGTACGAATACTCTCGCAACAATTTCGCCAAAAGTTTTCCTCTAATGTCGCTTGGTTAGCTGATGAGTGGTTTTTGATTGCAGGTGAGGAATTACCGAGCGAATCTGAATATGAAGAGTATCCCCAAATTGATAATGGTGTTGGTTCAATTCAGTTGTTTATCAAGCAATTTGCAGCCGCGGCAACAGAATTACTACCGCCAAAAGTTTATCCTCAGAGAAAATTAACTTGGGTAGTAGGCAATGCAGTAGAAAACGCCTTTGAACCTATCTTGAAACGGTTAAATGCTGTTGAAGGATTAAAAGTAAATATGCGTGCTTTATGTAGTGATTATTGGGGACAGAGTATCACTGTCACGGGATTACTAACGGGTCATGATTTGCTGTTGAACTTACAAGGGCAAGATTTGGGAGACGGAATTTTACTACCAAATGTAATGCTCAAACATGGTGAATTGGTATTTTTAGATGATATGAGTATTGAAGAATTAGCCTGCAAACTGGAGACAAAAATTTTACCAGTAGGAGGAGTTGAAGATTTAATCAATACTTGTATTCTTTAAGCTGTTTTTGTTAGCCCTTTAGTTTTATAGCAGTTCCCAGGTGGATGAAGTACATATCAAAATCTCACCCCCGACCCCTATTCTTGTCAAGAAAATGCTTTGGGGGTGTGGTTATCTGTTATAAACGTTTTTTGAATCAGTATAATTTTAAGCCTTTCAATTCAAACTAATTTTTTGTATCCAAACATTTGGATGTTAAATACAAAATTGATAAACTTTAATTAAATATAAACATATTACTTTATATTTAATAAGCTTTGGTGATTGTAATTGCATCTGTTGAAATTATTGTCTTATCCTATCTAAAACTTTCTAGAAAGCTCGTGAGAAATTATTGTTAGTTTAACTCTGGCGATCGTCAAGAGTACTAATTAGACTTATTGCACAAATACAAAATCTGCCTTCATCCGCCAACCCGTTCTCACAATTTTGGGAGAAGAGGAGCCGAGCCAATTTCAAAGTCCCTCTCCCATGCTTGGAAGAAGGATTTAGGTGAGGGCTTTAAGATGCACTAGTATTACTTTTTTAACTCACAAAACCCTGAAAAACAGATAATTAGAATAAGAGTGGCATTTTTTTTAGGTTTAAGTGAAAACTCTCTGCAATTGCCCAAAAGCCTATGGGAATTGATAAACACAAAATTTTCTAAAAAGCTAGTCACCAATAGAATGAAATTCACAATGTAATAGCTAACAATTTCTATAGAATCGCCTGGGCGATTTGAGTATCCATCTTGGCATTTTTTACTGCTTTTGATAGGCTAGATTGATGAAGGTCATTCACTAAGTACTTCTACGAAAAGCTTATAGGAATTCTATTTGATTTTTGAAAAGCCAAATATTAGCTTTACTTAATCCGGGTGAGAATCTCAGTAAACTTACTAGGAATCAAGCTAGAGTCCTATATTGTGTACTAATGAATTATGACTAATAACTAAATTAATTAATAATGAAGTGAGGAGTCACTGGTGAATTATCAGGAAAACCAAAAAGATATAAGTTTAAAAATTAAAGAAGCTAAAAGATTATTTATTTTAAGTTGTGAAATTGTAGTTTTAAGTTTTTTGAGTATTTTGCCAGTAGCGGCGGCGACTGAAGAACCCGTATTGAGCGTAGTATATGGGCAAGAAAATGCAAATCAATGGAGAGGAATAAGCGATCGCTTACAGACAATAGGGGTGAAATATTGTGTAATTTCCCTAAATGATGTCAAGAGTGGAGGAGATTGGGGCGATCGCCGGGTATTATTTTTGCCAAACGTCGAGACATTAACACCAACTCAAGCGATCGCTCTAGAAGACTGGATGAGTAAGGGAGGGCGTTTGATTGCTAGTGGGCCTGTAGGTAGTTTGTCATCGCCAGGAGTACGGCAATTATTGCGATCGCTCTTGGGAGGTTATTGGGGATTCAGCCTTAATGATACAGAACAGATTCAAGCTGCAAAAACCAAGATCCCAGAATGGGCAAATCAAACTGGACTCTTTGGTAAAGTGCGTGGCGGCGTTGTGATTCCTAACAATATGAGCGCTGAATCTCCTGCTGTTTGGAATTCTAAAGATAATCCGGCCGCAGTAGTGACAACTGAGCGTTCCACCTTTTTGGGCTGGCGTTGGGGAACAGATACAGCCTCCGCAGCCGAGTTGGATAATGCCTGGTTAAAAACTACTCTCAATCACTATTTGACAGCACTAGCGCCATCAAATCGTACAAAAAAAATACCAGGAGGTTCCCAAAGCTGCTCTACAACTGTGGCGGCTGCGCCTTCATTGCAGGGGGGCAGAGGGGCAGGGGAGCGGTTCATCTCTCTCATCTCCTCCTAAAACTGCCACTGCTCCCATACCTAGAGCTTTGCCTATGGTCAAACCGCCAAGTTCTCAGGAGGCTATTGACCAATTAGAACAAGCGGTGCGTTTGGATGTTGCACCCAACTCTAATGAGCCGATTGATAACAACCAAGCGATCGCTCTCCAACAAGAGCTAGAAAATCTGATTGGTCGAGTGGAAAGCGCTCATTTAGCGGTGTTAGCTGATGCGGCTAATGTTGGCGAAACAATATCTGAGGAGAAGCAGTTTTCTAGGCCTTTGAACACTCCTCAGTCTGTCAAAGAACAGCCAACACAATTAGCCTCAACCAAACTGGGGGCGCTAGGCATAAGTAAAGATCAAGTGTTAGCACAAGCAAGGCTGATTGCCAAAAATTTACCCCAATTGATTGCTCAAAAAAACTACGCTTTGGCTCGTCAGCAGTGGCTGCTCGCTAAAACGACTTTGTGGCAGCAGTTTCCTGTCGATCGGAAACTAGCTCAACCAGAAATTCGCGCAGTTTGGTTAGATCGGGGGACGATTGTTCGTGCTGGTAGTAAGGCGGGACTGGCACAGATTTTCGATCGCCTCGCTCAAGCTGGGATTAATACCGTCTTTTTTGAAACTGTTAACGCTGGCTATACAATTTATCCGAGCCAAGTCGCAAAAGAGCAAAACCCATTAATTCGTGGGTGGAACCCACTGGAAGAAGCGGTGAAACTAGCCCATGAGCGAGACATGGAATTACACGCTTGGGTGTGGACTTTTGCTGCTGGCAATCAACGTCATAATGAAATTCTCAACCTTAATCCTAATTATCCAGGGCCAGTACTGGCGGCTCATCCCGATTGGGCAAACTACGATAATCTGGGCAACATGATTCCCGTTGGTCAGAGCAAACCATTCTTCGATCCAGCCAACCCCGAAGTACGGCAATACTTGCTCAAGCTGTATGAGGAAATTGTCACTAAATATAAAGTGGATGGTCTACAGCTAGACTACATTCGCTACCCTTTCCAAGACCCATCAGCAGGTCGAACTTATGGCTATGGGAAAGCTGCAAGAGCGCAATTTCAGAAACTTACTGGTGTAGATCCAGTGAATATTTCTCCTAGCCAAGCAGATTTGTGGCAAAAATGGACAAAATTTCGCACCGAGCAAGTTGATAGCTTTGTCGCCCAAATATCACAGCAGTTGCGACAAAAGCAACCGAATTTGATTTTGTCGGTTGCAGTATTTCCTTTGCCAGAACAAGAGCGGATTCAAAAAATTCAACAAAATTGGGAAACTTGGGCAAGGCAGGGGGATGTAGATTTAATTGTTCCCATGACTTATGCTCTCGATACTTCTCGGTTTCAACGACTGGCTCAACCCTGGATTGCCTCTAAACAATTAGGAGCTACCTTGTTGGTGCCGGGAATTCGCTTACTTTCTTTGCCAACCATCGGAGCATTCGATCAACTCCAGTTGGTAAGAGACTTGCCAGTTAGTGGTTATGCACTATTTGCCGCAGAGAATTTTAGCAACGATCTCCAAAAAATCTTTAGTCGCACCCAAGGTAAAATTCAATCTACAACAAGTGAACCGATTCCTCTCCGTCAGCCTTTTCAAACTGCCGCCATCCGTTACACCGCGCTACAACGGGAATGGAAATTTGTTTTCCAAAATGACCAACGACAAAGGCCATCTCAGAAAATTTCAGATTTTAACAACCAGGCAGAAGTTTTACGCAGTGCTTTAAATCAGCTTGCCGTTTCCCCTTCTGCTAGTAAGTTACTCGTGGCGAAAGCCTCTCTAACTCGTTTTCAGTCTCAATTTCGCGTATTGATGAGCCAAGAAATTAAGTCGAATTCCTATCAAGTCAAAGTTTGGGAAAATCGGCTCATAACTATAGAAAGGCTTTTACGTTATGGCGAACGGCGGGTGCAGTTACGTCCTTTGTGAAGAGGCAGAGGCGGGTAGGAGGGGAAACAAAAAAGAAAACTCCTAACTCAACACGGGCTAAACGCCCTGCTACCGCTAACAGCACTCGGAACTGTTTTGCCCAACGCTCAATACCCAACTAGCTAGATATAAGCTGGCTTGTAATTATTAACACACTTTTTGTAGTGTTTGTATCCCAAATATTACTAGTTTTTTAGCGTCAAAATATTGGAAAATATTTAGATAACCGACTTTAGATAACTATTATTTGATGATAGCTATCGTTAAAATCTATGCAAGCTTTACCTCAACTCATTGGGCTGCAAAGCTTAGAGTCAAGAATTGACTGTTCGCCACTGATGTTGTGTTAAAAGCATCACTATTAGAGTAGATGCTATTTCTACAACGGGCTACACTTACGCACTGATGTAGCACGGGGTAAAATTATCTTGTTTTTTCATCTTCGCAGGTAGTAGGGTACTTCACCAAGCATGATATGGTACTGTTTGTAGCTTCTGGAACTAGCTTGAAAACAGCCAATACTTTTGAAGTTATGCATACCTTAGTCATGACATTGAATATGTCAGAGTTTTTGGAGAGAGTCTCAGTGCTATCACGGCTGTGTCAGCATCATTTGGAACTACTTATAGTTGTATATAAGCAACGTAGCATTACCGACAATATTACTTTTGAAAGTATCTCTATCTGTCAAGTACTGGCACAAAAAACAGAGAAAACTAGAGGTAATGCTAGTATTGGTTCCTTGGAGGTAGAACATCAGATTTTCGTTGAGAGACAATTACTCAAGCCCCAATGGTTACTAGCACGCGCTATAGTACGTAAAGCTACGACAGGCAAATACACTCACTTCATTGAAGTTTATGAGAAAAATTTGGACTTCTACCGTAAGTCTTATAGGGTCATGCAGACTAATAGGCCCAAATATCACATAATCATGACTGAAATGTTGAATGATGTATTGATTATTGGCCAGTTAGAAGTAGGAAAATTAGAGTATAGACAAACATCCTTCAATTTGGTTGAATATAGCCGACAATCGCCAGAACAAATACAGATGAATCTGGGCTATCGGCGCTTGATTTTTTTCACCAGTCAATATAAATTTGCAACCTGCTGCATCGATGAAAAACTTCTGGCGCAGATTTTGACTAACTTGTTTTCAATTTTTATCAAATCTTTCTCTGATGATAGGATTTTCAATTTGAATTTACTTAGTCAATATAGACAAGTTGTATTTGAAATTAAAGATTGGCAAATTTGTCTTTTCCAAAAAGAAAGATATAGTATATTTTATTAAATCATTTGCTTGCGCTATCAATGGTGTTAATATACTAGATGCTGGATTAAAAATGGCAATTTTAAAAAATTGTGGAGATATCTAAATAGTTAAAATACTTGTTAGAAACATACTTGTTTTGGTAATAAGCATTGCTAGATTAAGCCGTTAATAATAAAATATAAATATGAGGTAATTTATGCCCAAAATATTAATAATAGAAGATGAAGAAGCAGTCAGGGAAAACATTTTAGATCTGCTAGAAGCAGAGGATTTTGAAACTATTGCTGCGGCTAATGGCAGAATCGGGGTAAATTTGGCTATCTCCGAAGTTCCTGATTTAATTCTTTGTGATATGATGATGCCAGAAATTGACGGTTATGGCGTGCTAACAGCATTACGTCAAGATCCATCAACGGCAACAATTCCCTTCATCTTTCTCACTGCCAAATCTGCCAAATCTGACTTCCGTCAAGGTATGGATATGGGTGCAGATGACTATATAACTAAGCCATTTACTAGAGCTGAGTTATTAAGTGCCATCATGAACAGGTTGCAAAAATACGCTACTTTAAAAAGGTATTTATCTCCTCAGACTGTCATTAATAACTTGTCTCCAAAAATGCAGTTGTTAGAAATTAGCTTACACCGAGCTATAAAACAACATAATTTTCAAGAATTTGAAATTTATTATCAACCAATAGTCGATATCGCATCGGGAAAAATAGTAGGTGCTGAAAGTTTATTGCGCTGGCAAAGTCCAGAATTAGGAATGATTTATCCAACAGAATTTATTCCGTTAGCAGAGTCTACAGGTTTAATTGTTCCAATTGGAAAATGTGTATTAAAAAGGGTATGCCAACAAATTAAAAGCTGGCGTGATGCTGGAATTAATTCCTTGATTGTTGCTGTAAATCTATCAGTAATTGAATTTAACCAGCCAGATTTCATTCATAACGTAGTTAATTTTATATCCGTGAATAATCTAGAACCAGATGACCTAGAACTAGAACTCACTGAAAGTATGATTATGCAAGATGTCAATAGTGCGATCGCTACTATGAGTAAATTGCAATCCTTGGGTGTTAAAATTGCAATTGATGATTTTGGTACGGGTTATTCTTCTTTGATTTATCTGAAAAACTTACCAATTAATACATTAAAAATAGACCGTTATTTTATCCATAATGTTGCTAACGATCCGCAAAAGTCAGCCATCGCTAAGGCATTAATTCAAATGGCTCATAATCTCAATTTAGATGTAGTGGCTGAAGGTGTAGAAACAGAAGCAGAACTGGATTTTTTACGCAAATATAACTGTAATTCTATGCAAGGTTTTCTATTTAGTCGTCCCTTACCAGCAGCAAAATTTGAAGATTTTTTGTTCACTAACTAAATGCTTATATAGCAGTCCTAAGTCATTCGTGAAAATTATATCTCTCTTTCTTCTTTCTTTCCTTGGCGTCTTTGGCGTCCTTCTCTACGAGACGCTGCGCGTTGGCGGAAGCCTCTCGTAGAGATGGCGGTTCGTTTTCTAATCTATATTTTTCACAACTCAAATAAGATTGCTATATGTGTAAATATTGAGCATCGGGCATTGGGTATCGGGAATAGAATCTAGTTACTATTGCTTTATTTTTGAATTGTTAATAGGTTGACAACTAAGAAAAATCAAACTTTTGACTGGCGACAATCATTAAGCCTCAAGTCTAGAGTAGGAACATTGTGTATAGTGTCTACCACCATGAAAGTTCCTGCGCGTTTTTTGCTGCCAGTTTTTTTAATGACTTTGGCAGCAGCCTGTAACCAGACTCGCGCTAACTCAGATAATCCTACACCTCAAAAATCTGTACCTTCTGCCCAACTGACACAGAATCCTACACAGCCAAAAAATATTGTCCGTACTGAAGCACTTTCACCTACACCCATCCGAATCAATCTGAAGAATTTACCAGCACCCTTCGCAACAGAAAGTGCCTCGAAGCGGCCTGAGGTTGTGCCCATTCCCCAAAATCCGGTGCTGCGCGTACCACAAGGCTTCACAGTAAACGTTTTTGCCGAAGGTTTAGATGCCCCACGCTGGCTAGCTTTAACCCCCAGTGGTGATGTTTTAGTGACTGAAACCGGACAAAATCGCATTCGTTTGTTGCGTGACAGCAATGCTGATGGTGTAGCTGACGTTCGAGAAACATTTGCTAGTAGTGACAACGGACTCAATAGACCCTTTGGGATGGCTTTTGCAGGTAATTCCTTTTTTCTGGGAAATACAGATGCTGTAGTGCGTTTTCCCTACACTCAAGATCAAAACCAGATTACAGGTAAAGGAGAAAAAATAGCCGATTTGCCCGCTCAAGGTTATAACAACCATTGGACGCGTAATGTCGTTGTCTCACCCGATCGCAATAAATTATATATTTCAGTTGGATCGGGAACCAATGTAGACGAGGAACCCCTACCACGAGCTTCGATACAGGTGATGAATTTAGATGGTTCCCAGCAGCAAACTTTCGCTTCCGGTTTGCGTAACCCTGTTGGTTTAGACTTTCATCCTGTAACTAAGGAACTTTATACCACTGTTAACGAACGGGATGGAATTGGTGATGATTTGGTGCCAGACTATCTGACACGTGTTAAACAGGGGGCATTTTACGGCTGGCCCTACGCTTATCTAACACCAAACAACCTCGATCCGCGGCAAAAGACGGATGACAAAAGTAAACGTCCTGATTTAGTAGCCCGTACTCAAACGCCAGATGTACTGTTCCAGGCGCACTCCGCAGCATTGGGTTTACAGTTTTATGATGGTAAAACGTTTCCGAAAAAATACCAGAACGGTGCTTTTGCGGCTTTTCGTGGTTCTTGGAACCGCGATCGCGGCACTGGTTATAAAATTGTATTTGTTCCCTTCGATGCTAAAGGGCGATCGCTTGGCTACTACGAAGACTTTCTCACAGGATTTTTGCTAAATCCTTCTGTACCCAGCACTTGGGGACGGCCTGTAGGTTTACTCGTGTTGCCAGATGGCAGTTTACTACTAACAGAAGAAGCCAATAATCGGATTTATCGGATTCAGTATACGGGGGAGTGAACAATTCACGTATTCCAACATTTAGAAATTTACGGATAGAATCTATTGCCTCAAGTAAAGTTAGAGCAGTTGTCATCAATAGAGACGTTGTAACTGCATCTCTCTACCCAGGTTTATCTCGTTTACGGTAAATTACTGATAAATACTAATACTTATCTGGTTGAAAAATGAATTATGACTCCCAATGAAAATAATACTCAGTCAAATATCAACGAATTGTCTCCACATTCAGGTACACGATATTGGGGTGAGGTAGAGGTAATCGAAGAGGGAGAAACCTATAGAATTAGTCGTGTGGAAATCAAGCCCAGGCATGGAATTAAACCGCAAATTCATTATCACCGCAATGAACATTGGGTTGTAGTTTCCGGTGTGGCAAAAGTGACTTGTGGCGATGCAGAAATATTGCTGAATCGAAACGAATCAACTTATGTCCCCGCAGCAACACTACATAAGGTAGAAAATCCTGGACATATCCCGCTAGTTATTCTGGAAATTCAAAATGGTGAATATTTGGGTGAGGATGATACTGAGCGCCCTTATGACTTAAATTTGGTCAAACCTGTAGCTGAAGGACAGTAAGGTTTGTAGCAGGGGAGCAGAGGGGCAGAGGAGCAGAGGAGCAGAGGGGCAGAGGAGCAGAGGGGCAGGGGAGAGAGGGAGAAATAACTAACAACATAATAAGACAAAATTAATTATACAAATTTCGACTGAAACTCTTATCCAGCCTAAAACCTAATGTGTAAATATTTCTGTCCGATTACTTACCCGATGCCCGATGCCCAATCATCAAAACCACCCTTCTTGTTCCAAGGTTTCAATTAGCTGTAAGCCACGGGGATCGCCCACTCCTAACAGTGAGGCTTTAGCGTCTTCTCGGACTCCCAAATCTTGATCTTCGGCAAAGGCTTGAATTAGGGCATCGATCGCTGTGGCATAAACTACATTAGAAGGCAATTCGCGGCACAGTTGACCGATTGCCCAAGCACTGTTACTCCGCACCGCTGCTACGGGATCTTGGACTAAGGCTTCGATTAATGGTGGTATTGCTCCTATCACTGCTTCATAACCAACTTCTGCCATCTGTGCTAAGGCACTAGCAGCCCACAAACGCACTGCGGAAATGTCGGTTCTGAGAGCGTTTGCTAAAGGTGCTAAAGAACGGCGATCGCGACAGTTTCCCAAAGCCCAAACTACACCTTTACGTACATAGCCATTCCAATCACTGTTTAGTTGAGCAATTAACGGACTCACTGCTTCTAAACTGGGATTGCGTCCGATGCCATAAGCTGCACTTACCCGCACTAAGGGACAGGTATCAGTTAACAGGCGAATCAGATGAGGGGTAGCACGGGCATCTTCTATATCACAAAAAGCACGTGCCGCTAACATTCTTTGCTGGGCCTGGGGATTTTCCAGCAAGGCTAGCATCACTTCTGGATCGGGCTTTGCCACAACTGATTCGGCAGTTAGCGGCTCTATTTTATCTAAGGGGCTTTCTAGCTCCTCCTCAATATCGAGCAGGCTTAGATCGTCTTCGTCATACATAATTTGATTTCAATCCCGAAAAGGGATTAACACATAATCCCCCGCGCTAATAAGTTAAAGCTTTATATATATTAGTTGGGTTCTTATACATTTTCCTTTCTTCCTCGTTGAGTTTTATCCAAACGAGAACCTCCATAACTCAGATGCAACAGTATATTATCGCTATCCTTGAGTTTATTTTTCTGCACTCAGGAATTTTACCATCCAGATGGATTGGGTTTGATAACCTAACTGATTATAAAGATTTAATGCGGGTTTGTTTGATTGAAACACTTGCAGTCCAATTTGGCGATCGCCTCTTTGAATAGCCCAATTTTCCACATATTGCATTAAAGCTGTACCAATACCCTGTCGCCGATGTTCTGGTACAACGTAGAGAATAAAGATGTGAGCATGACGATTTCCATGTACTTGATCTATGGCATTGCCAACCCAGAGGCAGGCGATAGGGGAATGAGGGGCAGAGGACAAAGATTCTTTATTACTCCCCTGCTCCCCTGCTCCCCTGCTCCCCTGCTCCCCTTCTTCTACCCACCACAAGGGCGTATCGCTAGAAAAGTATTGCTTAACTGTTTGCTCTAGGTGAGAAAAATCTTCATTGGGAAAGAGATCCTGGTAAGTTCGCTGCATGAATTTAAGCAACAGCGATCGCTCCAAAAGGGAGCCACGGCGAATAATATATCCAGGTAATAGTTGCTCAGACACTTAAATACGTTTATTGACTTAGCTAGCTCGCGTTATGTGCTGCTGGTGGTAAATCACTTGGAGTAGATTGAGAACTTACTCCCACCTCTTCAATTGGTGCGGGTGCTGCCATATCAGAGGGTAAAAATATGCGGGCGCTGACTGCCACTAGGGCAAAGAAAAATACTAATACTGCAAGCAGTGGGGCAATGTATTGACGAAAAATAGCCATATTTTAATTGCAAGAAGCTAGGAACTTTTATGAGAACCTAGCTGAAGATTTGTGAAGTATTCTTGATTTATTTTAGCAATTTTCTGTGCATGGAAATTGGGGATTGGGAATGGGGCATTGGGCATTCTTATTCTCCTTTTCCCCTTGTCTCCCTACTCCCTCTGGCGATCGCTCTCCAAGTCATCAAGAACTCTTTCGCAATACCAATTCTCCGGCATCCCAGGATAAGTTTCCTTTGCCTGTTCAATTAACCGTTCGGCAGCGGCAGTGTCACCAGATAATTTAGCAATTAGCCTGTTTTTGAGATAGCTATCAGATGAACCCTCCTCTACCTGGGTTGGTATCCCTTGATTTATGCTTGATGGAGTTGATGGTCGGGATTGCTCTCTCCGCAACTGCCAAAATAAAACGTAATAAAGTGTACCAAAAATTAAAATTAGGCTGAGTGTTCCGAAAAAAGTTAGGAGGTTAAATGCTAGAAATCCCAGAACTAACTGCGAGAGAACATACCCCAGTAATAAACCAGTGAGTAAGAGGATGAATGTGCCGACAGCAATAACTACTTGATTCCCCATATATCCTCTTCTTCGTCCTCAAGTCCTGGTCTGGATACTGCCACTGGCTGAGGGTTCCAGGGGGCAAATACTGGCAATAGGAATAGTCCTGGTACAGCGGCGGCGATGGTAATTAAGAAAAATACAGGCCAACCCGTGCTTTGAGCGATCGCGCCTCCAGGGGCCGCCAGAATATCGCGGCTGACAGCCATTAAGCTGGATAACAAAGCATATTGGGTTGCGGAAAACCGCTGGTTACAAAGACTCATCAAAAAGGCAACAAAGGCTGCTGTCCCCAATCCACCACAAAATTGTTCTACGTTGATGGCAAGTACCATAGCTTGGTAGTTTTGACCGATGTATGCTAGAAAAAAGTAAGCTAAATTACTTACTGCTTGTAGAATACCAAAAACCCAAAGCGATCTATTGATGCCAATAGCACTCAAAATTGAACCACCTGCTAAAGCGCCAACAATCGTCGCAATTAACCCCATCCCCACTTGAATTGCCCCAATGTCGGTTTTGGTAAAACCAGTTTGCAGCAAAAAAGGCGTGGTCATATTGCTCAACAAAGCATCACCTAGTTTATATAAGGTAATGAATGCCAGCATTAGAATCGCTTTGATAATCCCTTGACGCTGAAAAAATTCCTGAAAGGGCAAGATGACAGCATCAGCGAGAGAACCTGGAGGGCTAATTTCCTGGGGTTCTGGTGCGAACAAGGTGGCAAGAATACCAATTACCATTATCCCTGCCATAAACAAGTAAACTGATGACCAAGGCAGTTTGTCAGCAAGTATTAAGGCTAAAGCACCTGCGACTAATAGGGCAATTCGATAACCTAAGATAAAAACTGCTGCACCAGCCCCCATTTCTAGTTTTTCTAAAACGTCGGTACGGTAGGCATCAACGGCAATATCTTGAGTTGCACTGATAAAGGCGATAACTATGGCGTTGATTGCTAGTAGTTGTAATGCTTGTTTGGGTTGTTGAAAAGCCATGAATGCGATCGCTACAATTAAAGCAATCTGCGTCAAAATTAACCAACCCCGTCGTCGTCCCAACACTGGTAAGGCGAACCTGTCCAGCAGTGGCGACCACAGAAACTTCAAGGAATAAGGCAAACTAGCAAGGCTAAACCAACCAATAGCGGCTAAGTCTACCTTTTCTACGGTCATCCAAGCCTTTAAGGTATTACCGATTAACAATAACGGTAAACCCGATGAAAAACCTAAAAATAATAAAGCCGCCATCTTGCGACTACCGAAAACTCCCAGTAGCGATTTAATTTTCCTCATAGTTTTAACTTTTAGCCTCTTTTGAGGAAATATCAATAAAATCCAACGAGGAAATGTAAAGGCATATCATGTAACTAGTACCTATAAAGGTTTGAATTATCGGAGCGGCAGCAGTTTCTTATATAATCCCGATCGGGGATTGAAATTTGCTATAGCTGCTGTGTAATTTATCGCAAACATGACAAACTACCAAGATTTACTTGGGTTAAATACAAATTCAGGATAACCTTATAGCGTCAGCGTTTTCTTAACTTTCTTAAATTGGATAAACTTGATGCCCCCTGATTTCTACTCTGTGTGTGGCGAGGCATTTTTCCCAACCTTCAAGCGTACCAATATCGCTTTTGCTATTGAGTAATCCTAATTGCTGTTCTTGTTGGGTGAGTTTAGCAAATTCTTCGTAGCCTGGGTAGTTGCTGGTAACAAATGTTTCCTTCCGATGCAAAATTGGCGGATTTGCCCTAGTTTCATAGTCTCGATGAGTGACGAATAGGGTCTTTAAATCAATACCGATGCTGGCTTTTAATGCGGGATGAGGATCATTGTCGAATTCGGGGTAAGACAGATAGGAGATTTGCGGCTTATCAGTGTGATATTTGATTAATGTAGCTTCATCGACACGCCCAATAGTACGGCTAGCGCAACCTTCACAAATTCGTAGTACGGGGTCAAGTGCTGCTAGTGCGGAAACATGGACGTAAAGCGCACCACGCGTATGTTTACCAATTTTGCTTTTTTCGCAAGCAGTTTGAATCACCCCAGGTTTACCTAAGCTGAAAAGCTTTTGATCGGCTACTTGACAAGCTTCTTCATAACTACTAAAAAAGGCTTTGATATCGTGACGCATTTCTGGCGCAAGTTTCTGCCATGCAGGACGTTTATCAAAGTGGGTGAGGGCAAGATAAACTTGGATATCAAGAGAACGACGATAAGCGATCGCATCCCATTCAGCCTCATCAGTCGCTTGCAAAACTACACCAAAGGCGCGGCGGAAGTTACCAAATTCGCTGAGTAATTCCTGTTCATTTTCCAGTTCGCCTTTGACAGGTAGTCTACCGCGCTTGGTAAAAAAAGCCATTAAGGGTTGCAGCTGTTCTTGATAATCTTCAAACCGCTTAGTGGGAATGCGGACTCGCGGTGTAGAAGTCGCAGAAAAGAAGCGGATAGCTTTGTAACTTTCTTTTTCAGCTTCATCTCGAAAAACAAAGTAAACGCCTAGTGCGATCGGTACTGCATCAACATTTAGGACTTCATCAATATAAGTTTTGAGTTCTTGTTGTTCGTAATATTTCTGAAAAGTATTGCGGCGCGTCACAATGCCATCATTGTAAGCAAGTTGGGTTTTGCTGGGAGCGTTAATAAGGATTTGAGCCGCGACAATTAAAACTTTCCCGGTGAGTTCCCAAGCTTGGATCAAGCTTTGACGGCGTTCCTCTGAATCTTCAATGACGTTGAGGACATAACCCAAATTGACCACATCGGCGGAGGTGCGTGGTACATCGGGATAGTAGTAAGGGTCCCAGCCTGTACTGGTGTAGCCTAAGTTTTTTACTCGCTGCACATCACCACCGTAGCCGCAGCCGTAGTCAAAAAAAGTGGTGTCTTGATTGAGGATTGACCCTTCTATAGCCAATCGTACAGGGCGAGATATATCAATGCGAGCGATCGCAGCTCTATGACGCTCAATTTCTAGCGCTTCAGGCATAATATTAGTTGTCAGTTAACAGTCAACAGTTAACAATCAACTAATATCCTTTCAATTTTTAACCGCTAGTTCAATTAAATCTTCAATTTTCTTGATATTTGGATCGCCTGCTAAGTAGCCAATTCCACGATGCAAATGTAAGCGAAATTGGGTGGCTAGGGTTTCTTTATCGGTGGGATAACCGTCATTGTGACAGCGTTGCTTGAGGGCGAGAAGGAGTATATCGGACATTTCGCCGCCAAAGACGCGCCAACTCATTTCAACGTTGCTATCTTGGGGGATTGGGACGGGGGAGGGTGTGGTTGATTCTGCAAGGGAACGACAAAATGCCCAACGACATAGGATATTCCACTGGTCGATTTTGGTGCTGCGCTTAAGTTTGGTAAGTTGGTCTTTGGCTGTTTGGGAGAGTTTTATTCTTTCAATGGGTGATTCCATTATCTTCCTAAAAATTGAGGTAGTTTTCGTTCATAAACCCAAACAGTAGCGAACCGCAGTTTCGACTTCAAGCATCTTGGAGTCAGAAATCTTGCCAGATGGATCGGCAGGAAAGCGATTTGGATCTAAAGAACGAATTTGAAAACATAAAAACACTGTTTCTAGTCGCAATCCACTGTCACTTGGAGAGACTCGTATATTATTTGGATAATCGTGCCTAATATTTGTTCCTTTCGTACCTACAACTACAGTTACAACCAAAGGTAATTGGTTGATAGCGTCTATAGATAACACCAAAACTGGTCGTGTTCCTGCTTGTTATCGCCCACGCACTGGATTAAGATTTATAAAATAAATTTGTCCTCTCTCAATGCTCACCACTTTGTTAAACCCTTTTTTAACCCATCCATTTCTGTAACACCAAATTCATTATTTATAGAGGCAATTTCTGCCTGTATATCTAAATCACTAGCCATTGCAGCTAGTTGTTCATTCATATATTTAACATCAGTAAAGCTATCTGATATTTGCTTCTTTTCTTGCACTTGTCTTGTGATAAGTTCTAAAACCCATTCTAGTTCTTCTAATGACAAAGCACGTAGATCACGCTCTATTTTTAGTAAATGTGGTGAGTTCATAATTGCTTATCTACTTTCCAAAGACCGTTATATATATTGTAAATATCTAGAGTTAGAAAAATCACGATCCGCCAATTTTTTAACAATATCTACTACCAAAAATACCCTATCTACTACCAAAAATACCCTGGTTGGATAGTTGTTTGGCGCGTGGAGGAGTCGTATTTGAGAAGGTATTCGCGCGCGATCACTTCGTTTTCTCGCAGTGTTTCTACTTCTTTTTTGCCAATCTCAGTATCCGTAGATAACAAAATTACTTGATGGCTGGCGGATGGAAAGTAACGTTCAACTAAGTTACTGCGGTGAGAGGAGTCTAGTCTACCTAGTGGCGTATCGATTGCTACTGGTAAGCGGTGTCCAGAGACTTTTGCTAAACCCCAGAGGAATGCGATCGCAAGTAGTTGTTTTTCACCTGCTGATAAACGATGTTTAGGAACAGGTTTACCATTTAAATCGTAAAGCAAAAGGCTGAAAGTCTTGGTATCAATGGTGATGCGATGCACCAAGTCTGATTTATGGAGAAGATAAAGGAAGCAATTTTTAACTTCCTCCTCTAATTTATTGAGTTTTCGCAGAGTTAATTTTTCACGAAAAATCTTAAGTGTGTTTTGAACTTTAGCCGCAGAGGTAATAATATGTTCGCTATTTTTATGCTTAATATTTTCTACAGTATAATCACTTAATTCTCTTTTTGACTTGGCAATAATAGTTTCTAATTCAGCTAAACGGCGGCGGATTGTTTCGTAATTTGCTTTAGCTTCAACAACTTGATTTTGTGCCGCTTCTAGTGTTTGACGCAGCTTTGTATAATCTTCTGGTGCTGCTGCTGTTTGCACTTGCCTTTCTAGAGTATGAATTTCTTCTTCTTTATTTTTGAGAATAGCTAATTTTTCTTTTGCAGAAAGTTTAGAATTTTGTAAGTGATATATGAGATTATCTAGCTGACTTAAAGTTTCATCATCAGCTAATAACCAAAGTGCTTCCGTCTGGAGAGTCTTTGCATATAAACTATCTACATCTTGGATTAAAAATGATTGGATTTTTTCAACTTGTATCGGAGAAATTTCTACTTGATTTAGCCAAGAGAGTAAACGCTGATCTCGTTCAATTAACAAATCTTTAGAAATTTGTATCTGTTGATGGCGAAATTCCTTTTCTCCCTGTGCTTGCGCCTGAGTAAGCAAATTAGGAATTAATGCCAGAGGTAAAACATCAGCCGCTAATTCACACATCGACTGACGTACTTGTTCAATTTCCGCAGTTTTGGTATCCTGTTGTAGTTCCAGTTGATTGCGTTCGGCTGCAATCTTTCCACCTTCAGAAATAAATTTATCAAAGGCTTCTTGCTGCTTTTGTTCTAACTCTTCTACCTGATTTTTGAGAATTTCTACTTTCTCTTCTGTGGTTTGATAATCTTCTTGCTGTTGGGTTAACCTAGTTTCAATTTCCTCTAGGTTTGCTAAATCCTTACTATTACCAACTTCTTTAAGTTTACGGTTAACTAAGATATCTAAATCAACTGCTAAACGATCTGCCAATTCTAGCCCTAAAAGTCCGCGAATTGCATCTACTACAACTGGTGGTGGTGTTTCCTGTTCTGCAAGTTCTTTAACTTGTTCACCATCAAAGAGAAATAAGTTGGAAATCCCTAATGGCAGAAGATTTTCAATATATTCATCCCATATATTAACTAAAGCATCAGGCCAGGTATCACTGTCGCCTAAAATCCCTAATGTATCTTTACCGTCTTTAGGATTTTTTGTCCAACTACGGACAACACGGTATTTTATTGGTTTATCGTTTTCAATATGTTCAAAAAGCAACTCAATCCGGGTGTCTGCAACTGGATCAATTTTATTGTTAACGCATTGATTCAGGAAATCACTATAACTTAAATTACCACGGGTAGAACATTGGGCACGAGCGCCATACAGGGCGAGACGAATCGCATCCATAAGAGTGGTTTTTCCGCCGCCATTCATACCACCTAATAGGATGATTGGGTGTGAGTTTTCCTCATCAATTTTTGGGTTAAGATTAATTACCTGTTTACCACTGTAGGGGCCAAAGTTTTGTAGAACGAGTTCAAGAAATATCATTGATTTTTAAGATTAACATGAGTTCGACAGCGATCGCAGAAGCAAAAAGTTTGTGGTGAAAGGAATCAGATAAAATTAATTAGATGGTTTTGTCTGACGCATTGAAAAAAAATATTGTCTATGAAATATATATAATACCATCACTAACTGTTAGGAAATGCGATTGTATCTGTCTCGGTGTTGGTAATCGTGGCTAGATTTGCACACCTCCAGCTTGAAAAATCTGTTCGGCGGTTAAATTCAATTCTGGGAAAGTAGGCGAGACAATATGGGTATCGCCTTTAAATTGAGTAACTTGGTACTCACCATCAATTAATTGATAAATGGATATAGTAGGCAGCTTAGGATTGCCAATAAACTTCCTAGCACCTATAGCCGCATAATCTATAATCCAATATTCGGGAATACCTATACATTCATAATCAGCTAATTTTTTGTAGTAATCATCTCGCCAATTAATACTAACGACTTCAATAGCTAAGGGAATAAATGTAGCTTGAGATACAGTTGATTCTTTTTTCCACAAAGGCTCATTCACTAAATTTGGTCGATTGATTATTAAGATGTCTGGTGAATAAGCTGATTCACTTTCAGATGGCTTGACTAATACAGTTTTTGTAATGAAGTAAGGAAGTTTTTGTCGCCCAATTTCGATAGATATATTTAGCGCCAAAAAACCAACAACATCCTCATGATCTCCCACTGGTTGTGCCATTTCAACAATCACGCCATCATGTAATTCGTATCTTCCACCCTCAGGCCGCCAAGCTGCAAAATCTTCAAAAGTTACTAAGTTGTGTATGGCTTGAATCATAGAACCTCGCTTGTTTTAAGATAACCCAACTTTGTCAAGCGTTCTTTAAGTAGTTTGGTTGACTCCCGTCTTCTATTATTCTGAGTTTTCCTTTTTAAATTTCATACTTGCCCAAGTTACCTCTTCATCACTTTCAGTTTCACCTTCATCTACTTCATTTATTGCTGCAACATCGCCCAAAGTCATCTGCTTGACTTTTGCAACATCACCTTGACTAACTGCTTCGCTTAATTCGCGTTTCAAACGAGCATTTTTAATCGCATCTTCAGGGGAACGGGAACTCGTATTAAAACATTTTTCTAGGGTTTCGTATATGCCTACGCGACGAGTCTTTTTGCGATACTGGCGTTCTGTGTCTAACAATTTTGCCATGAGTTCCAAGTGCATCGCGTCACCTTCACAGATTTCTTCTAATACTATCCATTCATCACGGCCTAGTAGGCTATAATCAGCACCAGGACGGGGGTCTTGAAATTCTTCGCCTGTCACTTCTTGATAAATCCGGGGTAAGCTATCATCAAATTCGTGTTTTTCTTCTAGCCAAATGCGGCGAATTTCGCTCATTTCTTCTAGAGTAATTAGGGTGATGTCGCGCATATTTTCTGGCGCTGTACGACGGGTTTTTGTTTGCGCTTCTAATAATCGTCTGAGCCAATGTTCCCGCCAATATTTGGTATAGGGGCCAGGGATTGGTTCAATGGAGGTTTCCCCGTTTTTATTGCGTTCAAATAGTTGGACATCTCCCCAAATTCTTCTAAAATCTCTTTTTTCTCGGTCATCTTTGATATCTAGTTCATTACGAATATCTAATAATGGCTGCATCCATTCTTTTTCTTCATCATTTTGGATCATCGCCTCCATTGATTTATCCTTATTCACTAATGTGCAAACCCAGCAGCCAAATCGGGAATCACCACAGCTAGGAGTAGAAGTATCAACAACTAGTGGACATTCATTATCGGCTGTTGCACCTCGATACATAGCAAATAATTCTTTATTACTTTGTCCCCAAGGATTATCCCACTGATTCAGGTATATCCAGACATCGTTATTACTCCAATCTTCAATAGGAGTATAGATTAAGGAGTTGGGTAGGCTGGCATTAGGACTCAGGCGATCGCGTACTCGATCAACTTGATGCTTTTTCATTGTGGTAGCACGTTTGACGCTTTCTGCTTTGCGAGTACCCAATACAAGAATTGTTTCACCGTTAGCTCTAACTATTTCACGGATGAATTGATTAGCAGGATTAATTTTTAAACGTGGTGTACACCAGCGAAACTGGTTACGGGGTGCTGGATATCCCTTACCAATAAGATTTACCCAAAATGTGTCTTCAATTACTGGTTGTAGTAAATGTGGATCAATTGGCATCCCCTGTTTTTTAGCAGCTACCTTGAGATTCTGCATGGATTTGCGAACCCAAGCAGACACTACAGGATTTTCTACCTGAGTATCGGTTGTAATTACATATATAGTTTTAGTTCTTTTTTCTGGAGGAAGAGCAGCGATCGCATTCCATACAAGCTGCAATACTGTACTAGAATCTTTTCCCCAAGACACGCCCAAAACCCAAGGTATCTCATCTAAACAATACAATTCTTGAATTTCAGTGTTGAGAACTTGGATATAGTCCACTAACTCTGCTACAGTACGTGTTTGCTGAACTGTCTTTTCTGGTTGTTGTGCTGTAGTCATTTCTCCTTCTCTCTGAAAACACTGGTGTAATATTGGGGCGAATAGGGCGAATAGAATGAGACTGTTGGCGAATTCATGTAAACCGCAATTTCTGGGGTGAGAAGCTACGACATCTCAAGCTTTTGAGGATAGCGATACCTACGGTGGGCTGCGCCTACGCAATTCGCCAACAGAGTCATAGAATTCGCGGCTATACAGACAAAACCCACCTGCGTGGGTTGAAAAAAAGTTTTTAAAAACTTTACTGCTAATTTCCAAATTTTTGGATAATTAAACGACATAATCTTATTCTGTTTTTAAAATTTAACATGAAAGATAGTGCATCTGACCCCACTGCTGACATCGCTAGAGAATACCTGGAACGGGAAGACAAGGAAAAACAGGTACTAGCTTTACTCCTAGAGAAGTTTTTAGGGAGAAAAGATCAGATTCTCGTTCAAAAAACCGAGATGGGTGGTACTGAGGCTTATGTTAGCTCTGTTACCTTGGAATGGTTCGCAGGCCGGGTTCACTTCGCCTCTGGCTTACCTCTGTTTCAGAAAAAGTATAATCCTGAGACAGAGAATGTCGAGATTGACGCGGATAGCATTGATGAAATTCAACAGCGTCCCCTTGATTGGTCACGTCAAGCGCCGCTAGTGCAGTATTTGGCGGCTCGACAAAATCATAAGTTTCCGCCAGTGCTGGTGGTGATTAATCAACCGTGGGTGGATAATCCCAAGGCTGCTGAGTGGGATAGTGAAGGACGCGCCACCAAGTCTACTACTGATTTTATACCTCTAGATAAAGACGCTAAAGTAGGTCTGCTAAATATTTCTGAGGATGATGTGACTATTTATGCACTAGATGGTCAACACCGATTAATGGGGGTTCAGGGGTTGATGGAGTTAATCAAAACTCGTAAACTCCAGCGCTATAAAAAAGATAAAGGTGTTGATGACAGTTTTATTACAGTCAATGATTTGATAGAAAAGTACCAAGTAGAGCTTGCTTACTTGCAAAATTTACCGAAGGAAAAAATTGGTATTGAGTTCATCTGTGCGGTAGCGGCTGGGGAAACTCGCACCCAGGCGAGGCGGAGGGTGAGATCGATTTTTGTTCATGTCAACTTGATGGCTGCACCCTTGACTAAAGGGCAACTAACACAGTTGAATGAAGATGATGGTTTTGCGATCGTTGCTAGAAAAATTGCAGTTACACATCCACTATTAGAACAACGACAAGAGCGCAATCCTCGTGTTAATTGGAATAGTGCAACAGTGGCTTCCAATTCTACAGTTTTGACGACTTTGCAAGCTCTGCAAGATATGTCTGAGCGATATTTGGCTCAAAAGTTCCCTCACTGGAAACCCTTGGAGAAAGGTCTAATTCCCATGCGTCCAGAGGATGAAGAACTTGAGCAGGGAATTGAGGAATTTAAAAAGCTATTTGATTCTTTGGCAAGTCTTTCTAGTTATAAAATTTTAGAACACGAGGATACACCAGCTTTACGGCGCTTCAGCTTTGAGAAGGATGGAGGTGAAGGAAATATGCTTTTCCGTCCAGTTGCTCAAGTTGCATTAGCCCAAGCTTTGGGAATTTTGGTTTTTAAAAAAGGTTTTTCTCTGGAAGATATTTTTAAGAAACTGCGGAAGTTTGACCAGCAAGGTGGTTTTAGTGGCATGGAATATCCCCAATCTCTCTGGTATGGGATTTTGTATGACCCAAATAAAAAGCGGGTGCAGGTTGCTGGACGAGATTTGGCGGCGAAATTATTGGTTTACATCCTGGGTGGAATTCAGGAACAGATGGAACGTGCCGAACTTCGTAAGGCTTTGGCAGATGCTAGGACTGTGGAAGATAAAACTATAGGTTTTGATGGCAAGTTTGTTGAACCAAAAGCTGTAGGACTTCCACATATTCTTAACTAGCAAAGTTAAGTAGGGATTTTGCAGTGTGGTTTTTACCGATGCTACAGTCCATAAGGGTTGCATATCATGTTTGCTAACATCTACTAATTTATGTTAGGTATTTATATGGCTCAACCGATTGAGGACGACAATAATAGCATTTCTCCTCAGACAAAAGCTCAGTTTAGCTCCTTTATTGAGCCATTCTTCTCACAATATCATCGCGATCGCTGCTATCCAGGGCTGATTTTTCAGCAGGGAAAGCGGACAATGCTGCAAATTAATGTACCTGCGAGTGACTTTTCTGGTCTTCTCCAAGCTAAACCATCCACTGGGAATGATCCTGATTCTGGTAAAAATCGCCCAGAGGTTAAAGGTCATGCTGATGAAATTAAAAAATATATTGTTGACCGTTCTCGAAAAGAAAAACCTTGGATTGTAGGAACTTTGACTGCTAATGTAGCTCCAAAAGACATCACAATTCTTGAACTTAGTAGAGGTATTTGTCTAGTTGTTATTCGTCGTGGAGTCAAGTTGGATATAACTGATGGACAACACCGTAAACGTGCAATTCACGAATTGATAGAAAGTACTGAAAGCCACTTAATCAGTAATGATGATTTTGCAATTACTCTAGTTTTAGAGGGTGATTTTCAGCAGTGTCAGGCAGATTTCAGAGACATGGCTCAAACAAAACAACTAGATAAATCATTATTATTATCATTTGGGGAGTTCTCTGGTCGAGTTGGCATTACTAAAGAGTTAATAAAACGAGTGCCAATGTTTCAGGGTAAGACAGAGAAGATTAAATCAAGTCCTGCAACTAAACAAAAGCTGATTTACACAACCAATTTTATAGCTAGGTTTGTAAGTTGCATTTTTACTAACGATCCAGGTAATCAGCTTCGAGATTATGATGTTTATCAAGCATCTGATGCTTTGGTTATCTGTCTTAATAAATTTTTCTCAGAATGTAGTAACACTGAGTATATTGCTGATACAACTGTTGAAGAAATCACAACAGATGAAGTAAATGCATTTAAAGAAGACTGTATTCTTGGTATAAGCGTTGGATTGGAAGTTTTAGGACGTTTATTGCACTATATATATGACTCAGAAAACAATTATTTTAATGAAGAAAAAATTTCACAACTAGCACAGTTAGATTGGTCAAGAGAAAACCAACTTTGGAAGGATAATGTAATTAGAATAGATGCCCAACCTAAAAATCCAGACAAGCCATATAGAATATCTGCTACTGTTAGTGCAGTAACAGATGCAGTCAAAACAGTAAAAATTACACTGGGGTGGATGTAAAGTTATTGCTTTTAAGCATTACTTAAAAATCAAGATAGGAATTTGGTTAGATCAAATTCCTCATCTTGTTGCTCTGTATTAGTTCTCTCATAACTAAGAATCAATAAAAGTCGCTCTGAATAGTCTACTGCTCCACGCAGTTCATTTTGTATAATCTCTAAACCAGCATTAGCGTACTCTTCAAAAATGTGAATGCGTTGCTCGTCTGCTACATTATCATCACCTATAACCTTAATGTTTTCTGTTTCGGTGATAGCCAACAAATTAATTAATAGAGTAAAGCTGCTAGTAAAATAATCTTGTCGCAGTGGGGATAAATCTTTAGAAATTATGTCTAAAGGAATGCGCTTTTTATTTTTAACGCCCAATGCTGCTGCAAACACCATAACTTCTACATAAGTCTGAAAAGGCCCAGTTGTGTCTTTTGATGCGACTAAAGATTTCACCAACTCAGCCTTATCTTTAGCAACCCTGATTCTATTTGCAGCCATTGTTTTAATATCTACATTGTTGCTATTTTAACCGAAAGTCAAAAGTGATAGTAATTATTAACGCATTATTTTATACTAGTATGTGAGCGATCGCTTAAACAAACAAATTATCCACTAACATAGTCCATCGTGGCACTGCGGGTTCAGCCTCCACCACCTCATCACGGCGATAAACGGTTCTTCAGGATTACTAGCACGATCTAATCCTACCAAAATTAGCGTAGCTTGCCGCCGTAGGCATCGCACCGATATTCCACACTCTGCTAACTTTCATCTTTATAAATCTCGCTACGATGTCCTATTTTAATTACAGTCACTATTAAAACATCATCATCTATTTCATAAACAACTCGATAATCTCCTACTCGAATACGATATGAATTATCATCAGCTTGTAATTTTTTTACCCCGTTTGAACGCGGTTCTATTGCCAAGTCGTTGATTTTAGTTTGTATGCGCTGTTGTACGTCTATAGGTAGTTTCCTAAACTGCTTTTTCGCACCCCTTGAAAATTTAACTTCGTAACTCACGCAACATCCTTGTTTATTTCGTTTCTTATTTCCTTTTGAATTTCATCCCAAGACACAGTGCCATTAATGCGTATATCTTCCCTAGCTTCTTTAATGGCTTTTAAGTCTTCTTCATCGTCTACATCATCGATTCTTTTTAATAGTGCGTGAATTTCAACTAAAGTACTGTCATAAGCTTGATGTAGCAGTACGTTGATATCTTTAATTAACTGTTCTCTTTCGTATGCTGTCATTTTTAATCATCCAAATGTAATTTTACTTATTCTCCCACCATCTGTAGTTTCCCCTAAACTCAAGTTAGAAACTGAACATCCTCATAAACCAAAGAAATAGGAAAGTGAAAATCAACGCTAGTTAAATGAACTTCATCCCCCTCTTCATAAGGATGTAACTCCCAGAGTCCTCTATCATTTAACCGGAAGCAATCTAAACCAATTTTTTCAGCATCAATGAGGACATATTCTTGCAAAGTCTCAATGCGACGATACCGCGTAAATTTTGTACCTCTATCGTAAGCTTCCGTACTTGGGGACAGAACTTCAACAATTAAACAAGGATATTGGAGAAATTGAATAGCTTGTTTATCTCGTTCATCGCAACTCACCACAACATCGGGATAATGAAAAGGCCCCTTTTCAGATATACCTACTTTCCCATCCGCCATATTCACACGACACCCACTTCCTCGCAGGTGACTTTTTAACGCTGAAGCTAAGTTTAAAGCAATATCATTATGGGGAAGAGTACCCCCAGTCATGGCGAAAACTTCACCATCAATATATTCATATTTAATTTCTTGGTGTTCTTCCCATTTCAGGTATTCTTGGGGAGACATATAATTTCCATCTGGACTCGCAACCATAACTTTATCCTCTAAACATTACGTTCAACCGCGATAATTTCAGTATATTCATACTCATTCGGACTTTGTTTCACCAAAGGATATCTTTCTCCAGCCAACTCAATATAATCTTGTTCGCAATCAGGCTTAGATGAATAATATGTAAGCACATATTCTCTACCGATTCTGTCTGTCATTTCTGCTTCTACTTCACCCCGCCACTGAGTTTTAGTGACTAAAACTATCAACTGATTCGCTAATTGGGGAATTGTCTTCGCAATATGTCGCCGCGAATTCTCATCCAAACTACCGAAGGGTGAATCCATCACAATTGGAAAAGTGCTACTATCGGGAATCATCATCATTTTGCGTTTCTCACTCCATTCCCTTACTTTATCAATGATGCTGGCAATAAAGGATAAACTGAGAATTTGATTCTCGCCAGTGGATGCTGCAACTGGAGCTTCCACACCTGTAGTATTTTCTACTAATGTCAGTTCATATTTTTCACTAATTTTAGGAATGTATGGAGTTACAGAAATATCCATGAATATTTCTTGTACTCGCTTTTCTAGTTGCAGGCGAAATTGTTGTTCTTGACGATTTCTAACTTCCGTTAACCGTTCGATTGCATCTTGAGTGGCGTTAATTCGTCGCTGTGCTAAAGTTTGCTTGTCTTCATTCAGCTTTTGTTTGGCAATTTGTTTATTTAAACCTTCAATTTCAGTTGTGAGTTGAGCAATTTGCTGCTGATTTGCACCCTGTTCTCGATTTAACTCATCAATTTTACTTTCAATTTCATCTAAGCGTTTTTGCAAACTGCTAATTTCTTCATTAGCGTCTTTTCGCAACCGTTCTTGAATATTGTCTAAATCGCCTTCAATTTGAGATATGCTTTGCCTTAACTGATTAATTCTGGCTTGTTCTCTATCAACTTCTTCCCAAAAACCTATGGCTTGCTTATCAATTTCATCTACTTGAGCGCTCATCCGAATTGCAGTTTCTTCCACCGCTGAGGAACCTGCTTTATTTAACCAAGTACTTACATGAGTATGAGAATGATTACCCTCGTGTAACTCTGCACCACAAATACAGCGTTGAGAATTGAGTAAATCATTTACAAATTTCCGGGAAATTCCTGATGTTAACTCGCCGCGCTGCTTCAAATCATTGATAATTTCTCGAAACTGGGATGTAGTTTCTGAGAGTAAAACGGTATAACCCCGCGCGGAAATAACTTTTTTTAGCGCTTCTTTAGTTTTTTTATATTCTTCTTGATTCGCCGCTTTCTGTGATTCTAAATCCTGCCATCTTTCTTGCAATTCCTTAGCAGCACTCAGTTCTCGCAAACGGTTACTTGTCTCTTTTTTAAAAGTTTGTTGATATTCTAACTCTTCTTTAATTTCAGCTTGCCGTTTGGTAATGCGTTCGCGTTCGCGTTCTATTTTTTCTTGCTGTCGTAAAAGTTGTTTAGTTTCAGAATCACCAATAGCTTTCAACTCATTTTCTAGAGTTTTTTTAGCATCTCCCAAATGTCTGATGGAACGGTTGATTACTTCCACACCCAAGAAAATCTTTGTAGCTTCAGCAATTTCAGCTTTTTTGTCAGAACGGGTTATTTGTTCAATTCGTTCGCCGTCAAAGAAAAAATATTGATGTAAACTAGTGGGTAAAATTTGATTAATTATATCGTCGAGTTGCTGATATTGTATATTCCATTTACCATCATCTCCACCAACCCACATACTTAATTGAGTTTTCCCAGCCTCAAAATCACCTTCGTTTTTATAACCCCGACAGGTACGTTTAAGTCGATAGCGTTTGCCTTCATGTTCCCAGCCAATCTCTACCCAACATTCTACAGCTTGACCTTTTTGAGTTTCTGCGATCGCACGCTTATTAACTAACTGTTCTATCGACGCAAATGCTGCACTAAATTTTTCATATAATACCCAAGTAAAGGCATTCAGTAAACTAGTTTTTCCAGAGCCATTATTACCATGAATAATCGTTGTGTTTTGAATATCTCCAGCAGCGAGGAGCATCTCTGGTGTCGTACCATAAAAGGAGCGAAAGTTGCATAGCTTTATTGAAGTCAGCTTCATCGCACCTCTTCCTTAATAATGTCCAAAATATTATCATTTATATGGCTGTTAATCTTCTTATCTAGCCGGCCTTTCTCCAGCTTCCATACCCGCTCAATAATTTGCCGTACTTCCGGCGGAGCGCTGGTTATTGGCTCCTGCACATCATCAATATTTGCCTCTTGTGACATATTGGTTTTGGAAATATACTTTTTCTATAGTTTAACTTTCTCTAGTCCTGAAATAGCCTCCGTAAAGCCACTGTTAGCGTTATCTTTAATTTTGTAAAAACTATTTTTTTTAATTTATACTTTTCTTGGAAAAAAGACTTTATTATTAAATTGTCTTCTGTTATTATTAATATAATCAATCTAGATGATAATAGGATGTAAGTAAAATTTTTAAACCAACTTACATCCCATTATTATCTAACTCATAATTTTATTATTTCATACTTAATGTTTGTTTTTGCAAAACTCGAAAAATTTTACAAAATCATACAACTATATAGTTCATCATCAAATATCTAATAAACCATATCGCTTTTGTAAATCAAGTAACTTCATTCTTGCTTCACCAGCGTTATCAGCTAAATCTGCAAACTCCACAAAGCGACGCAATTCCTTTTTTAACAGATTGCGCTCAACTTCTATCGTTTCTCTATCTAAATCTGGTGGCAAAACAATCATGTCAAATATTGTTGCACGTTCTTTGCCTGGATGAGGACGTAAAACTCGCCCCCGTCGCTGGATAAATTGACGGGGATTACCAGAACTTGATAAAATCACCGCAGTTTTAATTGCCGGAATATCGACACCTTCATCTAAACAACGAATTGCGACTAAACCCTGCAACTCACCACTTTCAAATTGATGCCGCAAAATTTCTCTTTCTTGTAAAGTTGTGTGAGCTGTATAAGTACTTACCTTGTACCCTAAATCCACCCCCAGAATTTTAGCAACAGCTTTGAGTTGGCGTAAGGATGAACGTTGTCCCGTATCTTGCGAACCATCACTGCAATAAAAAAGAGTGTGAGTAGTGTCGCGGCGAGTTGTCATTAATTCATGCAAAGCGGTTAATTTATTTTCCGCTGCACCAATTAATCTTGCTCTTTTCATCAACAACGACTTTAAGTCTTCATTTTCTTCAAATCCCGCTTCGCCATTTTCTCGTTCTCTATATAGTAGCGATCGCCCAATTCTTTTAGTTAACTTTAAATAGGCAATACTCTCTGCTTCAGTTAACTCTACCAATACCGGATAATACAGATAATGCACCAAAGCACCTTGAGCGATCGCATCCCTTAAAGTAAACTCTGGCTGGAGAACTGGGCCAAAATAATCAAATAAAGATTGCGTACCAAAATCATCAAAATATCTTTCCGGCGTGGCAGATAAAGCTAGTCTCAACCCAACAGTGCGCGGTAAACTTTCTTCCAACTTGGGTGCGCCTAAATTATGCGCCTCATCTCCAATAATTAAAGTTTTGGCAGGAAAATATTTAAGTTGAGACCCAAATCCATCTCCAATTAAAGTAGAGTTCGTAGTAATCACCGTGACAAACCGTTGAGAACCAGAACGCAGATTATAAATTTGCGTCGAAAGTTGACTTTGCCAGGTGCGTAAATTCTCAAAAGCTAAAATGGGTTGCAAATTAAATTTTTCACACTCTCGCGCCCATTGAGTAACGAGATGGCGATAGGGACACACTACCAACAGAACTTGTAAATTAATCTGCTGGTAGAGTTCACAGGCGATCGCTAATGCAGTAATTGTTTTACCACTACCAGTAGCCATTTTCAGCGTCCCTCTGCCATTGTTGGTAAACCAGCTAGCGATCGCTTGTCGCTGATATTGCCGCAATTGCAGAGACACAGGCATTCTTGGGCATCCTGGTAATGGTTGCGGAGTGTAATAACTGCCCTTACTTTCCCTTGCAATTGGTAATTTTAACCGGAAAGTGGGCAGTTGCTGCACTGAATTTTTCGTCAGGTACATATTTATTTAGTCATTGGTCATTGGTCATTGGTCATTGGTCATTAGTACTTATCTTTCCCAATCCCCATTCCCTACTCCCCATTCTCCATTACTCAGTTGTAACCTCGCCAAACACCGATGAGAGAACCTTGTACCTGCACTTGTATAGCACTGACTTCAATGGGATTGTACTTAGAATTTGCTGGTTTAAGGGTAACGCGATCGCCTTGGCGATAAAAACGCTTTAATGTCGTACCGAATCCATCGACTCTGGCGGCGACGATAGTACCATTTTTCAAATGATTAGGTTCTGCTACTGGACGCAGAAATACCACATCGCCATCAGTAATTAAATCTTCAATCATGCTATCGCCAGCTACCCGCAAAGCATAGGTTTGGGGAGGTAAATCGAAATTAGAAAAGTCTAAATGATCTACAGCATCAGTAAATGGTTCTATTAAACCACCAGCAGCGATCGTGCCCAAAATTGGTACACCTTGCTTCACAGGATGCAAAATCCGAATCGTTCGCGCTTGTCCTTCAGTCCATTCAATATATCCCTTAGTGCGTAAATGCTCTAAACGGCTTTGAATTGGTGCTGGTGACTTCAAGTTCATCGCTTGCATCATTTGCCTAATTGAAGGCGAATGCTGGTGCGTTTTGATGTATTCTGCTAACCATTCGTAAAGTTCTTGTTGAGCTTCTGTTAGACGTTCCATAAATTTCCGAGAAGTAATTATAAATGTCTCTAGAACATTAGTACTACAAAAAACTCCCCATAACAAGAGAAAAGTAAAAATATGAAAGGCAAAAGTAAAATTATTTTCTTCTCTTTTGCCTTTTGACAAATAAGAATATTGCAGGTTACACGTTAGAGGGTACAGGTTACAAGCAAGAAAACTATACCCTATACCCTGTGCCCTATTCCCTACTTTGCTCCTAAAATACTAGCAAGCAAAGCTTTTTGGGCGTGCAGGCGATTTTCTGCTTGTTCCCAAACTCGTGATTGAGAACCTTCAATAACAGATCCGGTAATTTCTTCACCACGATGGGCTGGTAAGCAGTGTAAAACAATTGCCTCTCGGTCAGCAAGGCTTAATAGCTGCTCTGAAATTTGGTAAGGTTGAAAAATTGGCATTCGGTTGTCTGCTTCGGCTTCTTGCCCCATACTCGCCCAAACATCAGTGTAAAGTACAGCAGAACCCTTAGCTGCTAATTCTGGATCGTGAGTGACGAGGACTTCTGTTTTGTTATTAGCGATCGCTCTTGCTTGTTCTACAATCTGAGAATCTGGCTCATATCCGCTAGGGGTGGCAATTCTAACATTCATCCCCACCAAAGCACAGCCCAACATCAGAGAATTAGCCATATTATTCCCATCACCCACGTAGGTTAAAGTTAACCCAGCAAGGGTGTTAAAGGTTTCCTGAATCGTCAATAAATCCGCTAATACCTGACAAGGATGTTCTGTATCAGTAAGTGCATTAATCACCGGAATCTTGGCATAGTGAGCAAAAGTTTCTAAATCTTGCTGGGCAAAAGTCCGAATTGCCAAAATATCCAGATATCGATCTAACACCCGCGCCGTATCCTGCAAAGGTTCCCCGCGACTAACTTGAGTGACATTAGGATTGAGATCGATTACCTGTCCACCCAGTTGGTACATCGCCACAGTAAAACTTACGCGTGTGCGAGTTGAAGCTTTGGAGAACAACAACCCCAAAACTTTATTACACTGCAACTTCAACTGTTGTGATTTAAGTTGAGTTGCCAATTGCAGGAGTTCTTGAAGTTCAGTAGAAGTGATGTCCGCTAGACTTAATAAATCTCGTCCGAGCAATGCTGCCATGCTTGTAATCTGTAAAAAATAATTATATATTTCTGTTCATTTATTCAACCGTGCCAAGAAAATACAGTTTTAGAACTGGCCGGGTATTTTTGGGTTCAACCCAGGATTTGAGTTAGCTTTTGCTATAAATATTAATTTATCAACTTTATTCAGTGATTCAGAATGCTTGATTGTTTCTGGTTCATCACAATGGCAACGCCAGAAGAACCATCTAGGGCGACAAAAGCAGCGATATTGCTAAAATTTCTGGTCTTTTAGCCTAATTTACGATGAAGCAGATATTTTTTAGAATTTACAGCTAGACAAATAAATGAATTATGGTACAATAATAAATCGTGGTTGCTAATTAAGAGTAATCGTCAAACTTGCCAGCATAGCACAGTGGTAGTGCATCCGACTTGTAATCGGAAGGTCGCGAGTTCAAATCCCGCTGCTGGCTTTTGTACATTTGCTAATTAATGTTTTGGGGCTGTTTTTGAACTCAATTGAATTCTGCGAAAACTTCGCAGAAAATTAGTGTGGCCGAATTGTTGAGAATAATAAATATTAACATAATAACCCAAGTTGGGGGTTATAAAATTCTGGATGCTGCGTAATCGGTGATTTGGATAAATGCACATAAAAAGTTTACGGTTGCGCTAGAATGCAACCGTAATTGGGAGTCAACTAAAAAAGTAGAAAAATTAACTGATGAGATAAATGCTTGTTGGAGAGTAAATGCAAAAATGAATGCTTGCAGTTTCAGTAAAAACCCTTCCCAGGTACAAGCATGAATTGATTGCGATCGCTCGGTAGTGATATTAATTAAGTGGACGCAGAAGTGTAATTTTGCCCATACCCGTCTCTTGACTGAGTTGCGCCACGTAGAGATTTCCATTCGTGGGATTTTCAACCAAATCCAATGGACTTGGATTAAAACCAGTGAAACCACTAATACCCGTTTGGGAGTTTATAATATCCAACTTTGCGCCACCTGGTGTTAGCACAATGATGTCTTTCCCTGAACTGAAGCGTGTCACCAGCAGTTTACCTTGCAGCTGACCACCTAAAACATTACTACGATATTCAATAATGCCATTAGGTGAAAAATGCTCTCCAAAATCGAAGGCAATACCCTTCCAATTCCGGTCAGGTAGAGTACCAACGGGATATTCACTTATCTGAACTGGATCTGTACCGGCTGTAGGATTTCCTCCACTCAACACCCACTCACAACGCTTCGGATTGGGATGACCGTAATAACCATTTTTAACAACGCGAAACAGAAAGTCTCGCTGCGTACCTAGACTTCTAACAGCAGGCACAGATGGACTAGTATATGCCCCATTAGTAGCTTGATCGATACGGTTTTGACAGGCAAGAGGTAGGGGGATCGGTGTATTTGGCGTATTGCCACCAGCCGCTGAACCATTCGTTGGCACATACAACTGACCATTGGTATGCCAAACCAGATCGTAGGCATTACGTATACCACTAGCAAAGATAGTTACAGGTGCGCCCGCTTTAAAGGGGTTATAAGTACCTCCATCCTCCGTCTTAACGCTTAAAGGAGGTGAGGTGATTTTGGACAGATCAACTCGTAATACAGCAGCAGTTAACAACTGCTCAGGACGATTACTCCAGACAGTGTTTGGTGCGCCCGTACTACTATTACTACCCTGCAACAGATAGAGCACGTTTGGCTCATTGGGCTTAAACTCAATGCTATTGGTTAGATGATCCCGGCTCGATCGCGGTAAATCAACCACATAGTCTTTTACTGTCTCTAGATTGGTACCGCTTAAACGAGTAATTTTACCACTCCACTCTGGCGCATCAACAGTTCCATTCCAGTAGTAGTTATTTGTTACCCAGAGAATTAGGTTGTTAGCATTTGTTGATGAGGGATCGAAGTGCATACCAACGATCGTTCGATTACCACCATTTGCAGTCTGCAATGAGGAAATCGTTTGTGGCGTACCCAGAGTGCCATCAGCATCGATCGGGAAACGCAAAATCTCACCTAGTAAGGTAGCAGCATAGAGTTTATTGTCAGGCCCAATCACTACTGTGGTGTAAGGTTTGACAGGTACATTCGCTAGTGAGACTTGCTCGAAAGTAATATTGCTTACTGGATTCACAAAGGAGCCTGTTGTGAAACTGATGCTATAGGGTAAGAATGCAGCATCATTGCTATCTTTAACCCCATCGGTGATTTGTAACAAATATTTGGTATTGTTCTTGAGACGATTTATCGGAGACACTACAATCACATCTCCACCACCGGAAGTGTTGTAATTGGCATTGACTTGTGTATTAGTAGTGCTATCGATCAGCTTAATGGTTGAGGCAGAAATAGTATTAACCGCAATCCCACTATTAGGAAGATTTAGGTCTGCTGTAATCGAGATATCTGGTGACACGTTTGTCTGACCATCATTGGGATTGGTCGTTCTGATCGAGGGACGATTACCTGGTGCGATCGCAATATAGTTGAGCTTGGTATTCCTACCACCTTTAGCATCAATTGTGAGCTTGCCATCGGCAACATTAACAATCCGGGTAATTGCGGCAAACTTTTTGGTTGCCGTTGGTACAAAGCCAGAAATAGCAGCCGTCCCTTCTATATTGATCTGGTGCTTACTATTTACAGTATTAATAGCATCACCGACGCTAACAGTCACATTGTACGAAGCATTAGATAGGGCATATTCCCAAGCAGCAGGTATCTTGACTCCTGGTCCCGAACTGCTAAGAGGATATTGCAGATGAATCAGTCTATTTAGTCGCCGATCGATGCTACTTTGGTTGCGATCGCGTGTATTGAGTTGGATATCAAGGGGAGTGGGTGTACTATTGCTTAAGCTATCTTCACGCACCCAACCAAAACCTCTAGTATCATTGTAGGCTTGACCGATATCTTTAATATACCCAGATGGTACGGGAGCATTATTTGGTTGAAAAGCAATCCCTTGAATAATTGCTAATACCAGTATTTTGGGTTTGATCTTGTAAATCATAGTATGCCTTGCCGTTGTGTTCGTAGTTGATAGGTGAGTAGTCCATTAACATTGGCCAAGTATCTGCAATGATGATTCTTGGCAATCCTTCACTGGCTATAAACGAACGTAATGACCGCAAGTCTTAGGGACCACATTTCTCCAAACTGTATAAAAAGTATTGGGAAAATACTTTTTATACATAAGTCCTGAACTTTTTTTTAAGAGAATTATAAGGGGACTTTCTAATCCCTCAACTTGCCACGGTATGATTACGTAAAAAGCAATAAATCAGTAATAAATCTTCAAAATTATTACCAGAAACCAACTTGGAATAGGTGTTGGCAGAGTTCATTTTTATTTATGCTGTTAATAGATAACTAATATCAAGTTAGTTGGATGTTTATAATATCTGTACTTTGGGGAGCCAGCAAGGGCGATAGTGCAGCGTAAAGCCTTCTCTTCTCCCAAAGGGAGACGCTAGGCGTAGCTTGCTTCCACGAAGTGGTACGGCAATGGCACAGCAACTCTTAAAGATGCTACCGCAAACATCTGGGGGTTTCCCGACAACCAAGCAAGTAACTTTTGAAAAACAAAATCCAACATTTTATCCATATTTATGTTGTGTTTAAAAATAGTGAAACTCAACATGAACATGGAGAGATTTTATTATTAAGTAATTAGCCGAACACGATCTAAGTTTGACAGCAAATCATGAAAAAATTTTCCATATCTATGCTTTATCTTTGTAATAAGATGATATTCTAATTCACTCATCTATCTGAAGGTGGATTATGCAGAGATTAAGTCAATTACCAAGCAATTCGGCTTTATTTATTAAGTGCGCAACTGGGTGGGGTAGTAATTTACGATCGCATAACGATCACATAATATTTAACGGGTCTACATCAATAGTTAAACTTACAGACGAAGGACAAAGCGATCGCACTTCTTCCCAATCTGGTAATCGCGGTAAAGCATCGGGGGCAAATTTAATCAATATCTGCCAGCGATAACGATTAGCTACTCGTAAAATACTCGCTGGTGCTGGGCCCAATATCTCGAATTCTTCTTCTGTACTCAAGGCTGTAGCAATAACTTGCGCCGTATTTTGCACTTGAATCGGGTCGAGACTACTTAAACGCAACAAAATTAACCGCCCATAAGGAGGATAATTGAGTGCTTGGCGTTGTTCCAATTCAGCTTGAGAGAAAGATTGATAATCGTGCGATCGCACTGCTGCAATTACCTGATGCTCTGTAGTATAAGTCTGCACAATCACTCTACCGGGATCTTCACCTCTACCAGCACGTCCAGCGACTTGCGTCAAGGTTTGAAACGCTCGTTCGCTGGCGCGATAATCTGATAAATTTAGCAATCCATCGGCGGCGACAACGCCCACAAGTGTCACCTGTGGTAAATCCAAACCTTTAGTGAGCATTTGCGTACCGACTAATAAATGCGCTTCGCCGTTGGCAAACTGAGTGAGTAAGGTACGATGTGAGCCTTTATTGCGGGTGGTATCGCTATCAAAACGAATAAATTTTAAGTCACGAAACTGTCGCGCTAGTTCTTGCGTGACTCGTTGAGTACCGCTACCGAAAAATTTCAAGTAAGGGGAACTACAATCAGGACAAAATTTGGGGTGCGATCGCGCATAATTACAATAATGACACCGCAATAATTCCGGCGCTTTTTCTTCGGTGTGGTGATACGCCAGCGACACATCACAGTGCGGACATTCCAACACATATCCACAACTGCGGCAAGATACAAAAGTACTGTGTCCCCGACGATGGATAAATAAAATTCCCTGTTGTTTTCTTTCTTGCAACTCTTCTAAAGCTGCTTGCAGCGATCTACTAAATATAGAACGATTTCCCTGCTGTAACTCTTGCCGCATATCGACAATTTCCACAGGCGGTAAAGGGCGGGAGTTGATGCGCTCAGGCAAACTTAAGTAATGAGTGCTGAGTGCTGAGTGAGGAGTGAGGAGTGAGGAGTGAGGAGTGAGGAGTGAAGAGTTAGGAGTTACAAATTCTCCCCCTACCCCCCTACCCCCCTGCTCCCCTGCTCCCCTGCTCCCCTGCCTCCCCACGCTTACCCAAGTTTCCAACGAAGGCGTAGCGGAACCCAGCACCAAGGGGCAATTTTCTAATTCGGCTCGCCACAGGGCAACGGTACGGGCGTGGTAGGTAGGTATAGGGGAATCTTGTTTAAAGCTGCTATCGTGTTCTTCATCTAAAATAATTAAACCCAAGTTGGGCAAAGGGGCGAAAACGGCGCTACGAGTACCAATGACAACTTGGGGTTCTCCGGTAAGCATTTGTCGCCAAGTGTCATAACGTTCGCCGTCTGAAAGGGCGCTGTGATAGACGCTGACTTTATTACCAAAACGGGCGCGAAAACGATCGGTTAACTGCGGTGTGAGTCCAATTTCTGGGACTAAAACCAGGGCAGATTTACCTTGATTGAGGAGAGGTGCGATCGCTTGCAAATATACTTCGGTTTTTCCTGAACCTGTCACCCCATGCAATAAAACTTGAGCAAATCCATCTAATGTCTGGATTGTCGCTAAGGCGCTAGCTTGAGCTGTAGTTAAAGATTTAGCACCATCGCCTACTAAAGTCGGGCCTTGTTCGGTTCGCAAAACTTCTCGTTCTTCGATGACGATGTAGCCTTTTTCCTCTAGCCCTTTCAGGGTAGGGGTAGTTGTTTTACAAATCTGTAAGAACTCATTTAACCATAACTCGCCACCGCGCCGCCGCAGCACTTCTAATATCTCTCGTTGGCGAGTAGTTAACTCTTGGTCAATTGTACCTGTGAGCGTAACTGCTTTTTGCAATTTTGGTCGAGTCAGTCGTGGTGGTTCTAAGTAGCTTTCTACTAAACCAAATCGCAACAACTCCCGAATTCCCCGATAAGCAGATTTGACTTTTTGTTGCAGGTAAACAAAACTGTAGTCCCCCGCCGGCTGCCCTTGCAAAAGTTCCCAAACTTGCCGCGCAGTCGGAGTCAAAAAAGCTAAAGGATCGGCAGATCCCAGTAAATAAC